>JBKQKS010000126.1:0-4627 GCA_052147395.1 Roseiarcus sp.
CGGGCGATCAGCTGACGCTCACGGGGTCCTCGACGCTCGCCGGCACGGTCTCCGGCCCCGGAACCCTGGTGACCGAGGGCGCTGAAACTGTCGCCGGCAGCGCAACGATTTCGATCGCCAACTGGAAGGTTTCCGGCTCGACAGCCACACTGACGACGCCCTCCGTTCAGGCATTCGGATATCTCGGACATTTCGAAGCGGACTCCGGCGCTGCCGTGGTCCTCGGCGGCAATTTCGTCGTCGCAGGGGGCGCGACCTTCAATGACGCGCTGCTGAAAGGTCAGAGCCTTTTCGTAGTCGGAGGCAGTTCCACCATCGCCAATCTCACTATCCAGGGCGCCAGTCCGGGCGCGAGCGAGGTGTTCCAGAACTCGGGCGCGTTGACGCAGCAAGGCCTGGTGACGCTGGGCCTCGGTTCCACCACTAACCAGGTGGCGATCCAGAACGGCCCCAACTCCAGTTCGACATGGGACATCGTCGGCGATTATGGAATAACTTATATCTCTGGCGGCTCGGAACAATCGCCATTCCTCAACGCCGGCTTGTTCGAGAAGACCGCGGGAACCGGAACCAGCGACATCACCGCCGGCTTCATCAACAACGGAACCATCGAAGTCTCGTCGGGCACGCTCGAGTTCGCCAACGTCGTGAGCGGAACCGGCGGTCAGGACCTGATCTCCGGCGCGTCCGATCTCGATTTCGGCTGGAAGGCAGCGGGCCAGAGCGTGTCCTTCGCCGGCGCCGGCGGGACGCTCGAGCTCGGCGCCTTGCAATATTTCGCGGCCGGCGTCACCGACTTCGACCTCGGCGGCGCGAGCGGCGACACGCTGCTGATCGACGGCGGATGGACCTATCTCGGCGCCAGCGAGGGCGCGGCCTCGACCGCGCTGAGCTTGCAGAACGGCGCGACCCAGTCGACTCTCACCCTCTCCGGCGACTACCAGGGCGGATCCTTCGCCGCCCAGGCGCTCGCCGGCGGCAAGCTCGCCATTGCTTTCTCATGACGAGGCGAGCGGCGCAGGAAAACGCCGGCGCACGCGGTCGAGCGATTCGGGCGCGACGCGCACTTTGAGGTCGACGCCGCCGTCCTCGGCGTCGTGGCGCGACATCACCTCGGTGTGCTCGTAGAGCCAGTGAAGGCCCTTGCCGTCGGTCGGGTCGAGATGCAGGTCGATGAGGCTGCGGCCTCGCGCGAGTTTGGCTTCGATCGCCGAGAGCAGGGTCTCGATCCCCTCCCCGGTCAGCGCCGAGACCGCGACCGGTCCGTCAGCGCCGCGACCGAGCGCGAGCTCGGCGCGACGGGCTTCGTCGAGCCGGTCGAGCTTGTTCCAGACTTCGACGAGCTTGTCGTCGGCGTGCGCAACGCCGAGCTCGGCGAGGATTTTCAGCACGTCCTCGGCCTGGGCCTCGGTATCTTCGTGCGAAATGTCGCGCACGTGGAGAATCACGTCGGCCGCCAACACTTCTTCGAGCGTGGCGCGGAACGCCGAGATCAGCATGGTGGGAAGATCGGAGATGAAGCCGACGGTGTCGGAGAGGATCGCCGCCCCGCCGTGCGGCAGCTTCAAAAGCCGCATCGTCGGATCGAGCGTCGCAAACAGCATGTCGGCGGCGACCACGTCCGCCCGGGTGAGCCGGTTGAACAGCGTCGACTTGCCGGCGTTGGTGTAGCCGACCAGCGCGACGATCGGATAGGGGACGTCCTTGCGGCTCGAGCGGTGCAACGCGCGGGTCTTCTTCACCTGCTCGAGGTCGCGCTCCAGCCGGGTGATGCGCTCCTGGATCAGCCGGCGGTCGGTCTCGATCTGGGTTTCGCCGGGCCCGCCGAGGAAGCCGAAGCCGCCGCGCTGGCGCTCGAGGTGGGTCCAGGACCGCACCAGCCGCGATTTCTGATAAGCGAGATGGGCGAGTTCGACCTGCAGCGCGCCCTCGGCGGTGCGGGCGCGGCGGCCGAAGATTTCCAGGATGAGGCCGGTGCGGTCGATGACCTTGGCGTTCCACGCCTTCTCGAGGTTGCGCTGCTGCACCGGCGACAGCGCGCAATCCATCACCACCAGTTCGGCTTCCAGCGCCGTGACGCGCTCGGCGAGCTCGGCGACCTTGCCCTTGCCGAGATAGGTCGCCGGCCTGATTTCGGCGAGCGCAACCAGCGCGCCCTCGGCGACATCGAGGTCGATCGCACGGGCGAGGCCGATCGCCTCCTCGCGGCGCGCCTCCGGCGGACGCAGAACCTCGCCGCCGTCGCGCTTCGAGGTCGGATAGGGGCAGACGACTAGCGTCCTGGTTTCCGTGGCGACCGTCTTCTCGCGGGCGCCGAGTTCATTGTCGTACAAGAGTTCGCTCTGATCCTGCTCAGTGATGGTCGCCCGCGTCCTCCGCCGCTTCGAGCATCTGGATCGGGCTTGCGGGCATGATGGTCGAAATCGCGTGCTTATAGACGAGCTGCGAGTGGCCGTCGCGGCGCAACAGCACGCAGAAATTGTCGAACCATGTCACGAAACCTTGCAGTTTGACGCCGTTGACCAGAAAGATCGTCACCGAGGTCTTGCTCTTGCGTACGTGATTGAGGAAAGTGTCCTGAAGGTTCTGCCCCTTCTCGCTGGCCATGAGTTGATCTCACTTTGGTGCGCCGCGTTTTGCGGCCAATCGTTGCAGGGTCCGCAACGGACGCCGCGATCCCCCTTCCAATATATAGCACTTTTGCGCCGCGGCGCCATGGCCGGCCCTGACAATCGCGTGAAGCCCCTTGAGATCCCGGGCGTTTGCACACGATTCGAGATTCGGCGCACAGGATTGCGGCGCCGCGAAGACGCTCGTTCGACCTTCTTTTGTCCTCGCCGCCGTGGCATGATTGGGACAACTACGGAGAGCGCCCCCTGATCATCGCCACTTGGAACGTCAATTCGGTGCGCCAGCGCCTGCCGCATCTCCTCGATTATCTGGAGGAGGTCCGGCCCGACGCGATGTGTCTGCAAGAGATCAAATGCGTCGACGAGTCCTTTCCCCGTGCGGAAATCGAGGCCGCGGGCTACAATGTCGCGACGCTCGGGCAGAAGACCTTCAACGGCGTCGCGATTCTGGCCAAGCGGCCGTTCGAAGTCGAGCGCGGGCTGCCGGGCGATCCGGAGGATCAGCAGGCCCGCTATCTCGAGGGCGTCATTCCGACGATGAACGGAATCGTCCGGGTCGCGAGCCTTTATCTGCCCAACGGCAATCCTGCGGGCACGGAGAAATACGCCTACAAGCTCGCCTTCATGGATCGCCTCGTCGCTCATGCGCAGAGGCGGCTCGCGCTCGAGGAGCCGTTGGTCATCGCCGGCGATTACAACGTGATCCCCGAGCCGAAAGACGCCGCGCACCCGGAGCAATGGCTCTCGGACGCGCTGTTTCTTCCCCAGACGCGGGCGAAATTCCGCGAGCTCGAGGCGCTCGGCCTCGTCGACGCGTTGCGCGCCTGCGACGACGAGCCCGGGCGCTACACGTTCTGGGACTATCAGGCCGGCGCCTGGCCGCGCAACAATGGCATCCGCATCGACCACCTGCTGCTGTCGCCGCAGGCGGCCGATCGGCTGCAGAGCGCCACGATCGACCGCGACATACGCGGGCGCGAAAAGGCGTCGGATCATGTCCCGGTCAGGATCGAGCTGGCGTTGTAGCCGGGGGCGCCGACCCCGGCTGCAATTCGTCACAACTGGTGGAACGTGATCTTGCCGTCGGGATCCTTCTTCCACACGTACCAGACGTAGTCGGCCGTCGTGCGGTCGCCCTTCTTGTCGTAGGCGATGTCGCCGATCACGGTGTGGAACGGCTCGCCGGAGTGCATGACCTGCGCCATCTTCTTCGGGTCGAGCGAATTGGCCTTCTCGGCCGCCTGCTTGAGGATCTGCATCGCGGCGTAGGAATAGAGCGTATAGCCCTGCGGCTCGAAGCCCTTGGCCTTGAATTCGGCGACGACCTCCTTGGCGGCGGGGTTGTTGCGCGGCTCGGGGCCGAAGCTCATCAGCGTGCCTTCGACGCCGGGGCCGCCGATCGAGGCGAATTCGGTGTCGGTGATGCCGTCGCCGGAAATCATGACGGTCTTCATGCCCTGGTCGCGCATCTGACGAACGATCAGGCCGCCTTCGGTGTGCAGGCCGCCCCACATGAGATAGTCGGCGCCCGAAGCCTTGATCTTCGAGACGATCGCCGAATAGTCCTTCTCGCCGGTGTTGACGCCTTCGTAGAGGACTTCCTTCTTGCCGCCGGCGTTCATGAAGCCCCTGGCGGCGTCGGCGAGGCCTTGGCCGTAGGGGGTCTTGTCGTGGACGATGGCGATCTTGGCGTCCTTGAGCTTGGTCAGCGCGAGGTCGGCCCACAGCTTGCCTTGCTGGTCGTCGCGGCCACAGGTGCGGAACGCGTCCCACAGGCCGCGGTCGGTGACCTTCGGGTTGGTGGCCGACGGCGTGATCATCAGCACGCCGTTGTCGGCGTAGACTTCGGAGGCGGGGATGGTCACGCCGGAATTGAAGTGGCCGACGACGTACTTGACGCCGTCGCCGACGAACTTGTTGGCGACCGAGACGCCCTGCTTGGGATCGGAAACGTCGTCGCCCTGTTCGACCGTGATTTGCTGGCCGAGGATGCCGCC
>JBKQKS010000127.1:0-13153 GCA_052147395.1 Roseiarcus sp.
ATCGACGGCGGCGACCCGTTCGCTTTCGCAAGAGACCGCGCAGCTATCGAGCCTGATCGGTCAGTTCCGGCTCGGCCGGACAGGCATCGACGATTCCACCCGCCGCGAGTTGCAAGAGGTTGCGCCGCACGCCTTCCGCCAGCCGGCGAAGGCCCTGGCCGGCCCGAGGACGAAACCGCCCCCGCCGGCAAGCAACCCACGCCCGCTGGCGCGCGAGGCGGCGAAAAGCGCGCCCGCCGCATTTCGGTGATACGTTGATCAATCTCTAATTCGGCTCACCGACTCGGGCGCCGGCTCGAGAGACCCGAAGGCCAAACTGCCGTCGAGGCGGCTGGATCGAAAGGGGCGCGATCGCTCGACGCCGGGGCGGGCCGCAACTTCCGCTTCGCTCGAAAGCAACCCTCGTGACCCACGGGTATTCGGGCGCCAGCCGCTAGCTTTGCGCGCCGAGCGCCAGCAGCCTCGAGCGCGCGAGGCTTGCCTCCGGCCACGGCGCTTGCCATCATTCGGCCGCATACGGCGGGGGCAAGGTGCAACGGTCTTTCGTCAACGATCCCAGGGTGCGGGGGCTGTTCTTTCAGGCCCTGCTGGTCGCCGCGCTCGTCGCGCTCGTCGCCTCCGCCTGGCGCAACGCCGTGGTCAACATGGAGGCGCGCGGCATACCCCTCGGCTTCTCGTTCTGGAACGAGGTCGCCGGCTTCGACATCAATCTCTCGCTCATCAGCTATTCTGCGCTCTCGACCTACGGAACCGCATTCTGGGTCGGTCTCATCAACACGCTGCTGGTCGCGGCGATCTCGATCGCGCTGGCGACGCCGCTCGGCTTCCTCGTCGGCATCGCGCGGCTGTCGCCGAACTGGATCCTGTCGCGCATCGCGCTCGTCTACGTCGAGCTGATACGCAACACGCCGCTGCTGCTGCAACTGCTATTCTGGTACAACGCGGTGCTCAAGTCGCTGCCGGGGCCGCGGCAATCGCTCACGATCTACGGCGCGGTGTTTCTCAACAATCGCGGCCTCTATCTGCCGCGCCCGGAGCTCGGCGAGGGCGCATGGGCGCCGGTCGCGGCGCTGCTCGCCGGCATCGCCGCCAGCCTGCTGTTTCTGCGCTGGGCGCGAAAACGTCAGGATGAGACTGGCCGGCAGGCGCCGATCGTCAGCGTTTCGGCGCTGCTGGTGGTCGTTCCGACCGTCCTGGTCTATCTCATCGCCGGGCGGCCGATCGGCTTCGGCTATGCCGCGCTCGCCGGCTTCAATCTGAAGGGCGGCCTGCAGCTCTATCCCGAATTCGCGGCGCTGGTGTTCGGCCTCGTCACCTATACCGCGGGCTTCATTGCCGAGATCGTGCGCGCCGGCATTCTCGCAGTCCATCGCGGCCAGCACGAGGCTGCGGCGGCGCTCGGCTTGAAGCGCGGACAGGCGATGAACCTCATCGTCGTCCCGCAGGCGCTGCGCCTCGTCATCCCGCCGCTGACCAGCCAATATCTCAACATCGTCAAGAATTCCTCGCTCGCCGTGTTCATCGGCTATCCCGACCTGGTGCTGATCTTCGCCGGCACGGTGCTCAACCAGACCCATGCCGCCGTGCAAGTGATGGCGATCACGATGGCGGTCTATCTCGTCATCTCGCTCGCCATCGCGCTCGTGCTCAATCTCTACAATGCGCGCTATGCGCTGAAGGAGCGCTGATGAGCGAAAAATCCGTCGCCTTCGTGCGCGCGTCGTCGGAGCCGGAAATTCCGCCGCCGCTGTTTTCGCGGGGGCTGGCGGCCTGGGCGCGCGAAAACCTGTTCTCCTCCTGGACCTCGGGCGTGCTGACGCTGCTGCTTTTCGCGCTCGGGCTCTATCTGCTGCCGCCACTCATCGAATGGGCGACGGTGAAGGCGGTGTGGAGCGCGCCGGACGGGGCCTTGTGCCGCCAGCATCAGGACGGCGCCTGCTGGGCGTTCATTGCGCAGAAGCTCGGTTATCTCAGCTACGGCTCCTACCCGGAAGCGCAGCGCTGGCGCGTCGTCGCGGTCGAGGTCTCGGGCGCGGCGTTGATCGCCTGGCTGCTGTGGCCGGGGGCGCCGGGGAAGCGGCTCGGCGCCTGGGGCTTCTTTCTCGGCTTTCCCATCGCCGCCTTTCTGCTGCTCTCCGGCGCGCCGAGTCTCGGTCTGCCGCGTGTCGACACGCTGCTGTGGGGCGGGGTGTTCGTATCGCTGATCACCGCGCTGGTCGGCATCGTCGTTTCGCTGCCGCTCGGCGTGCTGCTCGCGCTCGGTCGGCGCTCCGAGATGCCCGTGGTGAGGCTCGCGAGCGTCATTTTCATCGAGTTCGTGCGCGGCGTGCCGTTCATCACCGTGCTGTTCATGGCCGACAACATGCTGCCGCTGTTCCTGCCGCCGGGATGGGACCCCGACCGCTTCCTGCGTCCACTCATCGGCATCGCGTTGTTCTCCGCGGCCTATATGGCCGAGGAGGTGCGCGGCGGTCTGCAGACTCTTGCGCGGGGCCAGTACGAGGGGGCCATGGCGCTCGGCCTCGACTACCGGCGTATGATGCGGCTCGTCGTGCTGCCGCAGGCGCTGGCGCTGGTGATCCCCGGCATCGTCAACAATTTCATCGGCCTGTTCAAGGACACGACGCTGGTCGCGATCGTCGGGGTCAACGATTTCCTCGCCACGATGGACAACGCGTTCAAGGATGCGGTGTGGAGCGGCCCGACGCTGCTCGCCACCGGCTACGCGTTCGCGGCGCTGTTCTATTTCGTTTTCTGCTACGCGATGTCGGCCTATTCGGCAGGGGTGGAGCGGCGGCTCGCGGTCGGCCGTCGCCATTGACGCATTAAGGGCGCCGAAAGCAATTGCAACTAGAAAGAGAGCGGGGCCCCTCGCCGCGAGCGGGATTCGCATGATGCGCCTCGCCCCGAGCCGGTTCTGGGAGCCGGCATGTCTTATCGACCGGACTTCGCCGCCGCAAAAGCCGGTTCTCGCGCGTCCGTCCGCCAGCGCGTTCAACAGAGATTTCGATCCGGAGTAGTAGCATGGACGAGCGGAAACGCCTGCTGATCGTCGACGACGACAAGGTTCAAAGCGGCATTTACTCTTCGATTGCGGCCAAGATGGGTTATCGCGTCGACCTCGCCCAGTCGGGGGCGACGGCCTATGCCGCGTTGCGCGCCGGCCATTACGACACCGTCATTCTCGACCTGATGCTCGGCGAGGACTCGGGCGCCGACGTGCTCGCGCTGATGAGCGGGCTCGCGGATAGGCCGCCGGTGCTGTTGGTGACCGGGGCCGACGACGACGAGATCGAAGAGACGTTCGCCATCGGCCGCCAGCTCGGCCTCGAGATGTTCGGGCCAGCGCGCAAGCCGGTCAATATCGCGCTCATCCGCACGCTGTTGCGCAGCATGGAGATCGCCGCGAGCAGCGACGTCGGACGCGAGTGTCGGCGCGCCTGACGCGCACTGGCGTTCTCGGCGGCGACGGCGTATCCCCGGGCTCCGAGCGAGGAGGCCCCGCATGCACGCCCCATCCCCCGAGCCGCCGCTGCACGAAGCCGCCGCGGTCGGATTCGAGGCCGCGGCCGCGACCTATGTCGCCGGGCGGCCCGAGTATCCCGAAGCCGCCCTCGACTGGCTCACTAAGGACATCGGCCTCGAGCCTGGCCGCGTCGTCGTCGACCTCGGCGCCGGGACCGGCAAGTTCACCAAGCTCGTGGTGCGCACCGGCGCCTCGCTGATCGCGGTCGAGCCGGTCGCCGCCATGCGCGATCAGTTGCGGAAACAATTTCCGGACGCCGAGGTGCGCGAGGGCAGGGCTGAGGCGCTGCCGCTCGAAGATGCGAGCGTCGACGCGATCGTCTGCGCCCAGGCCTTTCACTGGTTCGCGACGCCAGAGGCGCTCGCGGAATTCCGCCGGGCGCTGAAGGTCGGCGGCCGGCTCGGCCTGATCTGGAACGTGCGCGACGAGAGCGTCGGCTGGGTCGCAAAACTGACGGAGTTGCTCGACCGCTATCGCGGCGATACGCCTCGTCACGAAAGCGGGCGTTGGCGTGATGCGTTTCCCGCCGAAGGGTTCTCGCCGCTCACGGAGCAGGTGTTCGCGCATTGCCATGTAGGGCCCCCGGAGCGCGTGATCGTCGACCGCTCGATGTCGACGAGCTTCATCGCCGTGCTGCCGCGCGAGGAGCAGGAAAAGGTCGCCGCCGCTGTGCGTAAAATCATCGCCGGCGCGCCGGAACTCGCGGGGCGGGAGACCGTGACGTTTCCCTACGTGACGCGCGCCTATGCGTGCGAAAGAGTCGATTAGAGAAACGACCTCGAGGGGCCGGGCGCATGCCGACTAGATGGCTGCAGATAAAGGGCGATCCTTCGATCCGCGCCCAGCTGTTCAACCAGCGTCGCGTCGAAAGTCTGTTCGACGCGTCCATTGATCGGGTGCATGCGATCGTGCGCGAGCTCATGGCGCGCAAGGGCGTCTTTCACGCCAAGATCCACTATTCGTCGAGCCAGCTCACCTGCTGGTTCGCTCGCGACCCCTTCTGCTACGAGAAGTTCGTGCGCGAGGAGGTGCTGGAGACCGGCTTCGTCGAGCGCTTTCCCGCCTCCGACTACGCCGGCCGTATCCCTGTGATCGACGAAGCGCATATCGTGCGGCTGTTCGCCGAATTCCGGCGTCTGAGGTTCACCGACGAGACGGTCTATCTGCGTAACGCGGCGGTCAATCTAATCAACGGCATGATCAACATGTCGTTTTCCTGCGATGGCACGCAATACCTCGACCATCGCAGTTTCTTCGCCGGGCTCGACACGTTCGTCTGATACGGCTTCGCGGCAATCCGTTCGCGTCGAGCGCTCGCTCGAGAGATTAGGCGACGCGGCGAAATAACCGAATCCCTCCGAATGTTCGGCAATCGTCATTGCGAGGAGAAGCGACGAAGCCATCCACGGGTCGCGCGACGCAGGCCTTGGGTTGCTTCGCTTGGCTAGCAATGACAGTAACGAAAGCTGGCGCACTTATTTTGCCGCGCCGCCTTAGCCCTTTCTCATCCATCGACCAGCTCGGGACGAGGGCTCGTCGTCGGGCGCTCGCGAAACGAAACGGCAAACGACGAGCCCTCGCCCCGACCGCCTTCGTTGGGGGCAACGGCCGCGAGAATTGTCATGCCGGCATGGTCGGCCCGACGGCTCGGAACCCGAGCTCTGCGCCGGTTTCCGCCTTGCCAAGACCGGGGGAAGCGCGCACTCTACCTTCGCGCGAGCCGACGCAATGCCGATGTCGGGCCAACGAAATCTCGAGGCGCCATGGAGGACCAGAGTTCGACCCGGAAAGCGGTGGCGCCGCGGTCCGAGCCGCAATCTCGGGCCCGGAAGGTCATGTGGTCGTCTGCGGTCGCGCTGATCTTTTCGTCCACATTCCTGGCCGGATTGGGATCGGTCGTCACGTGGGGGTATGACGCCTACCGCCGCGCCGTCGACGGCCACATCCAGGAGATCAACGCCGACGCCGCGGCGATAGCCGAGATCGAGAATACCCTCGATGGACTTCTGGAACTGAAGTGGAAGACGACCATCGCGCTGGACGACGAACTGCGCCGGGCCGCCGCCGGCAAGGTTGCGAGCCCAGCGGCGCCCGTGTTGGCGGATTTTCGCAACGCCGACAACAAATGGGACGACCACCACAACAGGCTTTCGGCGGCGCTGACGGCCAACGTCGATTCGCGATTTGGCGTCGAATCCGAGGACTGGTTCGGTCTCAGCAATAACGAGTCATGTCAAAGCCAATATCCATTCGATTTGCTGAATGAAGATCAGCGGCAAGACGAAAAGCCGTGGTCGGTCCAGTATGTTCTGGAGGCGACCTATCATTGTTACGATGCGTTCAAAGGCGAAGTCAACGCGCGGCTGAATCCGAGCGGAAACGACAACGGCAAACCTTGGGCCGAGAACGTCGCCGCCGCGCAAGCCAAGGACAGGGCATGGTGGATCAGCAGGGTGCTGCGATGCCTGCTGCTCGAGCGCATGCTGGCTGTGCGCGACTATGACGTGCGGGTCGGACTGTGGGACGCTTTGATAGGCGCCGCAACCTCACGGCACTCTCTCTACAAGCCCGATGCCAAACGGGACCGCGTGTGCCTGCAACCCTATCTTGCATTCGCGCAACCGGCGACGCACTGAGCGGGCGTTCGGGATGGCGTTGACGATTCCCGAAATCGCGCCTGTCGCGTTTCGTGTTGACTCTGCCCAAATCCGGCAGCGGCGGCGATCCATGGAGCCAAGTCGCCGTCTACCGGCGTCGTTTCGAAGGTTCGGCGCCAACTCGGGCAGGTCGGCGTCTACGAGCGCGAGTTCGCGAAACACGATATGGCGCTGCGCCGCAGTCAGCCATTCCGCGAAATCCCGCGGCTCCATTTTCGCCGCCAATTACCCCGCGCGCCTTTATCGCTTTCCTCGACCCGAATTGTGACAAGCGCGCGCGAAATGCCCTTTTCGCCCCGCGTCGGCAGGCTTTGGGCTGGTCATGGAGGGCGAAATCGACGAACCGTCGCCGCAGCGCGCAATCCGCGGTCGTGGCGGCGCCACAGATTTGAAGCGCTGCGCCGGTCGCCGCCTAGATACAAGCAGCACGCTTGACATAACGGCGCCTAGAAACTAGATTAAGCTAATTGAGAATGTAAATCGCCAGCCTCTGAATCAGGTCGGGTGTCGTAGGCAATTGGGTCAAGAGATGGCGCGGCGACAAACGGGCAACTTTGCGAGAATTGCAAATTGTCTCGCAAATCGAGGGGGAGCAATGTGATGAAAAATTGGATCTTGATTCCATCTGCTGCGATTATGCTGACAACTGCTGCCGACGCGGCCACGCAAAATCTGGCTAAGCCGGGCGCCTACAATATGACGGCGACCGTGCTGTCCGCGAGTTCGGCGACGGGCTGCCCCTAGGGCGTCGGTTCTTCGACTACGAACATCGCCGGCTATACGTGGTTCCAAGGATTCAAAGAGTCCGGCAGTACGCTTTACCTGCAGACCTGGGTGCTCGGGATATCGCCGACGGACGATACTTTGACTAAATATGCGTATACGCTCAACAAGGCGTCGGGAACATACGGAACGACTGTCACTTTCAATGGCGCGTCGACTTTTGGTCTGCCGTCCTCCGAGTTCAGCGGCAGCACCGGTACATACACTCTGGTCGTCAACCCTGCCACGTTGGCCGCGACTTTGACGGTCACCTCCTCGAAGTGCATCATCAGCTATTCGCTCACTTTCCAGCGCGGCATCCCCAGCAAGTTCCTGAAACTGTTGTAACGCCGAGCGGCGACGCCAGTCATTTGCACCGTGCGTTGCCGCGCACGGCGCCAAAGTTCGCATCGAGCTCACGAAGACGCTGGGACCGGAGCCGGATCTTGGGTCGCGTCGAAATTCGGAACTCGGACGCCTGCGAGGCGGCGATGTTCTCGATGCAGCGCGAGCGGCGATGAAAACGCCGGCGCTCGCAGCTGCGCTGCTGATGGCGACGGCGGCTGCGGCCGACGCCGCCGCGTTGTCGCAGACTGGGAATTCGACGTTTCTAGTGTCGATCGAAGCCGACAAAGTCATCTATTCCGACAAGGATGTGAAGGCGGTCTACAGCGGCAACGTCGTCGTATTCCTGGGCGTTTCGAGGCTGATGTGCTCGGGCTTGATGCTGTCGATCGAAAAAAGGCGCTTGCTGTTGCTCGCCCCAATGCCAGCGGTCGCACCGAGCGGCGGCGTAGAACCGATGCTGGAGAACAGCCAGCTCCGGCACATGGACTGTCAGGGGCCGGTCGCCTTTTTCTCGAAGACGCGCACAGCGACTGGCGACTCGGCCATATTCGACACGCCCACGAACAAATTGGTGCTCACCGGCAACGTAACCGTTACCACCGGCCGAGACGTGACCAAGGGCGGCCAGCTCATATACGACGTTGCAACGGAGCACGCGACGGTCGTGCCCGGCAACGCCGAGGCAAAGACCCGAGTGCGGAGCCGCCTAATTTTGGGGTTATCGATGCACGCAAAGTGACGGCTGCGGCAGCGCCCTCCGCGTCGGGGCCGAGCCCGACGGCGCTCGGGCCTTCCGTTTTGGGATCATAGGGTTGCCGGGGTCGAGCGTTCAATGCGTCCTCTGTTCGCCCCCGCCGTCGATCCGCGCTTCGCGGCAGCCAAACGATCGCCCGCGCGGGTCTAAAGAGCCTCGCGACGAACTCAGCAGCGCCACGCAGACATAACGCCGATAGGCATTCGAGTTTGTTCGGACCCCGCCCGGTCCTAGTTCGTGGGTCCCAAAGCCACTCTATGGCTCCTCATCGAGACAAGTGACGATTGCGGGGTTCGGACCAAACTGTCCGAGCCGGACTTGTCGTCCGGCTCGGCATTTCGCGCGCTATTTCGCGTGTTCGTCCTTCGCCGCGACATTGCCGCCTGCCTTGGCGTCGGCTTCGCACATGTAGGCGCCCTTCTTGGTCGTGCCGTAGGATTTGGCGCCGGAGAAATGGTACTTGTGCGACTTGGTGTTGACCCAGACCACCGTGTCGGTCGGGCAATGGGCCTTGGCCTCGGCCTCGTTGGTGAATTCGCCGGCGCCGGTGGCGGCCGCCGGGGTCTTCTTCGGCGCCGGAGCGGCCTTGGTCGGCGTCGGCGAAGGCGTCGCCGCCGGCGTTGGAGCCGCGGCCGTCGTCGGCGAGGCGGCGGGGGCCGCGGCTGCGTTCTTCGCCTTGCAGGCGTTGTAGAAATCGCTCCAGCTCTGGCCGTTGAGGGTATTGGCGGCCTTGGCGGCCTTGTACTCGTCGCCGCATTGCTTGCGCACGCTGTCGGCGCTGGCGGCGCCCGCGAAGCCGAGCAGCCCGACGACGAGCGCGGCCGCAACCGCCGCTCCCAGTCTCATCTTGATCATGTAACGGTCTTCCCTCTCTTGCTGGCCTCTTTTCGCCGCGTGGCCCGGCGCTGAAGAGGCGCAACCTAACCGCGATGCGCCGCGGCTGCGTCTTCGTGGCTCTAGGCCGCCGAACTCGGAGCGAACAGGTTGGTGAATTTCTTCCATTTCGTCGACAGCGCATGGCGGCGCTGCTCGGCGTCGACGACCTCGGGCGAGGTGACCCAGTTGAGCTGGATCGCGCG
The DNA here is from genome assembly GCA_052147395.1 of Roseiarcus sp. Classification (GTDB taxonomy): domain Bacteria; phylum Pseudomonadota; class Alphaproteobacteria; order Rhizobiales; family Beijerinckiaceae; genus Roseiarcus. Next base: position 9,127 of record JBKQKS010000127.1, read on the forward strand.
CCGTCGACCCGAGAACGGCTTGTGGCCGTGCCAGGAGGTTTCCGAGCGTTTGAATACGAGCAGCGTCCCCCCGTACGGCGGCACTTCCGCCGCGTAGTTCTCGAGATCGTCGCCCGAGCGCAACAGCCTGAGGCGCCCGCCGTCCGAATCCCAGCGTTCGTTCATGTAGAGCAGCACGGTGATGATCTTGGTTTTCGAGTCGGTGTGGATGGCGCCGTCGCGCTCGCGCACATAGCCGCGCACCGTATACATTGTCGGCCGGCCGGAGAGGTCGATGACGAATTTGCGCTCTATCGCCTCGCGGAAGCGCTGGCCTCGCAATTCCTCGATCAGCGCACGGAAATGGCCGGCGATCTTCAGCTCGCTCGGCGGATGTGAGCCCGGGCCGGGCGTTTCCGGGTAATCGGCGACGACGGCGGCGAAGCGGTCCTGTTGCAGAAAGTCGGGGACGACGACGTGCTCGAACGGATCGCTCGCCAGCGGCGTCCGCTCCAGCGCGTCGAAATCACAATAGCTCATCCGCCAACTCCGAACCCGGAATTTTCGCCGCTATAGCAGAGCTCTCAGCGAGCGCCAACCGCGCGCGCCGCGTCGAGCGTGCGCTCGAACCCGCCCGAGGCGTCGATTGCGACCCATCCCGGCTCCGCGATCGGATCGGCGCGCTGCGCCGCGACGACGCGCGCGTCGGCGTCGGAGGGGTCGAACCGCCGCGCCTCGACCCGGGCCAGCCGCGTCGCGAGCGGCGCCTCGAGCCACAGGCCGAGAAAGGCGATCCGCGCGCGCGCGAGCTTCGCGCTCGCCACGCGGTCCGCCGCCCGCGCGTGCGTCGCGTCGAGGACGACCGATTGGCCGGCGGCGAGCGCGAGCTCGGCTTCGCGTCGAAGCCTCGCATAGACTTCGCGCGTCGTAGCGGCGTCGTAAGCGGAGTCCGGAAGCCGTTCGGTTTCCGCTGCGGCGAACATGCGCTTGCGCTCGACGTCGCTGGAAATCCAGACGGCGCCGGGCGCGCGGCCGAGCTCGGGCGCGATGGCGCGTGCGAGCGCGCTCTTGCCCGAGCCCGAGAGACCGCCGACGGCGACGAGCTGCGCCGGCGCCGGCGCGAGGAATTCCAGCGCGAACTCGAAATAGCGCCGAGCCGCGGCGTCGACCCGCGCACGCTGCGAGTCGCTCACATGCAGGCGGTTGGCCGCCTCCACCTTGGCGCGGATCGCCGCGCGTACGCTGAGGAACAGCGGCAGCGCCGCGAGCCCGGAATAATGGGCTTGACCGCCATGCGTGAGATAGCCGTTGACGAGCGCGTTGGCGTGATGGCGAAAGCCGCGCTCCCACAGGTCCATGGCGGCGAAGGCGAGGTCGTAGAGCACGTCGCCGGTCGCAATCGAATCGTCGAATTCGATCGCGTCGAACGGCGTCGGGCGGCCGTCGATGAGCGCGATGTTGCGCAAGTGCAGATCGCCGTGACAGCGGCGCACGAACCCGAGAGCGCCGCGCTGCGTGAGGAGCTCCCGGTTCGCTTCGAGCGCGGCGCGGGCTCGTGCGGTCAGGGCTTCGACCTCAGCGGGCGCGAACAGGTCGGGTTCATCGGCGAACGCCGCGCGGTTCTGATCGATCCAGGTCGCCAGACTGCGCAGCGCCGACGCCGCCTCACGGATCGGCGCGCGCTGGTGCGCGGCGTGGATCGCCTCGGCAAGTCCGGCGATGAGGCCGTCGGTCAGCTCGCCGCGCTCGGCGAGCTTGTCGAGGGTCGCGTCCTCGTCGAAGCGGCGCATCCGTGTCGCCCATTCGACGATTTCGCCGTCCGTTCCGAACGCATAGCCGCCGGCGCTCAGCGAAATCGCGACCGCCTCGCGATAGATCTCCGGCGCCGCGGCGTGGTTGACGTCGATCTCGGCGAGCGTCGCCTCGCGGCGCTTGTCGATCGTGGAATAATCGAGGAACGGCAGGCGGATCGCCCGCCTGATCTTACAGGCCTCGCGCCCGGCGAGCCACACGACCGCGCCCTGCGTGTCGATGCGCTTGGCCGCTTCGCCCGCCGCTGCGGAGAGTCGTTCGCCGACCCACTTAATCACCGGCGCCTGCCGGGCTTCCGGGTCGGGAACCGTCGTCTGCATGCTCGCCCTCGACGCCTCAGGCCCCGAGTAAGCTTGAACGCCGATGATGTCGTCGTATTGACTTGGGTCAAGCTTCGCTAACCTTGGCGGCCTATGCCGGGCTGCGGTTTCGAGGTTTCTCGAGGAGAATGAAACATGCCGCGCCTGGAAAACCGCACCTTCGACGAGCTGCAGGTCGGCGAGCGCGTGACTTTCACGCATACGCTGACCCCCGAAGACGTCGAGCGTTTCGCCGATGCGTTCGCGGGGCTCGAACCCGACGCCGAAGCGATCGGGCTCTCCACCACCAACGGTTTTCAAGCGATCGCGCTCGGCGCCGGATGGGCGCAGGCGCTTGTCGGCGCCGCGCTCGCGACGCACTTTCCCGGTCCCGGCGCGGTGCTGGTTCGCCACCGGTTCGAGTCGTTCCTCTCGCCGGCGCCAGGCGATCCGCTCACGCTGACGCTCGGCGTCAAATCGAAGATGCGCGAAGGGCGCCGCGTCGTGCTCGAATGCTCGGCCACCGGGCGCGGCGGCGAGCCAGCAATGGTTGGCGAGGTCGAGGTGATCGCGCCCAACGAGAAGGTGACGGTCGGCGTCGTCAACGGCCAGCCGACCGAGCCGCGCGAGAAGGGCAAGCGTTATCGCCGCCTGCGGCAGTTGGCGAAGGGCCATCAGCCCCTGATCACCGCCGTCGTGCATCCCGTCGACGAGGCTTCGCTCACCGGCGCCGTCGAAGCGCAGCGCGAGGGGCTCATCCAGGCGCTGCTCGTCGGGCCGGAGGCGAAGATCCGCCGCGCGGCGGACGCGAGCGGCATCGACCTTTCCGATTTCACCATCGTGCCGACCGAGCACAGCCACGCCGCCGCCGACGCGGCCGTTGCGCTCGCTCGCGCCGGCAAGGTCGAGGCGCTGATGAAGGGCGCGCTGCATACCGACGAATTGATGCACTCCGTCGTCGATGCGGTGAACGGCCTGCGCACCGCGCGGCGCATCTCGCACATATTCGCCATCGACGCGCCGAGCTATCCGCGCCCGATGTTCATCACCGACGCCGCGGTCAACATCTATCCGACGCTGATCGACAAGCGCGACATCATCCAGAACGCGATCGACCTGGTGCGCGCGCTCGGCATCCTGGTTCCGCGCGTCGCGATTCTCTCCGCGGTCGAAACCGTGTCGCCTGACATCAAGTCGACGATCGATGCGGCGGCTCTGTGCAAGATGGCCGATCGCGGGCAGATCACCGGCGGCATTCTCGACGGGCCGCTCGCTTTCGACAACGCAGTCAGCGCCGAAGCCGCGCGCACGAAGAACATCACGTCGCCGGTTGCGGGACGCCCGGACATCCTCGTCGCGCCCGACCTCGAGGCCGGCAACATGATGGCCAAGCAATTGGTCTATCTCGCCGACGCCGATATGGCGGGAATCGTGATGGGCGCGCGCGTGCCGATCATCGTGACGAGCCGCGCCGACGGCACGATGTCGCGCCTCGGCTCCTGCGCGATCGCGCTGTTGTGGGCGCGAAGGCCGCACTGAAGGCGAGGTCGTCGTGCGGATCATTTCGGCGCGGCAAGCGGAGCCTCGGGCGCGCGAGACGACGCCGGGAACGCGTTAGCGCGGATTTCCTGCCCTTTCCGATTTTCAGGGACGTCACACGGGGGCGCCGTCTACAGGAGAACGAATATTCGACGTGGCGACGGTAACGGGATCGAGAGGCGTGCAACGGATGTTCCCCCAGAACAAATATGGAACATCGCTGTAAGATATTGTTCGACAGAGGTAATTGTTGATTCGGTTGCGCCCCCTTAGAGGCTGTCTCGAAACCGCGGCCGTGACCCCTTGAAAAATCGCAAGCCGGTGGAATCTGAGGGAGAATCGAACTCCCGAGGGAACCATGTGGACGAAGACGACGCGGCTGCAGCATGATCGCAGGC
>JBKQKS010000128.1:0-40644 GCA_052147395.1 Roseiarcus sp.
AGGGCGCGCGCAACCTCGTCTTCGAGGCCGCCAATATCTTCGAGGCCGATCGGCGCGAACCCGATCCTGAGAGCCTCGATCCGTTCCTCGACAGGGAGAGCGACAATGAGCGCCGTTCGGCGTCTGCAACTCGTGGCCACTGAGGAAGAGGCGCCGAAGAAAGGGCCGCCGCCTGGCGCCGTGCGCGTCGCGATCGCGACGAGCGACATGAAGTCGCTCAATGCGCATTTCGGCTCGGCGCCGCGCTTCGCGGTCTACGACGTGACCAGGACGGGTTGGGATTTCGTCGAAGCGGTCGCGTTCGACGAAAACGCCGACGAATCGGGCGCGCACGAGACGGGAGGCGAAGACCGCATCGGCCCGAAGGTGGCGGCGCTCGCGGGCGCGCATCTGCTGTTCTGCCTCGCCATCGGCGGCCCCTCGGCGGCCAAGGTGGTCTCTGCCGGCATCCATCCGATCAAGACGCCGCAGCCGGCGCCGATACCCGAAGTGCTCGAGCGCACGCGGGCGATGCTCGCGGGTTCGCCGCCGCCCTGGCTGCGCAAGGCGCTCGCCGCGGCGAACGTCGAGCGCAAGGCCGATTTCGAAGAGGATTGAGCCATGAGCGAAGTCATCGACAAACCGACCGGGCTCGACTCGGAGTTCGTCAAGACGCTGGTGCGCGTGCTGCGCGCCGAGGATACCTATGGCGTCTGGGAGAACAAGCCCGACGGCATCATCATCGCCGATTTCATCGTCACCAAGGAGGAGCGCAAGCTCATTCCGATCATCGGCGATCCCGATCCCGACGTGCTCTCGCGGGTGGAGAAATTCTATGTCGCGATCGGACTCGATGTCGAACGGGTCAGCGGCCATATCGCCTCGCCGATGATGAAGATGTCGCACGAGGGCTTCGGCCGCGTGTTGTTGACCGTCGGCCGGCTCGTCGTGCTGTCGAGGAGCCTGCGCGACGTGCATCGCTTCGGCTTCGTCGATCATGCCGCGCTCGCCGAAGCGGGCGAGAAGGCGGTCGCGGAGGCGAAGAGTTGGATCGACAAGCTGCCCGAAGTCGCCAACGCCTGAGGTTCGAGAGATGTCCGACATCGAAACCCTGAAAGCGGAGATCCGCAAGCTCTCCACCAAGGCGACGACGACGAAGATGAATCTGCACGATCTCAGCGAGGAGTTGCCGATCAACTGGGCGCAGATTCCCGACGTCGCGCGCGCCGCACACGAAGCCTACGCGGCGCTGGAGGCGGCGCGCGCGAAACTGAAAGAAATCGGAGGCTGAGATGGTCTATCTGACCCGCGACGGCTCGGCCTGGATGCCGAGTTATCTCATCTCGATCGACGCCGGCAAATGCATCGGCTGCGGCCGTTGCTTCAAGGTGTGCTCGCGCGACGTGATGCATCTGCATGGCGTCGACGAGGACGGCGAATTGCTCGGCAAGGTGAGCGAGGACGACGACGAGGATTTCGACGGCGAGCTCAATCGCAAGATCATGCTGGTCGACAACGGCGGCGCCTGCATCGGCTGCGGCGCCTGCTCGCGCGTCTGCCCGAAAGATTGTCAGAAGCACGTGGCGGCCGACCAGATCGCGGCGTGAACAAACCGCCTTCTCCCGCATCAGGGCTTTGCGGGAGACGGATCGGGGATGAGGGCGGGGCGGGCGGTGCGCTTTCAGGGAAGCGGCCGCACCCCGCCCCGTCCCTCGAGCGGGAGAGGGAACCATGTTCGCGAGCCGCTACGCCGCGTTGCGATCCGCCCAGCCGATGCGCGAAGACGAGGGCGCTGCATTCGACGATCATGTGTTCGCGTGCATCGTCGCGGCGGCGCTCGACGAGAGCGCGCGCCAGCGCAAGCCGCTCGCGCAGGCGCTCGGGCTCGCGGGCGCCGACGCCGAGCGTTTGTTCGCGCGCTGGTTGCCGTTCCAACCAGCGCCGTTCTGTCTGAGCCGCCCCTCCGCGCTCGGCGTCGCCGACGAGGAGGCGCTGCTCAGGGATCTGCTGACCCTGCATCGCGCGCCCGGCGACGAAGCCGCCGACGCGCTCGCGCCGCTCATCGCGCGCCGCGCGATGCGGGACGATCATTTGTGGCAGGACCTCGGCCTGATGAACCGCGGCGAGCTCAATCGCCTGCTGCAGCGGCATTTTCCTGCGCTGCACGCGGCCAACGTCAACAACATGCGCTGGAAGAAATTCTTCTATCGGCAGATCTGCGAAATGGAGGGGTTCAGCCTCTGCTCGGCGCCGCATTGCTCGGTTTGCGTCGACTTCGCCGCGTGTTTCGGCGACGAGGACGGTATGAGCCGGCTCGCCTCGATCGCCCGCGCGGAGGCAGCCGCATAACAGCGCTAACTCGCCGTCGACCTACAATTACCCGCCGGCGAACTCGCGACAAAGGCGTTTTGTCGCAATCCCGACAACCCGGCCAAGGCAAATTCGCACGCTAAATCAACTGTCTGCCTTCTGGCACGCGTCATGCAGAGCTTTGCCACGGGACAGACATCTGGGCAGGAGACCCGACATGATCCAGCTTACCGACAGCGCCGTCGTCGCCGTCAAGACCGCGATTTCGCGCGCTGCCGAGCGCTCGCGCGGCGTCGACGCGGAAGGGCTGCGCATCATGGTCAAGACGGGCGGCTGCGCGGGTTTCAAATACATGATGGGCCTCGAATCGAAGGCGCGCGACGGCGATGCCGTGGTCGAGCAGGATGGCGTCAAGCTGTTCATCGATTTCGACTCGCAGCCGCATCTCACCGGCATGACGGTCGATTTCGTCAGCGGTCTCGAGAGCTCCGGTTTCGTCTTCGACAATCCCAACGCCGAGTCGAAATGCTCGTGCGGCAAGTCGTTCTCTTGACGGCGAGGAGTGACCGATGTTGGACGCTGTGAGCGCCGGCGCCTTCGAAGACCTGGTCGCCGCGCCGTCGGCGCCGCGCCGCCGGCTCGTCGGCTTCGACAACCGTCCGCGTGGCGAAGCGCCGGCAAAGCCCGCGGCGCCGCCGAAGACGGCGCGCCGCATCGAGGGCGCGGAAATGGAGGCGACGATCGTCGCGGCGATCGAGGCGATGCGGCCGCGTTTGCAGCTCGACGGCGGCGATTGCCAATTCGTCGGCGTCGTCGATGACGTGATCCGCGTCAAGCTTTCCGGCGCCTGCATCGGCTGTCAACTTTCATCGATGACGATGATCGGCGTGCGCATGAAATTGACGGAAGCGCTCGGCTTCCTCGTCAAAGTGGCGCCGGTCTGAGGAGGGTCGAGATGCGGCCGGTCTATCTCGACAACAACGCGACGACGCGGACCGACCCCGACGTCGTCGCGGCGATGCTGCCCCATTTCACCAATGACTTCGGCAACCCGTCGTCGGCGCATGGCTTCGGCGCCGCCGCGCGCGGCGCCGTCGCGCGCGCCCGAGCTCGCGTCGCGGATCTCGTCGGCGCCCGCGCGGAGGAAATCGTCTTCACCTCGGGCGGCACGGAATCGGATACCACCGCGATCCTCGGCGCGCTCGGCGCCTCGGGCGGCCGCAAAGAGATTGTCGTCAGCGCGGTCGAACATTCGGCGGTCATCGCGCTGGCGCAGCAACTGCACCGCTCCGGCCGCGCCCGCGCGCATTTCGTTGGCGTCGACGCGCGCGGCCGGCTCGACCGCGACGCTTTCTCGCACGCGTTGTCGGAGCGCACGGCGGTCGTCTCGATCATGGCCGCCAACAACGAGACGGGCGTGATCTTCCCCACAGCAGAACTCGCGCGCGAGGCGCACGAACACGGCGCGCTGTTTCATACCGACGCGGTGCAGGCGGCGGGACGCAGTGAACTCGATCTCGGCGCGCTCGGCGTCGATCTCGCCTCGTTGAGCGCGCACAAATTCCATGGCCCGAAGGGCGTCGGCGCGCTCTATGTGTGTCGCGGCGCGCGCATCGCGCCGCTGTTCCACGGCGGCGCGCAGGAGCGCGGACGCCGCGCGGGCACCGAGAACACGCCCGGAATCGTCGGAATGGCCAGGGCGGCGGAACTCGCCCGGGCGCGGCTCGCGGGCGACGCGGCGCGCATGCGCGCGCTGCGCGACCGGTTGGAACGCGGCGTCGAGAGGCTCGCTCCCGGCGCGGTCGCGCTCGGGGCCGGCGAACCCAGGCTCGCCAATACCAGCGCGATCGTGTTTCCCGATGTCGACGCGGAGGCGATCGCGATCGCGCTAGGCCGCGCGGGCGTCGCTGTCTCTACGGGGGCGGCCTGTTCCGTCGGCGCGATGAAGCGCTCGCATGTGTTGGAGGCGATGGGGGCCGGCGTCGCGCATGGCGCGGTCCGGTTCTCGCTGGCGCGTGACACCGACGACGACGACATCGATCGCGTGCTGTCGCTGCTGCCGGAAATCCTGGCGCGCTTCGCCATCTCGGGGACCGCCCATGCCGCCTGACGAGCGCAGGGTCTATCTCAACGACACCACCTTGCGCGACGGCGAACAGACGCCGGGCGTCGCCTTCACACTCGCCGAGAAGGTCGCGATCGCCGAGGCGCTCGCCGCGGCCGGCGTTGCCGAACTCGAAGCCGGCGCGCCGGCGATGGGCGAGGGCGAAATCGAAGCGCTGCGGGCGATCCGCTCGCTGAGCCTCCCCTGCCGCGTGCTCGCCTGGTGCCGGTTGAGCGAGGGCGACATCGCCGCGGCGCGACGCGCGCGCGTCGACGCTGTCAATCTTTCGATCCCGGCTTCCGACAGGTTGCTCGCCGCGAAACTCGGCATCGGCCGCGAGCAGGCGCTCGCGCGCATCGGCAGGTTGGTTCCGCTCGCGCGCGAGCGCGGACTCGAAGTCGCGCTGGGCGCCGAGGATTCCTCGCGCGCCGACATCGATCATCTGTTGCGAATGGCGGAGGCCGCCGAGCGCGCCGGGGCGTTTCGCATCCGCGTCGCCGACACGGTCGGCATTCTCGATCCGTTCGCGACGCACGATCTGATCGCGCGGGTCGTCGCCAATACCGATCTCGCCGTCGAATTCCATGGCCACGACGATTTCGGTCTGGCGACGGCCAACACGCTCGCCGCCGTGCGCGCGGGCGCGCGACATGTCTCGGTCACGGTCGCGGGTCTGGGCGAGCGGGCGGGCAATGCGGCGCTCGAAGAGGTCGCGGCGGCGCTGGAACTGCGCGCGGGTCTGACGACCGGCGTCGATCTCTTCGCCTTGGCTGGCCTGGCCAAACTCGTCGCCCGCGCGTCGCGACGTCCCGTCGCCGCCGGCAAGGCGATCGTCGGCGACGACGTGTTCACGCACGAGTCGGGCATCCATGTCGCGGGTCTGCTCGCCGATCGCCAGAGCTATTGCGGACCGGCGCCGGAGTTGTTTGGACGCCGACACCGCATCGCCTTCGGCAAACATTCCGGCGCGAGCGCGCTGCGCCATGCGCTGGCGCCCTACGGCGTAAAACTCGAGTCTTGCGCCGCCGCTCGGCTGGTCGAGCGCGTGCGCGAGGCCGCGACCCGCTGCAAGCGCTCGTTGACCGGCGCCGAGGTCTATCGACTCTATGCGACGCTGTCGGTCGCCATCGCCGCCGAATGAGGAAACAAGCGCATGCAATGCTCGCTCGAAAAGCCCGTGGACACGAAAGACATCGTCGCTCGCCTGAAGACGCTGTCATCGGCGGAAGATTTCTTCGATGCGCTCCGAGTGCCCTATGACGAAACGGTGTTGCGCGTCGCGCGTCTGCATATCTTGAAGCGCATGGGCGAGCACCTCGCGTCCGACGATCTCGACGGCCTGCCCGATACGGTTGCCGGCGCGCGCGCGCAGGCGATGCTGAGGCGCGCCTATGAAGAGTTCGAGGCGCAATCGCCACTGAAGGCGCGCGTGTTCCAGGTGCTCAAGGACCACGACCCGAACCGTCCCGTTGCGGCGAAGACCGCGTTCGTCTCTCTCGATGACATTCTGCCGCTCGACGAGACACCGCGCTGACAATCCGGCAACGCGGAGCCGCGCGTCTCGCGGAGCTTTTCAGATGACTGGACCCGACGCTCGCAGCGGCCGAGGCCGCGCCATTGCGGGCGCGAGCGAACCCAGGCAGCGCCGCGATGCGCGGCTCCAAGGTCGGGGGTTTGCGCCCTACGGCCTCCGGGTCGCGTCGCTCGAGTTCGCGATGACATTCTGTGCGCTGCCGCGCCTGGCGAACAAAAAGCGACGCAGGCGTGTCACGTTCCCGACAGTGAGACTCCGGCTGGTAGGCGACGCCAACGATTTCAACCAGATGCGCGTTGGCACGACTCGTGCGTGGACGACGATGTCTCATTCCGGAGGTCGCCATGCAGTTCGTGGTGTGCATCAAACAGGTGCCTGATTCGGCGCAGATCCGCGTGCATCCCGTCACCAACACGATCATGCGCCAGGGCGTGCCGACGATCATCAACCCGTATGATCTGTTCTCGCTCGAAACGGCGTTGCGGCTGCGCGACGCGCACGGCGGCGAAGTGACGGTGTTGACGATGGGTCCGCCTTCGGCGGAAGATTCGCTGCGCAAGGCGCTGACCTACGGGGCCGACCGCGGCGTGCTGCTGACCGATCGCTTCTTCGCCGGCTCCGACACGCTCGCGACATCCTTCGCGCTGTCGAAGGCGATCGAGAAGATCTCTGCGACTTACGGCGCGCCCGACATCGTGTTCGCGGGCAAGCAGACGATCGACGGCGACACCGCGCAGGTCGGCCCCGGCATCGCGCGGCGCCTGGAGCTCAATCAGCTCACCTACATCTCGAAGATCGTCGGCGTCGATCCGCAGGCGCGCACGATCGATCTCGAGCGCCGCGCCGAGGGCGGCACGCAGGCGCTGCGTTCGGCGCTGCCCTGTCTGGTGACGATGCTCGAGGGCACGGCGGAAATGCGTCGCGGTTCTTTCGCCGACGCGCTGCGCGCGGCGCGCGCCGAAATCGTCGTCTGGAACGCGGCGGCGGCGGGTATCGAAGACATGACCAAGTGCGGCCTGCGCGGCTCGCCGACCGTCGTCAAGCGCGTGTTCGCGCCGACCCCGCGCGCCGAGAAGGCGAAAGCGATCGACATCCATCCCAAGGCGAAAGACACGGCCGAAGCGCTCATCGCAACGCTGTTTTCCGCCAAGGCCGGTCTCGAGGGCGACCTCGAGCGGCTCGCCACCGGCTTGTGAGGAGTTCGACAGATGGCCGACGCCCCCGCTCCCGCCGCCTCCGGCAATCGCGCGGCGATGAAGAAGGAACTTCCGCAGAAGTTCAAATCATACAAACATGTCTGGGTGATGGTGGAACTCGAGCGCGGCGACGCGCATCCGGTGTCGTGGGAGCTGATGGGCGAGGGGCGCAAACTCGCCGACAAGCTCGGCGCCGAACTCGCCGGCATCGTTGTCGGCGCGCCGAATTCGGGAACGCGCGAGGCGGTCGCCGAAGCGTTCGAATACGGCGCCGACGTCGTCTATCTCGTCGAGAATCCCGTGCTCGCCGACTACCGCAACGAGCCCTACACCAAGACGCTGACCGAGTTGGTCAACACCTACAAGCCCGAGATCCTGCTGCTCGGCGCCACCAACCTCGGCCGCGACCTCGCTGGCTCCGTCGCAACGACGCTGCTCACCGGCCTCACCGCCGATTGCACCGAACTCGAGGTCGACGCCGACAAGTCGCTCGCCGCGACGCGGCCGACCTTCGGCGGCTCGCTGCTGTGCACGATCTACACGCTCAACTTTCGCCCGCAGATGGCGACAGTGAGGCCGCGCGTGATGAAGATGCCGGCGCGGCAGCCGGGGCGGACGGGACGAATCGTGCAACACGCGATCGATCTCAGGGAAGACTCGCTCGTCACCAAGGTGCTGTCTTTCCTGCCTGACCGTAACTCGAGCAAGTCCAACCTCGCCTTTGCCGACGTGGTCGTCTCCGGCGGGCTCGGGCTGCAGAGCGCCGAGAACCTGCAACTGGTGCGCGCGCTCGCTCATGTGCTCGGCGGCGAATGGGGTTGCTCGCGTCCCTGCGTGCAAAAGGGCTGGGCGCCGGCGGAGCGGCAGATCGGCCAGACCGGCAAGACGATCCGGCCGAAGCTCTATATCGCCGCCGGCATTTCCGGCGCGATCCAGCATCGCGTCGGCGTCGAAGGCGCCGACCTCATCGTCGCGATCAACACCGACAGACAAGCGCCGATCCACGACTTCGCGCATTTCGCCGTCGCCACCGACGCGATCCGTTTCCTGCCCGCGCTGACGGAAGCGTTTCGCGCCCGCCTCTCGCATCACACACGCGACCGGCTCGTTGGTTGAGGAGAACTCCCATGGTCGAAAAGTTCGATTGCATCGTCGTCGGCGCCGGCATGGCCGGAAACGCGGCCGCCTGCACGCTCGCCACACGTGGACTGAAGGTCCTGCAGTTGGAGCGGGGCGAGTATTCCGGCTCGAAGAACGTCCAGGGCGCCATCATGTACGCCGACATGCTGGAGAAGATCATCCCCGAATTCCGCGAGGAGGCGCCGCTCGAGCGCCACCTGATCGAGCAGCGTCTCTGGTTGATGAACGAGCAGTCGCACACCGGCATGCACTACCGGTCCGACGCCTTCAACGAGGAGCGCCCGAACCGCTATACGATCATCCGCTCGCAGTTCGACAAGTGGTTCTCGAGCAAGGTGCGCGAGGCGGGCGCGCTGCTGCTCACCGAGACGACCGCTCTGGAACTCATCTTCGACGCCTACGGCGCCTGCGTCGGCGTTAGAACCGATCGCGAGGGCGGCGTCGTCCACGCCGACATCGTCGTGCTCGCCGAGGGCGTCAACGGCTTGCTCGGCAGCCGCGCCGGCCTGCGTTCGCCGCCGAAGCCCGACACCGTCGCGCTCGCGGTCAAGGAAATGCACTTCCTGCCCCAGGAGACGATCGAGGCGCGCTTCAACGTCAAGGGCGACGAGGGCGTCGTCATCGAGGCCGTCGGCACGATATCCAAGGGCATGACCGGCATGGGCTTCATCTACACCAACAAGGAGTGCCTTTCGGTCGGCATCGGCTGTCTGGTCGGCGACTTCGCCAAGAGCGGCGTCACCCCCTATGGCCTGCTCGACCAGTTCAAACAACATCCTTCCGTGAAGCCGTTTCTCGAAGGCTCGGAGGTCAAAGAATATTCCGCCCATCTGATCCCGGAAGGCGGCTACAAGCACGTGCCGCAGCTCTGCGGCGACGGATGGGTCGTGGTGGGCGACGCCGCGCAGCTCAACAACGCGATCCATCGCGAGGGCTCCAATCTCGCTATGACCTCGGGCCGGCTCGCGGCGGAAGCGATCTTCCAGGTCAAGAGCCGCCGCGACAAGCCAACCAAGGCGGCGCTGTCGCTCTATCCCAAGATGCTCGAGGACTCTTTCGTGATGAAGGATCTGAAGAAATATCGCAACATGCCGGCCGTGCTGCACACCAACTCGCACAATTTCTTCCTCACCTATCCGGAGCTGGTCTCCAAGGCGATGGAGAACTATTTCCGCGTCGACGGCACGCCGAAGCGCGAGAAGGAGAACGCGAGCTTGAAGTCGTTCCTCGGAACCCGGGGATTGAGAGGATTGTTCGGCGACGCGTTCAAGCTGGCGCGCGCCTGGCGCTGACGAGGAGGATCGAAACATGAGCCATCAAGCCAGCATCCGCGTCGAAGAGAAACTCTATCAGAACCGCTACGTCGTCGACGGCGGGCGCAGCCACATTCGCATCCTCAAAGGCGAAAACCCGTCCGCGAATCTGCTGGCGATGACCAAGCTTTGCCCGGCCGGGTGCTACACCCTCAACGAGGCAGGCGGCGTCGATCTGGCGTCGGACGGCTGTTTCGAGTGCGGCACGTGCCGAGTGCTGTGCGAAGCCTCCGGCGAGCTCGAGTGGAACTATCCGCGCGGCGGCTATGGCGTGCTGTTCAAGTTCGGTTGATCGCGGCGACCGTCACGCTGACGTCGCGCGGCGGCGCGGCATAGGGGGCGCTGGTGACGATGAGCCTCGCGCCCGCGCGCACGTAAGCGGCGGCGTTGCTCGCGTTCACGCCCCCCGCCGCCGCGATGAGCGCGCGCGAACCGAGGCGGCGCGCATGCGCGGCGACTTCGGCGACCGCCTCGAGCGGGAATTTTTCCAACTGGATCGTGTCGAAGCCCGCCGCGATCGCGGCTTTCGCCTCGGCGACCGACGAGACCTCGACGCCGAGACGCTTTTCCGGCGCTCGCTCGCCGAGACGCGCCGCGAGCCCCGGCCAGTCCTCCGCGTCGAGAAATGCGCGGTGCTCGGCGAACACCAGCACGGTCTCGGAGAGGCCGGCGCGATGCAGGATCGCGCCGCCCGCCTTGGCCGCGAATTGACTTAAAGCGCGCCCGCCGGGAAAGGTCTTGCGCGTGCAGGCGACGCGCACCCGCGGGTCGACGCTTTCGACAGCGCGCACGATCGCGCGCGCCGAGGAGGCGACGCCCGAGAGGCATTCCATCATCGTCTGCGCGGCCTTCCAGGCCACATGCAGACCCGCCGCATCGCCCTCGCCCTCGAGCAGCAGAGCGCCGGCGGCGATCTCGTCGCCGGAACGGCAATGCGCCCGCGGCCCGACGCCCGCCTGGCGCAGGATCGCGGCGGCGAGTTCGACGCCGGCGACGGTCATGGGCGCGCGCGCCGCGAAGGCGATGCGTCCGGCTCGGCCGGAGAGACCGAGCGTCTCTGTCGTCAGATCGCCCGAGGGCGCGTCCTCGGCGATGAGGCGCGCCGCGTAGGCTTCCCAGTTCATGTCAGTCGTCGACGCCGACCATCACGTCGGAGGCTTTGATGATCGCCTTCGCGGGGCTGCCGATCGTGAGGCCGAGCGCCTCGACCGCCTCGTTGGTGATCGACGCCGTTACTACGGCGCCAGCGCCGATCTCGATCCTCACATGCGCCGTGGTGGCGCCGAGCGTGATCGCGACGACCTTGCCGGGCAACACGTTGCGAGCGGAAATTCTCATGCGAGCGGCCTTCTACGATCGTCGGGGTTCGTTGTTCGGGCGCCGAATCTAGACGAAGCGAGCAAGGATCGTCCATCGGAAGGCTGCACAAATAAGCGCCCGTCAGGTGGTTCGGAAATTGCGTTTCTTCCCTCGATCGCCACGGCCGGCGGGTTTTGTCGGCTTTACGACAATGGAGGATTCATGAGCGCCTGGGGTCTCGATCCCAACCGAATCGCCGCCGTCATCTACGAGGATGGCGCCGCCGTCGACCTACTGATGACGACGTTCGCGCGCGAACTCGTCGAAAGGGGCGTAGACGCGACCGGAATTGTGCAATTGCCTCCCGACGAGGCAGGCTGCGGAGCCGGCGCGCTGATGAAGTTGATGGCCGTCGAGAGCGGCGAGATCTTGCCGCTGTGTCAGGACCTCGGACCAGGCGCCGGCAGTTGCTGTCTCGACACTTCGGCGCTCGCCAGCGCGAGCCGGCGGCTGCGCGATGACGCGTCGCGCCCTTCCGACATTCTGTTCGTGTCGAAGTTCGGCAAACAGGAGGCCAACGGCAAGGGCTTCCGGGACGAGATCGCCTACGCCGTGGGCGAAGGGCGGCTGGTGCTCACCGCGGTCAAGCGCAACATGCTCGAACGTTGGCTCGAATTCACCGGCGGGCAGGGGACGCTGCTCGAGGCGCGGCTCTGGGTGCTGCGCGATTGGTTCGTCGAGACCGCCCGCGGCCGGCGCGCCGCAGCCTGAAACCTGCCCGAGCGGGCTCGCCCTGTCGCCTCCAACCGCCGCGGAATGAGGCAACCGTCGAAGCCGCCGGGCCTGGAGTTTCCGCGCGTCGACGTCGAAGCGCCCAAATACCGAGGCTTGGCCTTCTCGCGCCCCGAGCCGGGGGGCCAGTGTCGCCGGGGGTCTACCGGCTCGCGCTGGCGACTCTTGGTTTTCGATGTCGCGCGCTTTTTGCGAAAAACCGGATTCCACTTTTTCGCAGCGAGCTTTAGGCTTGCCAGCACTGCGAAAACGGGGCACATTCGTTCGAAGCCAGCAGTCATCTGTAGAATGTCGAGTGAAAGTATGGGGCAGTCCGTCGTTTTGTCTCGGCTCGAACGAGCCGCCACGGCGCCAGTCGGCGCCGTGGCGCCCAAACGTCTCGTCGTCCTCGGCGCGACCGGCTCGATCGGGCGCTCCTGTGCGCGGGTCGTCGCCGAAGCCGGGAAACGCTTCACCGTGGTCGCGGTCGCGAGCGGGCGCAACGGCGCGGCGCTCGCGCGCTCGGCGCTGGAACTCGGCGCCTCGTTCGCCGCTGTCGCCGACCCCGCAGGTTTTGCGGAGCTGAAGGCGGGCGTCGGGGCGAGCGGAATCGAAGTCGCCGCAGGACCCGAGGCGGTGGTCGAAGCGGCGCTTCGCGAAGCCGATCTCGTGGTCTCGGCGATCGTTGGCACGGCCGGCTTGGCGCCAACCTACGCGGCGATTTCCTCGGGCCGCGCGGTGGCGCTGGCCAACAAGGAGACGCTGGTGTGCGCCGGCGACGCCGTCATGGCGGCGGCGCGCCGCTCCGGCGCGCGTGTGCTGCCGATGGATTCCGAGCACAACGCGATCTTTCAGGCCATGGGCGGGCGCGACCCGGCTTCGATCGTCAAGATGACGATCACCGCCTCGGGCGGACCTTTTCGGCAATGGAGCGCTGAGCGGATCGCCAGCGCGACGCGCGCCGAAGCGCTCGCCCATCCCAACTGGGTGATGGGCCCGAAAATCACCATCGACTCGGCGAGCCTGATGAACAAAGGCCTCGAGCTCATTGAAGCGCATCATGTATTCGACATTGGCGGCGAGCGGCTGGCGGTGGTCGTCCATCCCCAATCGATCGTCCACGGCCTCATCGCGTTCGCCGACGGATCCCTGATCGCCGGCATGGCTTCGCACGACATGCGAACACCGATCGCGCATTGCTTGGCCTATCCCGAACGAATCGCCTCGGGCGTGGCGGCGCCGGATTTGGCGGCGCTGGGCGCGCTGACCTTCGAAAAAGCGGACCTCGCCCGGTTTCCCGCTCTTGGCCTGGCGATCGAAGCGCTCAGCGAGGGGGGCGGCGCGCCGACGGCGCTCAACGCCGCCAACGAGGTCGCGGTCGCCGCGTTTCTTGCCGGACGCATCGGATTTGGCGCGCTGGCGCGCATCGTCGAGCGCACCCTCGATGCGATGCGCGCCGCTAGCGAGATGCCCGCGCCGACGACCGTCGCTGAGGCGCTGGCGATCCACCACGTCGCACGGGATAGGGCGCTCGCCCTGTTGGACTGAGGTTGCCGACCCCATGATCGTTTGTCGACTAGCCCGCGCGAAGCGCCGTGATCTCGACGTCGGCGGCGTTCGTATTGGTCATCGACGGCGCGACGATCGGCGCGCCGCCCCTCCCCTCGAGGCCGCTGAGCCGGCATGAGAGGATACCGAATCTGCCTTCGCTGGCGCGAAACCGGCTATAGTTGATTAATTGCGCTCTCAGGGATAAGGTTGATGCCTGTTATCGCAGTTGCCTGCCCAATCCGTGATCAGCACGGAAATAGCTAAGAGATCGGTTGGGGAATTGTGCGGCCGACTACGCGTCTGTGTCGTGGCCGCTTCTGGTTAAAGTCTCGCGATTAGGAGGCAGCATGCTCGAAAAGATCAACGTTCCGAAAGATTTGCGGCGATATAATCCGGCGGACCTCAAACAAGTCGCGGACGAACTCAGGGCAGAAACCATAAAGGCTGTTTCCATCACTGGCGGCCACCTGGGCGCGGGTCTCGGCGTCGTGGAACTGACAATCGCGCTACACTATATCTTCGATACACCCAGAGATCGTCTAATCTGGGATGTCGGGCACCAAGCGTATCCGCATAAAATACTGACCGGCCGCCGAAATCGGATTGATACGCTGCGGACGGCCGGAGGCCTTTCGGGATTCACCAAACGATCGGAAAGCGAATACGACCCGTTCGGCGCCGCACACGCCTCGACTTCGATTTCCGCCGCCCTCGGCATGGCCGTGGTGCGCGACCTGAAAAATGAGAAACACAATATCATAGCGGTGATCGGCGACGGCGCGATGTCGGCCGGGATGGCTTACGAGGCGATGAACAACGCCGGAGCGATGAATAGTCGGCTGATCGTGATCCTCAATGACAACGATATGTCTATCGCGCCGCCGGTCGGCGCCATGTCCGGATATTTTTCGCGCCTGATATCGGGCCAAACCTATCGTACCCTGCGCGATATCGGCAAGCAACTCGCTCGGCAACTGCCAAAATCCTTAGAAGTCAAGGCTGGGCGCCTCGACCATTTTTCGCGCGGGTTCTGGACTGGCGGATCGCTGTTCGAAGAACTTGGATTTTACTATGTCGGCCCGATCGACGGGCACAACTTCGACCACCTGCTGCCCGTGCTGCGAAACGTCCGTGACGCCCGCAACGGTCCGATCCTCGTGCACGTCGTGACCAAGAAGGGCAAAGGCTACGCGCCCGCGGAAGCCTCGCACGACAAATACCATGCCGTCGCAAAATTCAACGTCGCGACCGGAGAACAAACGAAAGCCAAGGCAAAGGCGCCGACTTTCACCAAGGTCTTCGCAGAAAGCCTCGTCAAGGAGGCAATGAAAGACGACCGCATCGTCGCAGTGACGGCGGCGATGCCGGCGGGCACGGGGCTCGATATTTTCGCCAAGGCCTTCCCGACGCGAACGTTCGACGTAGGTATCGCCGAGCAGCATGCGGTTACGTTCGCCGCCGGCCTCGCCGCGGAAGGCTACAAGCCCTTCTGCGCCATTTATTCGACGTTCTTGCAGCGCGGTTACGATCAGGTTGTGCACGATGTGGCGATTCAATCGTTGCCGGTGCGCTTTGCGGTCGACCGGGCCGGGCTCGTCGGCGCCGACGGTCCCACACACGCCGGTTCATTCGACGTCGCCTATCTCGGCTGCCTGCCAGGCTTCGTAATTATGGCTGCGGCGGACGAGGCTGAACTCACCCATATGATTGCGACCGCCGCCACGATCGACGATCGCCCCTCGGCGGTTCGTTACCCACGCGGCGACGGCGTCGGCGTGGCGATTCCGCAAGTCGGCGTCGCGCTCGAAATCGGCAAGGGACGAATTGTTCGCCGGGGCGACAAAGTCGCACTGCTTTCGTTCGGCGCCCGCCTCCAGGAATGTTCGAAGGCCGCGGTGGAACTAGCCAAATTTGGTCTTTCCGCTACGGTCGCGGACGCTCGCTTCGCCAAGCCGCTCGACGTCGATCTCGTGTTGAAACTCGCGCGTGAGCACGAAATCCTCATTACCATCGAAGAAGGATCGATCGGCGGCTTCGGCTCCTACGTGCTGCAGACGTTGGCCGAGCATGGGCGGCTCGACCGCGGTCTCAAAGTCCGCTCCATGGTTCTGCCCGACGTGTTCTCGGCGCAGGCCAGCCAGGAAGCGATGTACGCCGAGGCGGGGCTCGACGCCGCCGGGATCGTCGCCAAAGTATTCGACGTTCTCGGCGGCGCCAGGGGTCGAATCCGCCCGGTCGACGAGGTCTCGAAGGCGACCGCCTCTCACCCGGCGCCGCGGCCTCAGCGCCCCATGCGAGTCATTCTCGCCCAGCCCAGGGGATTTTGCGCAGGCGTCGTGCGCGCGATCGATATCGTCGAACGGTCGCTGGAGAAATACGACCGGCCGGTCTATGTGCGCCACGAGATCGTCCACAACAAGCACGTCGTCGACGACTTGAAGGCCAAAGGCGCCCGTTTCGTCGAGGAGCTGTCCGAAATCCCAGACGACTCCGTCGCAATTCTCAGCGCCCATGGCGTGCCGAAGAAGATCGAGCAGGAAGCGGCGGCGCGGCAGCTCATCGTTCACAACGCCACGTGCCCCCTGGTCACCAAAGTTCATAACCAGGCGAAGCGTTATGTGGCGCAGGGACGAACGCTCATCCTCATCGGTCACGCCGGCCACGCGGAAGTCGAGGGAACGCTGGGGCAGGTCGCCGCTCCAGTCGTGCTCGTGCAAACCGAAAGCGATGTCGCAAAGCTCACGATCCCCGCGGATGCTCCGGTCGGTTATGTGACGCAAACGACGTTGAGCGTGGACGACACCAAAGGGATCATCGCCGCCTTGCATCGGCGGTTCAGCGATCTCGTCGGTCCCGACACGCGAGACATCTGCTACGCGACGCAAAACCGGCAAACGGCGGTTCGCGACCTATGCAAGGGCGTGGACGTGATCATTGTCGTCGGCGCAAAGAATAGCTCCAATTCAAATCGGCTGCGTGAAATCGGCGAGGAAATGGGAGTGCCGAGTTATCTCATAGCAGACAGCGACGATCTTCGTTACGAATGGGTGGAGAATGCGGGCGCCGTCGGCATCACCGCCGGCGCTTCCGCGCCCGAGCAACTGGTGCAGGGCGTCGTCCAATGGCTCGGCCGCCTTGGTCCGGTCGAAGTCTCGACCCTGGACGGTCCCAAAGAATCGATAGGGTTTCGGTTGCCTTTGGAGCTGGCGGAAGCGTGAGAGGCTCTCGCTTGCAAAACCATCGCCGCGACCGGTCACTGAAAGGCGAGCCATGACAATACCTTTTTTCAAGGAAGCAAAAATCGGCCTTTATGTCCTCGAACAGAAGCTAGCGGGCAGAAAGCGCTATCCTCTCGTGCTCATGCTCGAGCCGCTGTTCCGCTGCAACCTCGCCTGTGTGGGTTGCGGCAAGATCGATTATCCCGATCCGATCCTCAATCAGCGATTGTCGACCCAGGAATGTCTCGATGCGGTCGACGAATGCGGCGCGCCGATGGTGGCGATTCCTGGCGGCGAACCGTTGATCCATCGCGACATCGGCGACATCGTGAAGGGGATCGTGGCGCGCAAGAAATTCGTGTCGTTGTGCACCAACGCGCTCTTGCTGGAGAAAAAGCTCCACCTGTTCGAGCCGTCGCCTTATCTTTTCTTTTCCCTACACCTGGACGGACTGAAGGATCACCACGACAAGTCGGTGTCGCAAAGCGGCGTTTTCGACAGCGCTGTCGCGGCGATCGAGAAGGCGAAGGCCAAGGGGTTCGCCGTCAATGTCAACGCGACGATCTTCGATGGCCATGCGCCGGAGGATATCGCGGCCTTCCTCGATCTCACGCAAGAGCTCGGTGTCGGCGTGTCGATCTCGCCGGGATACGCCTACGAGCGCGCGCCCGACCAGGAGCATTTCCTCAATCGCCGCAAAACCAAGGAATTGTTTCGCCGCGTCTTCTCGCTGGGCAAAGGCAAGAAGTGGCAGTTCATGCATTCCAGTCTTTTCCTGGACTTTCTCGCCGGCAACCGCGAGTTCCACTGCACGCCTTGGGGCATGCCCACCCGCAACGTTTTCGGCTGGCAGAAACCCTGCTATCTCCTGGGGGAGGGATACGCCAATTCGTTCAAGGAGCTCATGGAGACGACCGACTGGGACAGCTACGGAACCGGCCGTTATGAAAAGTGCGCCAATTGCATGGCCCATTGCGGTTACGAGCCGACCGCCGCCGATGCGGCGATGTCCCGTCCTTGGTCGCTGATCTGGACGGCGCTTCGCGGCGTGCGCACCGACGGTCCGATGGCGCCGGAGATTCCGCTCGATCGCCAGAGGCCGGCGGATTTCGTTTATTCCCACCATGTCGACGCGATGCTGGCCAAAATTCGGCCCAAAGACAACGCGATCAAACCCTCGGCGTCGCAAGCGTCGACCCTGGCGCAGTGATCGGCAAGGCGTCTTCCTCGTGTGGCGGCGTTCGCAACCGAGAAATTCTCCGTTCGCCGCGAAGCGGCCGCGACTCGAGGCGATCGTAATTCATGCTCACGTCCATCATCGTTCGAATCGTCGGGTTTTGCCTGCGCCACGCCTGGGCGGTGTTGGGCGCAGGCTTGCTGATCGCGGCTGGATCGAGCTTCTACACCGCGAGCCACTTCAGCCTGAACTCGGACGTCAACGCTCTGCTCTCGGACAAACTCGACTGGCGCAAGCGCGACACCGCTTTCGAAAAGGCCTTTGGCCGTTTTGGAATCATCGATGTCGTGGTCACGGCGCCGACGCCCGAGTTGACGGGAGCGGCCACTGTGCAACTGACGAAGGCGCTCGCCGAGGAGAAGTCGCAGTTTCCCGATGTTTCGAATGTCGGCGCGACGGAGTTTTTCGCCCAGCACGGGCTTCTGTTCTTGCCGACGGCGGCGCTGGAGCAAAATCTCGGAGGGCTGGTTCGGGGGCAAGCGCTGATCGAGGACCTCTCGTCCGACCGCAGCCTGCGCGGGTTGATCGCGGGGCTCGAGGACGTGCTGCTCGGCCTTCGAGACCATCGCGTGAAGCTCGACGATCTCAGCGGTCCGCTGAACCAGGCGGCCGATACCCTCGACAATGTGCTCGCGGGGCGGCCGGCGAGCTTTTCGTGGCGCGTCTTGATGCAAGGCAAGCCCGCGGCCGCGAACGAACTTCGCGGCTTCATCGAGGTGCATCCGGCGCTCGACTTCAGCGCCCTCGAGCCGGGACACGAAGCGAGCGAGGCCATTCGCCGGATCGCGGCGGACGTCTTGCCAAAATATCAGGCGAACCTGCGTCTGACCGGCGTGGTGGCGATGAACGACCAACAGTTTGCGAGCATCAAGGAGAACGCTGTTCGCAACGGCCTCATCACCTTGGCGATCATCGGTTTCATTCTCTGGCTCGCCCTGCGCTCGGGGCGGCTGATAGCCGCGATCGCCATCAATCTCTTCGTCGGCCTCTCCGTCACCGCGGCTCTCGGCCTGTTCATGGTCGGCGCGTACAATCTCATTTCTGTTTACTTTTCCGTGCTTTTCGTCGGCATCGGGGTCGATTTCGGCATTCAATTCAGCGTTCGCTATCGTTCCGAACGGCACGAGCTCGGCGAGCTTGCCAAGGCGATTGAAAACGCCGCCTTTCGCGCGGGCGCGCCGCTCACTCTGGCGGCGTTCGCGACCGCCGCGGGATTCCTGTCGTTTCTGCCCACCGACTACAAGGGCGTGTCTGAATTGGGCCAGATCGCCGGCTGTGGCATGCTGATCGCCTTCGCCACGACCATCACGGTTCTACCGGCGCTGATCAAGCTCATGAACCCGCCCGGAGAACCGGAGCCGCTCGGATATTCGTCGCTCGCGCCGATCGACGAATACCTGAATCGGCACCGGATCGCGATCATCGCGGGCACTGCGATCGTCGTGATCGGCGGATTGCCGCTGCTCTATTGGCTCCGCTTCGATTTCAATCCGATCGATTTGCTGAGCCCGAAAACAGAATCGGTTGCGACGTATCTCCAGCTCCGTCGCGATCCCAGCACGGACACCAACGCCATCCAGGTGCTGGCGCCGTCGCTCGATGAGGCGAATGCGATCGGCGCGCGCCTTGCCAAGCTGCCTGAGGCGGCGCGCGTCATGACGCTGTCGAACTTCATTCCGGACGACCAAGCCGCAAAGCTTCCGATCATCCAAAACGCCGCGAGCAAACTTGCCGCCGCCTTCAATCCCGAGAACGTTCAGCCCGCCCCGACCGACGCCGAAAATGTCGCGGCCACGAACGAGGGCGCCGAGCGTCTGACCGAGGCGGCGGACAATCAGAAGGGCGCCGGGGCCGACGCGGCGCGCCGGCTTTCACTCGATCTCTCCAGGTTGGCGCATGCGCCACCGGCGGCTCGCGACAAGGCGACGGAAAGTTTCGTTTGGCCGCTGGGACAGGTCTTGGACTCGTTGCAGGCCTCGCTGCGGACGGCGCTGATCACGCGCGACTCCCTGCCGCCGGACATCACGCGGAATTGGGTGACGCCAGACGGCCACGCCCGTGTTTCGATCGCGCCCAGGGGTGATCCCGACGACAATGAAGCGATGCGTAGCTTCGCACGTGCGGTCAGGGCCGTCGAGCCGAGCGCTATCGAGGGGCCGATATCGATTCTGGAGGCGGGCGACTTGGTGGTGCACGCCTTCATCGAAGCCGGCGCATGGGCGCTGGTCTCGATAGCGATCCTGCTGTGGCTCGTGCTCGAGCGCTTCGGCGACGTTCTATTGACGCTGATTCCTCTGGCGCTGGCGGGCGTGGTGACTTTGGAGCTCACGGTGCTGGTGGATCTGCCGCTCAACTTCGCCAATATCATCGCCCTGCCTCTGCTCCTCGGCGTCGGTGTGGCGTTCAAGATCTATTACATAATGGCCTGGCGTGAAGGGCAAACCAACCTCCTGCAGACCCCTCTGACCCGCGCCGTCATCTACAGCGCGCTCACGACAGCCACGGCGTTTGGCAGTCTCATCTTCTCGAGCCATCCCGGAACGGCGAGCATGGGCAAGCTGTTGGCGCTCTCGCTGGTATGCACGCTGGCGGCGGCGGTGCTGTTTCAACCGATTCTGATGGGCAAGCCGCGTAACGCGCCCTCGGAAACCTGACCAACCTCGATCGCGAAAAGGAGAATTCCGCGATGCTCTCCAAGCTCATGCTCTCGGCAGCCTGCATCCTCGTCTCGTCATTGGCGTTCGCCCAGTCCTCCGGCACGCCTCAGGAACAGGCCGCATGCCGTCCCGATGTTCGCCGGTTCTGCCATTCGGTCGAGGAGGCGCAGGGCGACCAGGCCTTTGTCCAGTGCCTTCAGGCGCACCGCGAACATCTGTCCCGGGCTTGCAGAAAAGTGCTGACCGACAATGGCCAGTGATCGTCGCGGAACGGCCGATCGAGAGAAGCCAAGTTGACGCTTCAGCGACGGGATTTCTCCATCGATCGGCCGCATTGGCGAAAGACATGAGGCGGTAGGCTGCCGTCGCCACGACGGGTGTGACTGTATCGCCGCCTCGGGAGATGGAACATGAGAACTGGGCTCAGGTTCTCCGTCGCGATAGCGATCGCGATGATGATGACGGGTTATGCACGTTCGGCGTCCGATCGAGACTCGGTCCCACTTCCGCCGCGTAACCCATTCAGGACCTCGGCGCTGGCGGCGAGTTCATCCCCTACCGCGGTTGCCGCGCCGAACCCGACAAAGGCCGCCACTCCGGCGCCGACCGCGTCGACTCCTGCCTCTCCGCCGTCCTATGATCACAAGACCGCGGCCGGCCTCTGGCAGGAGACCGACGATCAAGGCCATCCCGGAGCGTGGTTTCTGTTCCTCGAGAAGGACGGGCTTTATCAGGGGCGGCTCGTCAAGGGGTTCAAACAGCCGGGACAAGCACGGATCGAGACATGCGGAAAATGCACCGGGGACCAAAAGGATGCGCCGATGCTGGGTCTGACGATCGTCACAGGCATGAAACGCAAGGGTAACAATTATACCGACGGCGCCATCCTCGATCCCCGCGACGGCACGGTCTATCACGCTCAAATGGAGCTGAGCGCGGACGGGCAGCAGCTCGCGGTCCGTGGATATCTGGGAATTCCGCTCCTCGGCATGACACAGATCTGGACCCGGCTACCGGACGATGCGATCGCGTCGGAAGACCTTCCCGAGGAATCCCACGGGCCCGATTGGAAGCCGGAGTGAGCGCGCATCGCCGTCGCCCTGCAGCCGACGCCGGCCGCCCTATGCAAACGCCGTCGATCTGCCGGCCGCGTCACATGCCGAATTTGACGCTCTGGCCGGATATCGTGCTCCTGAATCGCGCCAGCGCCCAAAGCGGGAAAAACTTCGCGTAGCCGTGGTAGCGCAAATAGAAGACGCGGGGAAATCCGGTTGCGGTGTAGCGTTCCTCGTCCCAAAACCCGTGCGGCCGCTGGGCGTCGAGGAGGAATTTTATGCCGCGCGCCACGCTCGGAGCGCCAGTTCGCCCCGTAGCCATGAGACCCAGGAGCGCCCAAGCGGTCTGCGACGCCGTGCTCGGCGCCGGTTCGTAACCGCGATAGTCGAGCTTATAGCTCTCGCCCGCTTCGCCCCAGCCGCCATCCTCGTTTTGAATGGCCTCGAGCCAACCGGCGGCTCGCGCCACTTCCGGCGCGCTGTGATCTATCCCCGCGATGTCGAGCGCTGAAAGCGCCGACCAGGCGCCGTAGATGTAGTTCATTCCCCAGCGGCCGTACCAGCTTCCGTCGGTCAACTGCGTTCGCCGCAGATAACCCAGAGCGTCGCGCAATTGTGAGTTGGCCTCCGGTCGTTCGCCGAGCTGAGCCAGCATCGAAACGCAGCGGCCCGTCACGTCTTCGGTCGGAGGATCGAGCAAGGCGCCGTGATCGGAAAACGGGATGTTGTTGAGATAAAGATAGTTGTTGTCGGCGTCGAACGCGCCCCAACCGCCGTTGCGGCTCTGCAGTCCGCAAATCCACTCTTTCGCGCGCGCGATCGCTTCAGCAAACGATTGAGAACCGCGCGTTCTTTGCAGCCGGTCCATCGCCATCACGACGACCGCGGTGTCGTCGAGGTCCGGGTAGTGCGGATTGGCGTATTGAAACGCCCAGCCGCCGGGCCGCACATTCGGCCGACGCGCGCTCCAGTCGCCGACGACATTCAGTTCTTGCCGGGGCTGCAGCCACTCCAGGCCCGCGGCGGCGGCTTCGATCGCCCGCTCGTCACCGACTTCCAGCAAAGTTTGGCACGCTAGCGCGGTGTCCCACACCGGCGAAACGCAGGGCTGACAATAAGCTTCGTCGGGCTTGACGACGAGAAGCTTGTCGATCGAGCGGCGCGCAGCGAGGTAATCCGGATGCTGACCGGGGTAGCCCAGCGCGACGTACATCATCGCCGAATTGGCCATGGCGGGAAAGATCGCCCCGAGGCCGTCTTCGCCGTTGAGACGTTCCTTCACGAACGCAACGGCCGCGTCGATCGCGCGTTGGCGCGATCGTTTCGGAAAAAGCGGTTCGGCGACGCGCAACAGGGCGTCGACGACGCTGAAAAAGGTCGCCCAGGCCAGGCTCTGGTGCGGCGCCTTGGGGGCCAAGCCGAGTTTTTCCGGCGGCTCGAGAAAAAGCTCGTCGACGCCGACCTGTTTCGGATTGCGCGCTCGAGGCTTCAGGGCGCCCAACACCAGGAGCGGCACGATGACCGTGCGCGCCCAGTAGGACATCTTGTTTAGGTGTAACGGAAACCAGTTCGGCAGCAGCATGATCTCGACCGGCATCACCGGAACCGCCCGCCAACTGACGACGCCGTAGAGCGCGAGCAACGCCCGCGTGAAGACATTGCTCTTGGCCGCGCCGCCACGGGCGAGGATCGCCTCGCGCGCTCGGCGCATGTGCGCCGCCTCCACGTCGGCGCCAATCATCTTCAGCGCGAAATAGGCCTTCACGCTGGCGCTCATGTCGAAGTCGCCCTCGTAGAACAGGGGCCAGCCGCCGTGCGGGCCCTGGATGCGGCGCAGGTAGTTGGCGATCTTGCGTTCCAGATCTTCGTCCACCGGCTCGCCGAGATAATGCCTGAGGAGCACATACTCGGCCGGGATCGTCGCGTCCGCCTCGAGCTCGAACAGCCAGTGTCCGTCCGGGCGCTGAGCGGCGAGCAAGGCGTCGGTCGCCGCGGCAATCGATCGATCCAGGGATTGCCGGCTCACCGCGATCGCGAGCGAATTGTTCTCCTGCGCCGTCAGGGTCGTCATGGTTTCGCTCATCGATGGGTCCTCGATTATTTCAGGCCTCGAGGCGGCACGATCGTTGCCGCGGCTTTGGCGCCGGAGCGGATGGCGCCCTCGATGGTCGCGGGCAGCCCGGTTTGGGTCCAGTCCCCCGCGAGGACGAGGTTTTCCCATGCCGTCTCGGTGGCGGGGCGCTTGGCGTCCTCTCGAGGCAGAGCGGCGAAAGTCGCTCGCCGTTCGCGCACGATTTGCCACGCCGGCATGGCGCCCGCGAGCTTGGCGATATCGGCCACTTCCCTCCAGATCCGCTCAGCCAGGTCCTCTCGCGCGAGGTCGAGCAAGCCGTCCGCGGCGCTGATGGTGACCGACAGGCGTCCGGGAAACGCGAACAGCCATTGCGTCATGCCGTTGATGACGCCGATCATCGGCGGAAGGCCGTCAGGCGGGTCGACGCGGAAATGCGCGTTGACGATGGCGCGAAATTCCGTCGGCGTTTTCAACCCGGGCGCGAGCGACCCTGCGGCGGCAGGCGGCACAGCGAGGACGACCGCGTCGCTGGATGTCAGGTCGATGGACATATCGCCGAAGTCGAGCGCCGTCACTCGATCGGCGCCGAAGGCCATCTGACGCAGCCGGCGGCCATAGTTCACGCCGCCGCCTCGGTCGGCGATGTAGCTGAGCGCCGGCGCGACGAAAACGTTGGAAAGACCGTGGCGCGAAATCAGCGGGCGATAGCTGCGCCCGCCGGCGGCCAGCGTTTCCCGGATGATCGCCGCCGCCAATTTCGCCGAACCGCTACGCGGCTCGGTGTTGAGCGCCGCAAGGAGCAAGGGTTCGATCAGTCGCTGATAGAGCGGCCCGGAACAGGAAATCGTCTCGCCGATCGTCGCGCCGGCTCCGGCGTTGAACAGCTTGGCGAGCGCGAAATATTCGCGCAAGTTCGTCCCCGGGACACGGCGCGCCGGGTCGAAGATCCACCACGGTATGAGCCCGTCGTTGGCGCTGACCGTCCAGCGCTCGCCCGACGCGAGATCGACGAAGGGGAAACTCGCCGACCGCGGCCCGGCGAGCCCGCCGCGCGCGCCAATCCTATCGAGGTAGGAAAGGGCGGCCTTGTTGCCAGACAGTACCAGATGATTGCCGTTGTCGATCTCCATGCCGAGCGTGGAATCGAAGTACGAACGGCAACGCCCCCCCGCTTGGTTGGTCGCCTCATGAACCGTGACCGCGACGCCGCGAGAGGCCAGCCGCACGGCGGCCGACAATCCTGCCAAACCCGCGCCGACGACATGAACGCGACGCGGCGTCAGATGAGACCGTGACACAGAACGATCCAAACGAGTTGGCTGCGGCGCAGCTTGACCGGCGCGCGCGGCGGACGAAAGCCGCGCTCGACGAGCCGCTCGAGGATCGAGCGATAGGCGTCGCTCATGACGCGAGGCGTGCGCACGACCCGGCGCGGGCTCAGCGCGATGATCGCGTCGGACTCGGCAAAATGGTTTTGCGCACGCGCGGCGACCTCTCTGCAGGCGCGGTCGATCGCAGGATTGGCGATCGCCTCCGAGGGCTCGCTCGATGTTATTCCGGCCTCGCGCAGCGCTTCCCGCGGAAGATAGAGTCGGCCGATAGCGGCGTCCTCGTCGATATCGCGCAAGATGTTGGTCAGTTGCAGGGCGCGGCCGAGGTGATGCGCCAGGGCCGCGCCCTCAGCCTCCCCCATTTTGAACACCCGAACGGATAGGCGACCCACCGCGCTCGCCACCCGGTCGCAGTAAAGGTCGAGCGTCGCCCAATCGGGCGCGCGGATCGGGGCGACGACATCCATTTCCATACCGTCGATGACGGCGAAGAAATCGTTGCGGCTGAGACCGAAGGTCCGGGTCGCCTCGGCCAACGCGCGCAAGTGCGGGGGCGCGGCGCCGGCGCACATGGCGTCGACGTCGTGACGCCAGCGCTGCAATCGAGCGAGGCGGACCTCGCGGGGACCCTCATTGTCGGCAATGTCGTCGACTTCGCGGCAGAACCAATAAATCTCGAACATCGCCTCGCGCTGCGGACGCGGCATCAGCCGCATCGCCATATAGAACGAGCTGCCGGAAGCGCGCGCGCGAGCATCGGGCAGAGGCTCGGAATTTTCGCTGTTCCCGCCTGGAGTCGGGGCGGGCCGGGGTCCGTGAGAGCCGATGCGGCGCGAAGCGCCCTGGAGAACGGCGGTGAGGGCGACGCCGCCCATGCGCCATTTGCCGAGGTGAGTTTCCTCGCCGAGCGGATCGCGCACTCTCAGCAGGCGCGCGATGCGCAACGCCAACTCGCGAATGACGGATATCTCGAGCCCCAGCCGCCAATCGGCGATCATGGTCTCGAGACCATCGCCTTCATGCAGCAATTTCTCGGTGCGCTCGGCGAGTTCCGCAATGCAGCGACGCAACGCCGGCGAGGCCTTCGGTTCGCCGAGCGCCTCGACGCCGAGGCCATGTCTGGCCAGGTCTTCCAGGGGCAAATAGACACGATCGAGATTGCGATAATCCAGGCCGCAGTCTTGAAGGTGATTGTTGATCTGCAGCGCGGCGCAGATGGCGTCGGATGCGGGCCACGTCGAACGGCTCTCGCCATGCACGTCCAGCACGAAGCGGCCGACCGGCATGGCCGAGAGGGCGCAATAGGACATCAACTCCGCCCAGTCCCGATAGCGCCGCTTGGACGCGTCGAGGCGAAAAGCGCGCAACAAATCTCGAGCGTGCTGGGGCGAGAGCCCGCGCTCGTCGAGCGCGCGCCGCAAGGCCGCCGCCTGCGGATCGGCGTGCGGACGAACGTCGCCGATGAGGTCCGCCTCCATGCGATCGAGGAGCTCGATCTTTTCGGCCGCCGTCAGCGACGGATGATCTGCGACATCGTCGGCGACGCGCGCGAATTCGTAGAACGCCAGAATCGGCCGACGGTGTTCGGCTCGGACGAGCAAGGACGCGACCGGGAAATTTTCGTCGCGATGGGTCTTGCCCGACCGCAATTCGCTGGCGTTGGTTGCGCTCGTCTCTGTCATCGGGCCTCGCCGGCGCGCGCCTGCACGCGGCCCTTCCAGAGACCGCCCTTGCCCCGCACGGTCTGATAGGCGGATTCGAGCGTGAAAGCCAGGTAGGCGAGCGCGATCGCCGGCAGCACTAGACCCCACAGCGGCGAGCGTCCGTAGAACCGCAACGTCGGCTGAAAGGCGACCGCCATGAGGGCCCAAGCCAGGAGCCCGAAAATCTGCGCGGCGCCGTGACCCAACAGCGCCGCGAGCGCCGGAACGACGAATACGACGGTGAGGCCGGCCAAGGCGACGGCGAGCCGCAGCGGCGAATAGCGAAGCTCGGCGTAAGCCGAGCGAACGACCATGCGCCTGATATCGCCGATCGCCGGGTAAGATCGGATGCTGGTCGCGCGCTCGGTGAGGGCGAGGCGGATCGGCCCCTGTTTCTTCAACAGGCTCGCCATGGCGCAATCGTCGATCAGGGCGCCGCGTATCGCCTCCACCCCGCCGGCCGCCTGAAGCGCTGCGCGGCTGACCAGCATGCAACCGCCGGCCGCCGCCGCCGTCGTGCGATGTCGATCGCTCACCCAGGAGAAGGGATAGAGCATTTGGAAGAAGAACACGAAGCCGGGGATGAGCGCCCGTTCCGCAAAACTTTTGCAGCGCAACTTGGCCATCAGGGAATTGAGCGCGAGACCCTCGCTCAGCGCCTGCGAAACGAGGCGGCTCAGCGCATCGGGCGCATGAACGATATCGGCGTCGGTCAGCAGCAGGAATTCCGGCGCCGCCGCGTTCGCGTGCTCGACGCCCTGTTTCATGGCCCACAATTTTCCGGTCCAGCCACTGGGCAGCGGCGCGCCGGGGATGACGGTCAAACGGTCCGCGCGGCCGGTCGCGGCGGCGGCGCGCCGGGCGACGTCTGCAGTGCCGTCGGCGCTTTCGTCATCGATGAGGACGATCGCGAACGATCCAGGATAGTCCTGGCGCAGCAAGGATCCTATAGCTTGGCCGACACCGGCCGCTTCGTCGCGCGCGGGGATGACCGCAAATACGTCGGGCCAGGCGGCGGGTGTAGGGCCGCCGCCGTCGCGTTCCCCCGCGCACCAAAATCCGCCGCGCCAGCCCACCAAGTAAATCCAGATGGCGAGCGCAACGGCGGTCGCCAGACTTGCAACCATCGGTAGGCCCTCGTTAACCGTCAAAAATCCATTTTACCGCCAGCGCCGAAGCGGTGGCGAAGCGCCACACCTCTTACAGAATTCTCGCGAGCCGAGAAAGGCCGCTCGCGGTGAGCGGCCCGCGGCGCCTTGCTGGGCTCAGGGGGGACTATGAACGGATCGTCGAAGCGGTTATGTGAATTGCGATGCGGCGCCTTTTCAGTCTATTCGAAAGGACATGCCGCGGCGGAGGGGCTATGCTGACCGTTTCCCAACAAGCTTTCTCGTCGCTGCTGAAAAGTGTGGCGAGCGACACCGAGGCGCTGCTGAACGAGCTTCTGGCGTCGGCGCCGGCGGCAGGCGAGCGTGGCCGCCCCGCGCGTCTCATCGAGGCGATGCGCTATTCCAGCTTGGGCGGCGGCAAACGCCTCCGGCCCGTGCTGGTCGTCGCGAGCGGCAATCTGTTCGACGTCCCGCGGCGCCGCTCGTTGATGGCGGGAGCGGCGCTCGAGCTCATTCATTGCTACTCGCTCATCCATGACGATCTGCCGGCCATGGACAATGACGATCTCAGGCGCGGCCGTCCCACGACGCACAAAGCGTTCGACGAAGCGACCGCCATCCTTGCTGGCGACGGCTTGCTCACCCTCGCCTTCGACGTGGTGAGCCGCCCAGGAGTCCATCCGGAGGCGGAGGTGCGCATCGATCTGGTCGGCGCGCTGGCGCGCGCGGCGGGCCTCGGCGGCATGGTTGGCGGTCAGCAACTCGACCTCGCCGCGGAAGGCCGTTTCGCCGATGGCAAGCCGCAGGCGCTCGACGAAGCGGCGATTGGCCTGTTGCAGGCGATGAAGACCGGCGCGCTGTTGCAATTCGCCTGCGCCGCCGGCGCCATTCTCGGCAAGGCGAGCGCCGCCGAGCGCGCCGCGCTCGATCGATACGGCGTATGCGTCGGCAAGGCCTTTCAAATCGCCGACGACCTGCTCGACGTGGAGAGCGACAGCGCCACCCTCGGCAAAGCCGCCCACAAGGACGCGGCCGCCGGCAAAGCGACGCTGGTCGGGATCCTCGGCATAGCGACCGCAAAGGCTCGACTCGAGTCGCTCGTCAACGAAGCGGGCGCGGCTCTGGCGCCGTTCGGCGAGCGGGCGCACGTGCTCGTGGCAGCGGCCAAGTTCATTGCGGAGCGGGGTAAGTAGGCCGGGAAACCGCGAGGCAGGCCAGCTCGAGGCGTCTCGAGGAGGGCCAGCGCGCCGCTACGGCGCTCATCCGACTTCGGGCCCCTGGCCACGTTCCACGGTTGCCCCTGATGCGCGCCTGGGTATAATTCGGATCTGGTCACGACGAGACATGACCCGCCAAACCCAAGGGAGGAGCCAAATGCTCGAGCACGCCTCGAGGGTCGCCGCCGTGGCGACATTGTTGGCAGTGGCCCTGCCGGCCACCGAGGCCGATGCCGGTTGCTATCGGCTCGGCCTGACCGGATTTCATTGGTATCGTTTCTGCGCCGGTCCTAGGTTCCTCTATCCGCACCATCGCGTCTGCCGTCATGGACATTGCTGGTATTACTGAGCAGCGTTGCTTGGCGGTCCCAACACCGTCGAAAGCGAGCTCGAGCATAGCAATCCAGAGTCGCGGCAACCCGGTTATCGGGAAAGGCCGGCGCTTCTCGAGAACTCCGGATTGCCGCGTCGCTTCGCTGCTCGCTTTTGACCGGCTTCGTCGCCAAAGCTCCTCGCAACGACGAACCGCTGGCCGCAGAACGGACGCTTGCTCAGCGGTTGCCGCCTGTCGTTCGCTTTCGGCTCAACGAGCCAAAACCTTCCGAGGCTCCGGCGCGCTCGCCAACGCCCGCGGCGCCTCGCCGATGAGTCGAGACCCGAACGGGCCCAACCAGCCCAAGCGGATCGCCGAGGTCGCCGCAAAGGCGACGACGAGCGTGCCGACAAACACGATCGAGGCCTTCGCGAAGGCGAACAACGGGACGTCCAGCAAGGCGTATTGCAGCCACACCAGCGGCGCATAGTGCAACACGTAAATACCGAAAGCGTTCTTCGACAAACCGTCGAGGTATCGCGAAGGCGCCGCGCCAAAGCGCAAGCAAACGGCCGTCACGAAAAAGGCGCCGCTCGCGCCCGCCAACGCAAAGCTGACGTCGTCGGCGATCTGCAGCATCAGCGGGGCGGATTTCCCATAAGTCAATGTCAGCCCGGTGAGCCCCATCCAGACGAGCAGCGAAGCGAGCGCTGATAGCAGCCAAACGCCCCAACGCCGCGCCAGCATTCCCTCGGGGGCGATGAGGCCACGCCCGAGGCCGTGCGCCCCGGCGCCGAGACCGGCCACATAATAGACGGCATAGAGCAGCGGGCGGCTGAGCTGGAACGCAAACGGTCCGTGCTCGCTCCATCTCCAAGGCGTAAAGGCCAGCGCGAGCGGAACATAGGCGAGGGCGGCAGCTGTCGCCAAGCCAACCAAGCACAGGCCAGGACGCTGGGCGCCGGGGGATGACAAACTGCCGAGCCGAGCGGTCCAACGGGGGGCGAAGCGATTGAGCCCGGCGGCCGCGAGGGCAAACGCCGCAAGCTGCCACAAAAACCACATCGGCCCATTGGGCCAGAACGGCAGCGCCAGATAGCTCCGCCCGTAGCCGACCCAACTCGGATCGACCGCGACCGCGCGGTAGGCCGGATAGAGCGCAAGCGGGATGACGACGATCACGCCAAAAACAAATGGCGCCCCCAGCCGCAGCAATCGGTCGCCTAGAAACTTGCGAGTTCCCTTGCGCGCGAGGCTCAACCAGGCGAACAGCCCCGAAAGAAAAAACATCGAGGACATCAGATAGACGTCTTGCCACGCGCAGAACAGATCGAAACCGAGCCAGCGCTGACTGTCGACTATGGGAAAGGCGAGCCAGTCGTAGGGCGGCTGATCGAAAGGAACCGCGGACGACTTCGCATACTCGAGGTAGGGCAGAACCGAGTGGAAGGCGAGCACGATGAGAATGGCAAGGGCGCGCAGAGTGCGGAGGGCCAAGCTGGATGCGGTGTCGCTGACTTGCCCGATTTCTCGCTCATCGGTTCGCCGGAGGCTGTCGGCCGCGCCGAGATCTTCGCCGCACGACGCCTCGACCCTGACGTGTCGATCGTTTCCAATCATCTCGTCGGACCCAAAGTTCTCGTAATGGAAGTGATCGGAACCGAGACAGGAGTGGAAGCCCCCTATTTGCCACGATCGCTCGACATTGACTGCACTCGAGCTTTTGGGGGGGGGTCGCTTTGGCGAGATAGGCCCGCAATTTACTCATGGTTTGGCCGCTCGAGTTCCACGCCGCGCCGATCGGCGCCTGGACGCGGCGCCGATCGACAGCGTGGCCGCCTGTCTGTCATTCTCGCCGTTCGAGCTCGATGTTCACTGTGTCGAGGTCGCTGCTGGAAGGGGTGATTCTGACAGTCTGATGGCGCCCGTCCGATCGAAGCGACACCTCGGCGGTGAAACCCTGTCCAACTACCGAGCCTTGGAAACGGCCGCCTCCGATCTTGCCCGTGAGCTGTCCGGCGGCGCCACCCGCTCCCTCGCTCCAGGTTCCATGCAAATCCCTGCCCGAGGCCTCGACCGAGCTCTGCACGTCGAGGCGAAAGCTGGCGCTCGCGCAGATGATCGACAGCGACAATCCGGCGCCGCCTTCCGCCTCCGAATAGTTGGCGCGGCAGCGTATGCGCTCTCGGAAACCGTTCGCGCCGGAGATCAATCCTGCGCCGCTCCAGTCGCCGACGAAAGGCGCGAAGGGATCGCTTCCGGCAAGGCTCGACGTCGGCGGAGCGCCGGCAAAGCACGCGCCGGCCAACGCCGCAACGAACCACGCGCCACGCCATCGGCGCCCGTGGAAAGTCCTTTCGGTCATCGCACTCCTCCTCGGCTAACCCGACGTTCGTTGCAGGCCGAGCGCCCGCCTCGGTCCCTGGACCGCTGTCCTCATGAGTACGGTTATCACCGGCCGGAAGATCAGGAGATCGGCGACCAGCGCCGCTATCATCGCAAAGGCGCTGAGCCAGCCGAACAGGCGCAGCGCCGGCAGGCTGGAAAAGACGAGCGCCTCGAGCCCGCACGCCAGGACGAGGGTCGTGAGGATGAGCGCCGGGCCGACGAGCACCGTCGCGCGCGCGACGGCTATCGCGGGGTCGTCCGCGCTCGTCCGCTCGCGCGTCATGCGATTGAGAAAATGAATCGTCGCGCTGAGGCCGAGGCCGAAGGACACGATGAGGGAAACGACGCCGGCAAACTGCAATCCGAAACCGAAGATCCTGAGCAGCGAACCGGCGGCGAAGATCGGGAAGAGCCCGGGGACGAGGCAGGCGGCGCCGATCGCGGTCGACCGAAACGCCAGTCCGATGAAGGCGGCGACGAACACGAATTCGACGGTCAGCGCGCGATTGAGCGCGTTGATCATGCCGGCGCTGTTGCGCGCGGCGATCACCGAAAGCCCAGTCACCGAAATCTCGTAGCCGGAATGATCCCGACGGACCGCCTGAAGGCGTGAATCGAGCCTGTCGACGATCGGAACCAGCTCCGGCAGATTCTTGTCCGGCACGAGGCCGGAAACGATCGCCGCATTCTGGTTGGCGGAAATGAACCGCCGCACCAGAAAACGTGGCAGCACGTCGACGTATTGCTTCAGGACGGCAATGTCGGTCAGATGCATTTTGCCGGCGAGCCAACGCCGCAAGGTCTCGAGCGACCAGACATTGCCGACGTCCGGCTCGGTCTCGAGCGTACGGTGCACGTCGGCGATCGTAGCCAAGGTCCGAGGCGCGTACAGGCTCGCGCCTGGCGGAAAGACGATCAGTACGTCGATCGGATTGGATCCGGTCAACTCGGTGTCCAGACGCCGGTTTGCGTGGGTCGACTCCGCCTTGTTGGGCACCTGCTCCGCGAGCCGATAGCTCGGCTTCAATCCAGAGTAGCAGGCGCCGAGCGCGGCGACGACGACAATCCCCACGAGTCCGTAAGCGAGCGGCCGCGATACCATGCGAGACGCGATCCACGCGCAGAACCGCCGCAACGCCGCAACGCCGGGATCGGCTGTTTTCAGTCCGGCGGCGAAGCGCGTCTCGTCGCGGATCAGCACTACGCCCAACACCGGAACGAGCGACAGGACGGTCAACAGAGCGATTGCGGTGGCGAGGATTCCCGCCTCGCCAAATTCCCGGATCAGGTGGCTCTCGGAAATCGTCAGGCCGGCGAGCGACAGAGCCGCGGCGACGTGGGTGAGCACGCAGGCGGGCCCGACGACCCGAATCGCCGTCGAAAATGCGGTCCGTTTGTCGTCGCCCGCAGCCAGCCGGTCGCGCGCGGCGAAGGTCAATTGCATGCTGTCGGAAAAGCTGATCACCATGATGAGCGGCGTCATCACGTTGAGAAACGTGTTGAGGCGGAAGCCCATCCACCCGAGCGCGCCCAGCGCCAAAACGATCGCGAGAAGCGGCGGGCCCGCGGCGACGATCATCAGCGAGACGCGCCGAAAGAACAGCGCCGCGACGGCGCAACCCAGCCCGAAGCCGATCGAGTTGTATAGGATCTGGTCGCGTTCCAGCGCCTTACGAATCTCGAGCTGCATGACCGGCACGCCGGAAAGCTGGCCGTTGAGCGCGGACCCGTCGAGATCGTCGCTCGTCGTCTTGCGGATGTCGCCGATCGCCGTCGCCAGCCGGCTGCTGTCGGCAACCTCGGGTTCGAGCGAAAGTACAAACAGCGCGAGCTCGCCGTCGTCCGACAGAAGCCTGCCGCGGATCAGCTCGTTGTGGGTCACCTGATCGATGAGCTCTGCATATGCCGGGCCCTCCGGCAGGACATCGGGAAACAGCGGCGGCGGGATGCCCCCGTTAGCCGACGGCGTTCGCGCCGAAAACATCGAAACGGCGCCGCGCACACCCTCGATCAACTGAAGGTCGGTCGTCATCGCTCGCAGCTTTTCGATCGAGTCGCGCTCGAGCAGCGCCTGCCCGGTAACGACGATCAACACGTCGTACTCGCTGGACGGAAATTCCTTCGACACCTGTTCGTACTGTCGGAAAGCAGGAGAATCCGAGCGGAATAGCTGGCTCAGCGAATCGTCGATTCGGATCCGCTGTGCGCCGAAGAATGCGATAGCCGCGAACGCCAGCGCCAGCGCCATCGCGAGCCTCGGCGCGCGCATGGGAAAGAGGCCGAGCCGTTCGACTCCGAGCGTGACAGGTCGCGGACCCGAGCTTCGTCTCTCGCCGCCCGGCGCCGTCAATTCGCGCCATCCCTTGTATGGCCCGAAGCGCCCCGACGAGGAAATCCGCTGCCGACCGAGATGCGGCGGACGATCCCCCGCTTTCGCGGCGACGAGGCCGACAATCGGGGTTTCGGCGAGGCGGCAAGAAAGCTTCGCCGCGGGGTTCGGTCCCCTGAGATCAATCGCCGCAAAATTGCGGAATTTTCGCTCATCACAACGTGCTTCCGCTGCGGTTAAGCCCGAATTGCCATCGTAGGACGGTTTACCTGGTCAAAGCAACCGCAGGCCCACGATCGACTGCAGAACCGCCGACAGGTCCTTCGATATCGCCGCCGCGGACAATCGAATTGGGACGAGAGCAGGGGGGTCGACGCCCTTCGCGCCGATCCTGATCCGTCTTTCTTGCAAGCTCGTCACCGACCCGCTGAAGCGTCGCGGGGCGAAACGTCCGATATTGGCGGCGAAGCGTCTCGATACCGTTTCCGGGCGAGTAGCTCGCGCCAGGCGCCGGCTTCGCGAAACCCGAGTCGATCGCCAAGGAAACCGTATGACAACACGAAATCCAATGCGAGCCTTTTTTTCGCAGGGCAATCGGGTGAATGGCCGCAATCGACTCCTGGGCCGTCAAGAGCGAGCGTGAGCGAAGCAATCCAGCCCCTCCGCCGGTAGTGGGCCAGTTTGATTGTGGCGGCTATTCCGAGTCAGACCAGCTAATTTGCGACCCATGCGATTGCAGGGATTCACAAAATATTAATCACATTCTAGAAGGCTTCGATAAGCGCGTGCCAGCGCTCCGGATTTGATTCTCATGCAAAACACATCGCACGCGGTTATGGCTCAAAGAATAGAGCCAAAGGACAGTGCAGATGATTTTCCAACCCCTCCGTGGGCTAGCCGTGCTCTTCTCGAGCACGTCCTCGACAAGGAGTCGCTCACAAAAATGAGCTGCCTCGAGCCTGCGTGCGGGGCCGGCCACATGGCCAAAGTCCTAAAGGAATATTTCGGAGAAGTTCGCTGCGCCGATGCCTTTCATTATGGCTATGCACCGGTACGAGACTTTTTGACCTATCCTTATGAGACCAATGCTGTTGATTGGGTAATAACAAATCCACCCTTTCGACTTGCAGAGGAATTCGTCGCTCGCGCGTTCCGGGTCGCCCGGATCGGGGTCGCGATTCTAGCGAGGACGGTATTTCTAGAAAGCGTCGGCAGATATGAGGCTATCTATACCAAGACTCCACCTACTAAGTTCGCTCAATTCGTCGAACGCGTTCCAATGATCAAGGGACGTTTGGATATCAAAGCGACTACCGCTACAAGCTATGCTTGGTTTGTGTGGGAGAAATCTGCGCACAAACAACCTCGCCTTATGTGGGTTCCCCCATGCCGGCGCGAACTTGAGCGAAAGAGCGATTATACCTCGTCATCATCGTAGTGTTTCAATGCTTCCTTGAGTGAGGCTATGCCGGCGGCTGAATTCCCCGCCGCCATCTTGCTCAACGCGGCGTCGACTTCGTCACGTAGTCGACGGCCTTTAATACCTGGCGGCCCCTTTGGAGGAAGTTTAATGCCGGGCGTTGTATGTGGAGGCCCATATTTACCGTCTTGGGTGTTCTTGACTCTTCCCTGATTTAGACCGAACCATGCTGCGATATCGTGTCGGCGGTCGCCACGATTAATCATCCCGATGATGATTGGTATGTCGGTGGTTTCGACCTTAAATCCGCTCGCGTCCGCCCTCGCCATGCGGCCCTCCCTTGTTTTACCGAATAAAACAGGTGCCGCGTTGCGAGTCTAGCCACAATTGTCAAATTGTCGCTTCCCACGCCTCAAGAACCGAAACCATATCCGCGACTTCCCAAAGCCGCTCAGTCACGCCAGCAGCCATCGCCGGGGTCGTCTTGAGCGTCTTGTGTATCCGAACAAAATTGTAATAAAGGAAGTGAAGCGCCATCGCGTGCGCGTGGTTTTCCATCTTCTTTGAAAATGCGTTCGTCAACCGCGTCATGCGGCGCGTGTGCATCCGCACATTGAGATTGTTCCGCTCGGCGTAGGACGTGCTCACATGGTCCATGTCGGGGTTGCCTTGGATAGGCGTCTTGACCGCGCCGAGGCATTCGGCAGGGCTGAAGCGGCGCGGGCCGTCTGGCACCGGGCCATAGATTTTGATGAGCTGGGCGAAATCGACTTCGCCACCGAAAGCGGTATCGATCGCATCGATATAAGCTCGCAAACCATCGGTCGTTATCTGGACGCGGTTTGAAAGGCGTTGTGCTAGATCGTCGATGAACTCCATAGCCGCGCCCCCGTCGCGTCCGCCGACATGCCAGCATGGAACCAACTTTGTTTGAGCGTCGGTCGCCAACCAAAGCCAAGCATCGCCCGCGTCTTTGATTGGCGTCCTCATAGTTGGTACGTTCTTTTGTTTCGCTCCAACGAACCCCCAAATTTCATCAATCTGAAGGCGCTTGCAAGCGAGGTTCTGAAACACGCGGTCCTGATACCAAGCAGCGGCTTGGCCCGCGTCGACAACCAACTTGCTGACGGTCGTTTTGCTCGTGCCGGTCACGCGCGTAATTGCCCGGATGCTCATGCCCTCGCAAAGGAGGTGAATGATTTTGGCGCGGTCGGCTTTATCGAGCTTGTTCATGCGGGCCATGATATGGCCTTTCATGCTTGACGTCAAGCATAATAACACAGTTAGCGCAGGATTCCCAAGCGCCGCTCACCGTGTTAGGGTGAGCGGCGCTTGCTGCGACGCAAATGGAGCACCCGGAGGGATTCGAACCCCGGCCCACAGCTACGAAACGGTTGCTCTATCCAGCTGAGCTACGGGCGCGCCAGGAACGTCCCGCGTTGTCGCGCGGGATGCCCATATCGAAGCCGATGACCGGGCCGTTGCCTTCACCCTTGCTGGGATCGAGGCGGCGGCCCCTTTCATTCTCGCCCCTTCCGCGTCGGCTAGCCGCGCCGGGGCTCATACCCTCCTGAGCATTCATCGATCCTTTCGCGAACCCCGTATCGCACGAGTCGCGGCGGCGCGCAACAATGTTTCTTTTCAATCGAGATTATTTATTGCGACCCATCTTCGCTCGTGATAAGAAGGAATTCGGCGGAGCTCAGGAGGGCGGGATGACGAAGACGCGGAGTCCGGAATATCCCGCGATCAGCCTCGGTGAGGCGATCGACAAAGTGAAGGTGATCTACGAGAAGGACTATCAGAACAAGCTCTCGAAAGAAGTGATCGCCGAGCATCTTGGGTATAAAAGTCTTAGTGGCGCGTCTCTGCCCATTCTCTCCGCTCTTAATAAGTACGGGCTGCTGGAGGGGCGTGGGAACGAGACCCACGTCAGCGACCTTGCGTTGCATATCGTCGCCCACGAGCCTGGGAGCAGCGAGCGCATGACGGCGATCCAGACTGCGGCGACGAACCCGGAGTTATTTTTGGATCTGGCGCGCCATTTCCAAAATGGCAAAGCGAGCGACTCGGCGATTCGTGCTTATCTTTTAATGCGGAAGTTCATCCCGTCAGCCGCCGACACCGCCATTCGTACCTATCGCGAAACAAATCAGCTTGTCGAGGCGGAGCAGGAGGCGTATGCTAAGGCCAACCCCGAGGCGATGCGTCAAGTGGAATTCGATGAGATGATGCAAGATGCCAACGAGCGAGGGCAGCTTTTCTCCCCGGCGGCGCAAGCGCCACCGCCACGCTCCAAGACCCCGGCGCCGTCTATGGAGGAGCCTACACGCCCCGGCACACGCAAGGAAATCATCGCTCTTGATGAGGGCGATGTCATCATTACGTTCCCGGAAAATTTGTCGGCGGACAGTTTCGGAGACCTTCAGGCCTACCTCGATCTTTTTATAAAAAAAATGCAGCGCCGCGCCAAAGGGTCTCAAAAAGACGAGGCCGCCAACTAAGTGGGGGAGGCGGGAATGCCTAGCGCCCCCATCTCTTTGCCGCAGCCTTCTTCGCGATCTCCGCGCGTCGTTCCGGCGTCATACTAGCGGCCCGCGCTGGGCCACCCTTCTTGCCCATAGCTGACGCGACCGGATCGACTCCCCGCGCTTCTGGCGTTGATTCGCTGTCGCTAGCTTCGCCCGTGGCAATATCGACCATGGCTTTGGCCCATTGGTTCAGATCGCGGGGGCGTTTGGGGTGCTTTTCGTCCATGATCGCATCATGCGACAATGGCGGCGACGTCGCTAGGGCGATTTTCGGCTGCCTTATTCAAACTGGCCCACTACCCCTCCGCCAATTCGAAACTCAGAAACTCACGCCCTATCCCCTGCCCGATATCTCTTGCTCGCGGCCCACTGAGCATCACACGACGGCTCGATTGCTTCGCTCACTCTTCGCAATGACGGCGGAAAGGTCGCCACAAATTCTTTCACCCGATTGCCCTGCTTTTTTCGCGCAACGCCTTCGCGGCGGAAGCGGTTCAACGCCGAGGCGTCCGCCTCGACCCCACGCTTTGCGAGTATCCGCTCGTTCGGCGCCTCGACAGCGATGTCGGGTTTCTCAGCCCGCACGGCTTCCAGGAACCCCTTGCGCGGCTTCAGCGCCGACGTCGGTGGCCGCTCACGCCGTCTCCGCCCGCTTCAGCCCCAGCCGCTCCTCGACCGCCTTGCGCATCAGGAACTTCTGCGCCTTGCCAGTCACCGTCATCGGAAACTCGGTGACGAATTCGATGTAGCGCGGGATCTTGTGATGCGCGATCTGGCCGTCGCAGAACGCGCTCACCTCCTCGGGCGTGAGCGTCTCGCCCGCCCGCACCCGTATCCAGGCGCAGAGTTCTTCGCCGTAGCGGTCGTCGGCCACGCCGAACACCTGCACCTCCTGGATTTTCGGGTGCTTGAACAGGAATTCCTCGATCTCGCGGGGGTAGAGGTTCTCGCCGCCGCGGATCACCATGTCCTTGATGCGGCCGACGATGTTGCCATAGCCTTCGGCGTCGATGGTGGCGAGGTCGCCGGTGTGCATCCAGCCCGAAGTGTCCTTGCACTCCCGGGTCTTTACCGGCTCGCCCCAATAGCCGGACATGACGGAATAGCCTCGCGTGCACAGCTCGCCGCGCACCCCGCGCGCAACGATGCGGCCGTTCTGGTCGATCACCTTGACCTCGACATGGGGATGCACGCGGCCGATGGTGCTGACGCGGCGTTCGATCGAATCCTCGGTCGAGCTCTGGAAGCTCACCGGGCTCGTTTCGGTCATGCCATAGGCGATCGTCACGTCGCGCATGTGCATGTGGTCGATCACCTTGCGCATCACCGCGATCGGGCACGGCGCGCCGGCCATGATGCCGGTGCGCAGCGAGGTCAGGTCGAACTTTGCGAACTCGGGATGGTCGAGCTCGGAGATGAACATGGTGGGGACGCCGTAGAGCGCAGTGCAGCGCTCGGATTCGACCGTTTTCAGGGTCGTCAGCGGATCGAAGCCCTCTCCGGGATAGACCATCGCCGCGCCCAGCGTCACGGCGGCGAGGTTGCCCATCACCATGCCGAAGCAATGATAGAGCGGCACCGGAATGCAGATGCGGTCTTCGGGCGTCAGCTTCAGCGCGCGCCCCGTGAAGTAGCCGTTGTTGAGGATGTTGTGATGGCTGAGCGTCACGCCCTTGGGCGACCCCGTGGTGCCCGAGGTGAATTGGACGTTGGCGGGATCGTCGAACTGGATTTCTTCGCGCATGGCGTCGAGTTCTGCCTGCTCCGCCGCGCCGCCGAGCGTGGCGACGGAGTCGAAGCCGATCGCGCCCGGCGCGCATTCGCCGATCTGGATCACCATGCGCAAATCCGGCAACCGCCGCGAACGCAGCGAACCGGGCGTCGAGTGCGCGAGCTCCGGGACCAGTTTGTCGACCAAGTCGATGAAGTCGCTGGCCTTGAAGCGCGTCGCGGTAACGAGCGCCGCGCAGCCGACCTTAGAAAGCGCATATTCGAGCTCGTGCAGGCGATAGGCAGGATTGATCGTGACGAACGCCAGCCCGGCCTCTGCAGCCGCGAACTGGGTGATCGTCCATTCCGGCCGGTTGAGCGACCAGACGCCGATGCGCTCGCCGCGCTTCAATCCGAGCGCGACGAGCCCCGCCGCGAAGGCGCGCACGCGCTCGCGCAAGTCCCTCCACGTCCAGGCGACGCCGTGGCTCGGCGAGCTCAGCGCCAGCCGGTCGGGCCAGCGCGCCGCGGCGTCCTCCAGGGCCTGTCCGATGGTCTTTCCCAGCAGCGGCTCGTCGCTGGCGCCGCTCACATAGCTGAAAGCCGTCACGGGGCTCCTCCCTCGAGTTGACATGTTGCGGGAAGGCTGGGCAAACGGCGGGCCTGTGTCAAGGCGCGCCGTCGACGCCAGGGCAAACTCTCGTGAGCGCGGGACCTCGCGTGGGTTGACGCGCCTCGAGGCGGGCGCGGGGTCGAGCTTGGCTACGGCCCGTCTCGTTCACTCGGACACGAATTGTCTGTTCGCCGAGATCCACGCGTTCCAATCGATGAGGCCATGATCCTTGACGACCTCTACCGCGACGCGCTCGCAGGCGCGACGCCGCTATCGAAAAACGCCTACAAGGCGCCGATGCTTGAGACGCTGGTGCGCCGCGCGCTGTTGCAGGCCGCGGGCGCGTGACGCGGAGGCCGGTAAGCACGCGACATCGAGAACCTAGATCGGTTCCCGACTAACCGGGGCAGATTCCCGGGCGGCGCCACTCTGTAGCCGAGGTCGTCGACCTC
Source organism: Roseiarcus sp. (assembly GCA_052147395.1). Taxonomy (GTDB): domain Bacteria; phylum Pseudomonadota; class Alphaproteobacteria; order Rhizobiales; family Beijerinckiaceae; genus Roseiarcus. The sequence continues at coordinate 40,555 of JBKQKS010000128.1, forward strand.
GGTCGGCGCGTCAGCGCCTCCTTCTCCCCCGACGCTTGCAAGCGGAAGAAGCGACGTCAACGACCTCGCCTACAAGGGCGCCCGGGAAAT
>JBKQKS010000129.1:0-30008 GCA_052147395.1 Roseiarcus sp.
GCCACAGCATGCCGGAATTTCTCCTGATTGCCGCTCCAGGCAACATCTTCACGAAATTCGTCTGCGAACGACAGGGCAACAATAAATTGAAGCCATTCCGCCTCGCCTCCTGACCCGCGATGGGGCCGGAACAATGGACTCACGAGATACCGAATCGAAACCACAAAATCAATGAAAATCTCACCATTACATGGGTACATTCTCGCGCCTCTGCAGCCCCAAATACGAGCACAATCAACCGATTGGCGAATTCGAAAGAAGGAAGCTCCGACTAAAGAACGTCTTGGCCGCCGGTGTGCTTCGGCGCGACCGGCTGACGACCCCCCACAGCAATTTCAATTCAAAGATTTACCGATTCAATTCAAAGACTTACCGCGGCGATCGGCATTGGGGGCCTACGCAAAATAACAGCCGCTTCTGCCTGGTTTCGAGGGCAGACCGGGTTGGGTTCGGTGGAGAGCTTGGATCTGGATGTTCTCGTCTATCGAGACGACGACCGCGTGGGCTGGCGGGTTCGTATAGAGGTCGACGATGTTCTCGCATGGACACGGACGTCCTTCATGCCCGACCGCTCCCACCTCAGCGCCCGCGAACTGCGACCAGGCCATTCTATCGCAATGTCGAGATTCCATTGGAACACAGCGCTGTCGCAGCGTTGAACCCCTCGTCCGCGCGCTTTCACTCGGTAGGAGGGAACCGCGAGGGCGAAAGTCGGCTGCCGGCAGAAGCAGACCATGGGCATACGGACGGAATGCGCCATTTCCAGACATTGTCGCCGCGCCGCGGATCGGCTTCGATCTTGACGCTGTCGCATTGAAGTGAATTGTCGGCTCGAGGGGACGAGCGGCATCGCGCCCGCGCTCCGAATCGCACGCGAGGACCGGCGCACTGACCGAGGGTCGGTCAGCAACAGCGTTCGACTCAATCTCGAAGGCGGCCAGGGAACCGAGAACATGGCGAAAGATGATGCGCCGCGCGGGACCACAAGCAAAGCAACCGCTTCGTGCGCGCAACAACGCATCCCGGCGGGCGTCTGGGCCCTGGGCTTAGTTTCCATGTTCATGGATATCTCGTCGGAAATGATCCACGCGCTGTTGCCGGTCTACATGGTCTCGGTGCTCGGCGCTTCGACCCTGACGGTAGGCGTCATCGAAGGCGTCGCCGAAGCGACCGCCGCTATCACCAAGTTGTTTTCCGGCGCGCTGAGCGACTGGATCGGCAGGCGCAAGCTGCTCGCCGCTCTCGGGTACGGGTTGGCGGCTCTGACCAAGCCGGCGTTCCCGCTGGCCACATCGATCGACTGGTTCATCGCCGCCCGTTTCGTCGACCGCCTCGGAAAGGGCATCCGCGGCGCGCCGCGCGACGCACTCGTCGCCGACATCGCCCCGCCGCACTTGCGCGGCGCGAGCTTCGGCTTGCGTCAATCGCTGGATACGGTCGGCGCCTTCTTGGGCCCGCTCATCGCAATCGGCGCCATGTGGTTGACGGGCAACCGATTCCGGACCGTGTTCTGGATCGCGGTTGTCCCCGCCGTCCTCTCCGTCGCGCTGATCGTCGTCGCCGTCGAGGAGCCGGCGCGGCCGAAGGAGCGGCGGCCCGTCGGCCTGCCGCTCCGCTTCTCTGGGCTTGCCCAACTAGGGGCCTCCTATTGGTGGGTGGCTGCGATCGCGGCGGTGTTCACCCTCGCCCGCTTCAGCGAAGCCTTTCTCATCCTGCGGGGGCAATCGATCGGCCTGCCGCCGGCTCTGGCCCCGGCGGCCCTGGTGATCATGAATATCGCCTATTCGGTCTCTTCCTATCCGATCGGCGCTCTGTCCGACCGGATCGACCCAATCATGATCCTGCTCGTCGGGTTGGCGTTGCTGATCCTCGCCGATCTCACTCTGGCCTTTGCTCCAGACGTCCTTACTGTCGGCGTCGGCGTCGCGCTGTGGGGGCTGCACATGGGCTTCACGCAGGGGCTTCTCTCGACCCTGGTCGCCATCGCCGCCCCCGAGGACCTTCGCGGTACGGCCTTTGGCGTCTTCAACTTCATAACTGGCTTGGCGCTGCTGTTGGCGAGCGTGCTGGCGGGCGCGCTCTGGGACATCGCTGGGCCGCAGGGCAGCTTTCTCGGCGGCGCCGGTTTCGCCGCGTTGGCCTCGGGGGGGCTCGTGTCCCTTCGCGCTGAACTGAAGCAGGGGCGCCCGGAGTGATTGGGCTTCTGGCCCCTCTCGCAGGGTCTTCGGGTGACGGCTCCGAACGCTCTCGAACTCGGGCGCGCGCCTAAAGAACGCCGGTGATCCACCTGTCGGCGGCCGTGCCCTCCTGGTAGAGGACGCGGACAAAGCGCGCGGCCAAGATCCCCGTCAGCGCGCCGCCCAGGACGTCGCCGACGTAGTGCGTCCCAACATAGACGCGGGAGAACGACACCAGGGCCGCGCCGGTTAGAAACCCGAGTCCCGCACGTCTCATGCGGTGAAAGAAGAATGCGGAGGCGATCGCGAAGGCCGCAGTCGCGTGATCGGAGGGAAGGGAGAAGTCGGCGCTACGCGCGATCAGGAGATACGTGACGCGCGCGTCGTAAGGTCTTATCCGGTGAACGAACAGGAGAATGATCTGGTTGAAGGCGAGGCCCAGAAGTAAGGAGAAGCCCGACGCGACGAGAACGTGGCGAATGTTTCGTCGGTCTTCGCGCCGGCGCCACTGGATGGCGACCGCGGCGACAATTATGGGAACGCCGATCGCGGAGACCCAAATCATCAGCAGATCGGCCGGAGCGAAACGTCCGGCTATGTCGTTGATGGCGCGTGTAGTCGCAAGGTCGAGTTGGCTCATGAACCATTCCAAGCCTCCTTCCCATTGCCTATCAACCGTGCGCGAGCCGGCGAGGGCCGAGCGGCCGCTCGCCGTCCTCTCTTGCCTGTCTCGACTGCGGACCCCGCGGGCGCTCCAGGCATGAGCTTTCGTCACGCCTTCATGGTTTCGCGCAGCAGCTCGTTCGCCGCCCCGCCGGCCGCGCGCGCCGCGAAGGTCAGCGCGACGACCGTGGCTGCGCCCGCGGCGACGCCCAACGCCGCCAGATACGCGGCAGGCCAAGCCAGCGTCTCGGGCGGCGGATCGAAGACGCCGGTGAGGAGCTTTACGAGCATCCATGCGATGACGACGCCAAGGAGACCGCCCGCGAGCGATCCGGCCAACAGCACATAGAGCCCCTCGCTCCAGATGAACGCCGCCATCTGGCCCGGCGTCGCGCCGAGAGCCTCGAGAATGGCGAACGTCCGCCTGCGTTCGACGAACCCGAGGATGAGAAGCAATCCGGAGGCCGCGACCGAAAACGCGATGGCGAACCCGAGTTCGATTTCAGTCAGGCCCCTGAGGTCGACGGCGGTGAGACTGGAGCCGATGATGCGGTTCGCGCTGGCGATGTCGCTGACCCGAAGGCCCGGCGCGCTCGTCAGTAGCGCGGCGGCTTCGCGGCCCAGCGTAACGGGATCGCCAGCGGCCTTCACCAGCACGAGTTCAGCGGCGTCCGAGTGGGTCTCAGCAGCGACATAGGCTGCGTTGGCGACCAGGAAGGAGTCTTTCGGCGCCGTGGGGAACTCGCGGACGACGCCGATGAATTTGAATGGCGTGACGTGATACTGATGGTCGCTGGCGTCGAGCAGCCGCAGGTTGATGGTGTCGCCGACCTCGAGCTGGAAGTCGGTGACAGTCTCCGCGGACACCAGAACGCCGTTGGGCGTCGCGGCGAGGAGCGCCAGGATTTCTGCCGCGCCGCCTCCGGCGAAGTAGGCGTCCGAAAGACTCGTCACGCGGCCGATGGTTCGGGGGTCGACGCCGTAAAGGTCTTGCAGGTCGGAGCCGACGTAGGCGAAGCGGTGCTGCATCGGCTCGGCCGCCGCGGCGTGGGGCAGTCTCCGGATCGCGTCGAGATGCTTCCCGGCGGGATAGGCGCCGGCGCCGAACACCGTTACATCCGCACCGTTCGTGAGTTCGGCGTCGACGCGCGCCTGGGCGTTGTAAGTCGTGTTGAAGATGGCGGTCGAAACGGCGAAGGCGATCGCGAGCGCGAGCATCGTCGCCCCCATGGATACGTCGCGCGCGCGATGCGCGAGCGTCGCGGCGACCGCCGGCGTCACCGCGCCGGCGAAGGGCCGGATCACGGCGGCGAGAGGGCGTCGGCGGTGCGCCAGCGGGAGAGCCCCGGCCCGCAGGATCAGGAGCGACGCGCCCGCCCAGAACAGCGCCGGGGCGATGAACGCCTTGTAGTCCACCGCGGTAGCCGCCACGCCTTCCGGCGCGAGCACGATCTGGTAGCCGGCGCCCGCCAGCTGCCAGAACACGAGGCCGCTCAGGGCCAGCAAGATCAGGTCGGGATAGTAGCGAAGCGCCGCCAGGGCGCCGGGGCGCGCGGACCCCATCCCTGCAGACGCTGTTGTCGCGCGGCGGTCCGACGCCCACGCGGGCGCGAAGATGCACGCCGCTGCGAGAATGAAGCCGGTCAGGATCGAAATGCCCGCGGTTGTGAGGTCTGGCAAGCGCGCCGCATTGCCGAAATCCCCTGCGAGGCCGAGGATCGCGGTTATGGCGAGGCCGAACGCGACGCCGATTACCGCGACCGTGAGGGCTTCGGCCGCGACCATCATCATCGCCTGCCGGCTTGTCGCGCCGCGCAGAACCAGCAGCGCCCATTCGATGCGGCGCTGGCTGCGGTGGCTCTGTGTCACCGCGACGGTCAGAGCCGCCGCGAGCAGAAGGCCGGGAAGACCGAGAAACAGGAACAGCACGCGGGCGTAGAGCGCATCGCCGCGCACGGCGTCGAGGCGGGCCCCGAGGTTGTCGCCGACCAGCGCCTGTCCGGCCACGCGAGCGGCGAGATTGCGCGCCGCGCCCTCGACGTAGGCGTAGCCGCTCAGGGGATCGGCGGGCAGCGCGCGATGGTCGAGGCGGACATGAAATTGCTCCCACGTAGCGTCGGGATGGGCGGCGGTCTGCGGATCGAACAGACGGCGCCAGTCGCTTTCGGGCAGGATGACGACGTTGTCCGGAGGCGCCTGCGGCGCGGCGCCGGGCGGCAGCCCGACGCGCTGAAACAGGGCGTCCGCGTCGGGGAGGTCGACCACGCCGGCAACGGCGACATCAACCGGGTCGAGGCCTACGCGTTCGATGGTAACCGTATCGCCCGGTCGGGCGTGCAGGTTGGATGCGGTCTGCTGGAGCAACAGCGCGCCCTCCAACGACCCGGCGAGGAGGCGCACTTCCTTCGGAAAGTCGGATGCGTAGCGCGCGTCGAAAGCGATGGCTACGCCAGGACCGGTCGTCTGGGTCGTGCCGCCGGTCATCTCCCGAAACCCGGCTGTGTCGGCATACAGGACGCTATGAATCGCCGCCGCCGTCGCCGCCATCCGGATCGCCGCCTCGATCTTGGTCGGGTCGGCCGACGGCGTTAGCTGCACTTGCCAGTCGATCGGAACCGAGGCGACCGAGCGCGCGGTCATCGTGGCCGCGCTCTGATCGAGGAACGCTCCGAGCGAGCCGACGAGCGCTACCGCCAGCGCGACACCCAGCGCAGCGCCGAAAACCCGGTAGGCAGCGCGTCGCAACAGGCCGCGGACCCAAAGCAGCGTCAAGAACACGTCGCGTCTTCCGTAGTCGTTACGAGCCGGCCATGGTCGAGCCGCGAGCGCCGGTCCAGCCTCGCGGCGACCGCGGAATCGTGGGTTGCGACAACCAGCGCGCCGCCATAGTCGGCAAGCAAGGCGAGCACGACGTCGAGCACGCGCTGGGCCGTGGGGTGATCGAGCTGGCCGGTCGGTTCGTCGGCCAGCAGCAACCGTGGCCGCGAGATCAGCGCCCGAGCCACGCCGACGCGTTGCGCTTGCCCGCCGGAGAGCTCGGCCGGCAGCTTGTCGGCGAACGCGGCTAGTTCGAACGCCTCGAGCAGGCTTCGGACGCGGTCATCGCGGTCGGCGTCGTCGGCGGCGAGCATCAGCGGCAGGCCGACATTCTCGGCGACCGTCAGCGCCGGCAGAAGGTTCGCCGCTTGAAATACATAGGCGATCCTGCGCCGTCTGGCGATTTCGTCGTTGCCAGAGGTCATGCCGCCATCGCCGCGATCGGACAGGCCCGGCCAACACACCACGCCGCGGCTCGGAGCATCGAGCCCACCCATGAGATTGAGCAGCGTGGACTTGCCGCTGCCCGAAGGCCCGGTGACGGCGACGCGCTCGCCGGCCTCGACTCGACAGCTCACGGCGTCGAGAACCGGGCGCGCGCCGTATCGGCCCTGAGGAAAATCGCGGGAAACTCCGTCGACGATCACTAAGGGATCAGGCAAGGCGGACCCTCCCGTCCCACAGGCGAATGACGCGATCGGCCCGCGCGGCGAGCGATTCGCTGTGGGTTGCGATCAGCGTCGCGCCGCCCTTGCGACGTCGGGCGTCCAGGATGTCGAGAATGCGGCCTTCGGTGTCGCGGTCGACTTCTGCGGTAGGCTCGTCGGCGACGAGGATCGGCGGATGCTTGGCTAGAGCGACGGCAAGTCCGGCCCGCGCCGCCTCGCCGCCCGAGAGCTGCGCCGGGCGGGCGTCGATCAGGTCGGCGATGCCGACTTCGGCCAGCGCATCCTCGACGCGTTGCTCGCTGGGTTGTTGTCGCGCAAGGGCGAGCTGCAATGCGATATTGTCTCGCACCGTCAGGTGGGCGAAGAGGTTGCCGGCCTGCCCGAGGATGCCGAAAGCGGCGGCGCGGATCGCGGCGCGCTCGCGCTCGGTCCGGCGCGTGAGGCGCCGCCCATCGACCGTGACGACGCCGCCGTCAGGGTCTTCCAGGCCCGTCAGGCAGGACAGCAGCGTCGACTTTCCGCTGCCCGATGGACCGGTCACAACGACGAACTCGCCGCGGCCAACGGCCAGCGACACGTCGCTGAGCGCCACGGTCTCGGAATCGCCGACATGGTAAAAACGATAGAGCCCGGCAGCTTCGAGGATATTGCTGGTCATCTCATCGCCATCGGAACGATTGCGACATCAGCCGCCACTGATCCGCGTTGTCTGCGCCAAAGGGCGCAGTGAGGTCGAGCGTCGCCAGCCTCGAGCCGGAGAAATAGAGGTAACGGTCGCCCTCCAGGCGCACTTGTTTGTTGACGACGGGGTCGGGTTCGGAGTTGGCGCTGTAGACGATGCGAATCGCGTCGCCGCCGGGCAGCTTGACCGCCTCGACCTGCGTGACCGAAACCGCCCGGCCCTTGGCCTTCATCTCCGGCGCGATCGTCGCCTTCACGCTTTCGATCGTCGGCGCGGTTGCGGCTCGAGACACCGTGACCTCGACCGCGTCGAACTTGTCGACGAAACGGGCGCCGTCGGGAAGGTCGCTGCGCGCCCAGCCCTCCGGGACTTTCATCGAAAACCCCAGGCTCGACCGATAGTCGATGAAAACCTGCGTGTCAGGGATATCGCCGGGGGGGTTCTTCTCGGGCGCGACAGCGCGTTCGGCGGCGGACGCGCCGCCGACGACCGGGGCCGGCGACGCCCCCGCAGATGTCGCTAAGGCGGCCACAACGAGCGTTCGCCGGATTGCGCGTATCGACATAGCATGGGCTCCAATTTCGAGACGGGAAACTGTGCGCCGCCGGAGCGGGTCGGCGGCGCGACGGGCGAGCGCCGCGGCGTTCCTTGCGTCTATTTGGTCTTCAGGCCCGCCTCGGCGACCGCTGCATGGCGGGCCTTGTCGTCGTCCTTCTCGAGCGCGGCGAGAGCCTTGGCCTTGGCGTCGTCGAGGATAGCCTTGGCCGGTGTCGAAAGCTACGGGGTTTGATAGGCCGCTTCGAGACGCTGGAGGTCGCTTTCGCAGTCGGCGCGAGCAGCGCCCGCAAGGCCGAGTCCGACGAGGACGGCGAGGCCGGCCGCGGCGATAGAATTTTGAACCATGGCGTTTCTCCTTCGTGGGACGTGAATGGACATGCGAACGCGAGCGGCAAATCACTCGGATGGAGTCGGTTCTAAAGCCTCCCCCTGCCATTCGTCGTTCTCGGGCCCGACGTCGTTTTCGGGCGCGCCCAGGAGGGCGTGGGCGATCCGATCGGCCTTCGTGACGGACAGGAAGACGACGAGAGCGAGGATCGCGGCGAGGAATACGAGGCTCGTGTTGATCGTGCCCCACTCCAAGCCGCCGGCGATCTTGGGCTGGGCGAGGAAATCGCCGATCGAGGCGCCGAGCGGACGCGTGGGGATGTACGCGATCCAGAACGCGAGCACCGCATCGAGCCTTGCGAAGCGGTAGAGCCGGGCGACGGAAGCGATCATCAGGGCGAAAAGGATCGCCGCGACGCCATAGCCGAGGTCGAATCTCTCGGCCATCAGATCGCCGGCCGACGTGCCGAGGGCGAAAGTGAACAGGATCGCCCCCCAATAGAAGAGTTCGCGCCGGCGCGTCACGATCGTATGGATCGACAGCGTGCTTTCGCTCAGCCACCAGAGCGAGAACACCGCGGCGAGAACGACCGAGAAAGCGACCGTCGTCGTCACGAGGCTTATGCCCATACCGTCGACGAGATTGTCCGAGATGAGCGTGCCAACGACGCTGATCAGGACGACAGTCAACCAGTACAGGGACGGAATGTAGCGCTCGACACGCAACTGGACCATCAGCACGCCCACGAAGACCACGGTGAGGACCCAGGAGGTCAGCGTCAACCCGAGTCCGAGCCGTACCGATAGCAGATCCGCGGCGGTCTCGCCGACCGTCGTCGCCAGCACCTTGATCACCCAGAAATAGACCGTGATCTCGGGGACCTTGTTGAGAAGCACTTGCGAGAACGTCTTTTCGACCGCAATGGACATGCCCAGACTCCGAGATTCGAGCGCCGCAGCCGCCTCTCGGGCGCCGCGGGCGAAGCGCCGTCGCGGCGCCGGCGGGCCGTATACGCGATCAGAATGAGCGCTGAATGAGCGGCGCCGCGGGACCTGGGGGTCAAGGGAGGGACGTCTGACCGGACCCGACCTAGCCGAGACGCGGCCCGCGGACGGAAGCCCTCGAGCCGGACCGGTCCCGCCTGTTCTCGACCGAAACGACGAAACGGTGCCGACGCGCCACTGCGGCGGCTATAGCGAGGCCCAGGCCGCTGCCCTCGCTGTCCAGCGGCGCGGCGCGGAAGAACCGTTCGAACAGGCGCGGAAGGGCCTCTTCGGCGACGCCCGGTCCGGTGTCGATCACCGCGACCAGAAATTCCCCCTGCCCGGCGGTCAGAGAGACGTCGATGACGCCGCCCCGGTCCGTGTACCGAACCGCATTGTCGATGAGGTTGCCGAACAGCGCGGCGAGATCGGCGCGGTCTCCTCTGACGGCGCAGGCGTCGAGCCCCGCCACCCCGAGATCGACCCCGTTGGATTCGGCGGCGAGCGTCAGGTCGGCGACGCATCGCGAGACGAGATCGGCGAGGTCGACCACTTCGGCAGGCGGACGGGTCAATTCGTCGACGCGAGCGAGACGCAACAATTGCTCGGCGACGCGGCCGGCCCGCTCGGTGCCGAGGCGGAGGGCCGCAAGCTGCTTGGCCAGCTCGTCAGGCGGACAGTGTTCGAGGTTTTCCGCCTGGATTCTGAGAGCCGCGAGCGGCGTGCGCAATTCGTGCGCCGCGTCGGCTACGAACCGTATCTGCTTGTCGAGCGCCTCGCGCAGACCCAGCACCAGTCCGTTCATCGCCTCGACGAGCGGCGCGAGTTCGGCGGGCGTCTGCGCTAGCGGAACGGCTTCGTGCGCATCGATGCCGCGCTCCGCGGCGTGCGCTGCGAGCGCGCGCGTCCGGTCCATGAGCCTGGCGAGCCCCAGGCTCGCGAACAGCCAGGCGAGCGGAATTAGAATGACGATCGGCAGCCCGGCTTGCAGGGCAGAACTCCGCGCGATTTCGTCGCGCATGCCCATGCGTTGCGCGACCTGGACATCGCGCTCCTCGACGTGGACGAGAAAAGCGCGCCAGGATTCTCCGGCGAACACGACGGCTCCGTAGCCGTGCGACCCGAGGATCGGCATGTCTCGCGCGTTCGCCGTCGCCACGCGCTCGCAGTTCGGTCCGATGACGACAATCGCGACTTCGTCTTCGGGCGCGACGCCCTTGGCCGCCCCGATCGGGGCGGGCGCGCGCTCGCCGACATTCAGAGCGATGAGACGCAACTGGCCGTCGAGAAGGTCATCGGCTTCGCCTTGCGCCGAGCGATACGCGACGAGAAAGGCGCCCACGCCCGCCGCCGCGAGCAACAAAGTGAGCCATACCAGCGCCGAACGCCCGAGAGAGGTCACGACGGCGCCTTCGGGATCATCCAACCGGCCCCGCGCACATTGCGGATCACGTTGCGGTCGAACTTCTTGCGGATCGAATGGATGAGGGCGTCGACGGCGTTGCTCAGCACCTCTTCGCCCCACCCGTAAATCCGCTCCTCGATTTGCGCGCGCGACAGGATCGTCCCGGGGCGTTCCATCAGGTTATGAACGAGCGCGAACTCGCGGGCCGGAAGCACGGAGCAAACTCCGCCATAGTTGAGTTCGTGGCTCGCGAGATCGAGCACGAGGCCGCCCGCCGCAAGCGTCGATTGCGCCGCGCCCGCGCGCCGTCGCAGCACGGCGCGGATGCGCGCCACGAGTTCGCGCGTCGCGAAAGGCTTGACGACATAGTCGTCGGCGCCGAGGTCGAGCCCTTCGACGCGATCGTCGACCCCGTCGCGCGCGGTGATGATGAGCACCGGCAGCGTTTGCCCTGCGCGGCGCGCAGCCTTCAGTACGTCGATGCCTGACCGCCCCGGGAGGCCGATGTCCAAGAGCGCGAGCGCATGTCCGCCGACGGCCAGCGCCTCTTCGGCCGAGACGCCGTCGCGCACCCAGTCGACAACGAACGCCTCACGCCGCAACGCCTCGCACAGCCCCTCGCCGATCATCCGGTCGTCTTCAACGAGCAGTATGCGCATGTTCGATGGTATGGCCAGCCGCGCCGACGCCTTCGAGAAGCGAGTCTCGAACGTCGAGCGTTGTCTGCCGTCCGAAATTGTCGAGAAATTGACCACAACAGCGCGTCAGCCTAGCGTCGGTCAGTGGCGCGAATGTACGTCAGACCCGAACTGGGACCCGTCCCGGGAAGACGGCAGTACATTGAAATCATAATTCGAGGGTTCATGAACATGGGGTCCCGATCGGCGCAGATCGGGACCGCTCGAGTCTCATGATTTTCGCTTCGATAGCAAGGCGCTAGATTCGATCAGCGAAGGCCCTCGCTGTGGTGCCGGATCACATCCTTGCGGCCGGCGGGACGCGGCGGCGCATCGAAGACCGAACCGTCAACCCAGAAACTCGATTCCGAATTGCGCCGCGACTCTGCGAAAATCAACCGCCGGACCGGATGCGGCGGTTCCGGTCTCGATGCTCGCGTCGGCGACCTTGCCGATGAACTCTACGAAGATGCGCTCCGGCGAGCAGATGAACAGGATGCGACCGTCGCCGGGACCGATGGAACGGAACATGTGGACGGCGCCGCGCGGCCAGTAGACGCTTTCGCCGACGCGAAGCGCCCGCGGCGCGCCGTCAACGTGACATTCGAATTGTCCGTCGACGACAATCGCCGCCTCGTCGTAGCTCCAATTCATCTTGCGTTTGACGCCGCGCTTGTTGCGGCGGTGGGCGCGGGGCGGCGCGCACTCCTCGAGGATCTCGGCGAGGACACCGTCATGCAGCGCACACCAGTCCTGAGGGGGGGGGGATGGCGCCGAAGACCGGCAGCTTACGGCGCAAGACTCGGACCGCGTACAGGAACGACAATCGGCCGGGATCCTCATCGCGAATGGCGCGCCGAATAACAGAGATAGGCGGCGGCCTGGGCATCGGTCGAGGGGATCGTACCGCCCCGCGCCGCGAAATAATCGAGGTGGAAGCCGTATCCCCTGCGCGTCGCCGGCGCCATCCCGGGCTCGATCAAGCTGAGAGTGCGAAGGGATTGGCGAAGGCGCTTCTATCCAAAGCCGCGTGCGAGCCAGGCGCGCGCAACGGCCTCGACGAGGTTCAACGAGGTGAGCGCGCCGCTCGCCTCGCCCTTTTCGAAATCGCCTTCGGCCTGCGCCATCTGGTTGGTGACATGGGCGAAAGCGAGAACCGGCCTGCGCCGCGCGGCAGCGAAAGCATAGAGCGCCGCTGCCTCCATCTCGACGGCTAGAATGCCCGACGATCGCGCCGACGCGATCGCCCTCTCGGTTTCGCGGAACGGCGCGTCGGTCGTCCAGGTCGGTCCGACCTCGGCGGCGATGCCGGCTTCGGCGAGCGCAACGCGCGCAAGATCGACGAGGCCCGGATCGGCGAGGCTGAAGTCGGCCGGCGCGAGGTAGTGGTAGCTCGTTCCCTCGTCGCGCAAGGCGCGGTCGATGACGATGAAGTAAGGCGGCGGACGCACTGGCAGAATCTGACCAGCCGAGGTCACGCTGAGAAGCAGACGGCAGCCGGAGACGAAGAGTTGCTCGGCGACGAGCGTGGCGAACGACGCGCCGACAGCGGAACCGACGACGCCAATACGAAGGCCCGCCCGCTCGAACGCATAGAGGTCCGTGTGATAGCAGGCCCAAGCTGAGAGCCGCGCGGCCTTTCCATCCGCAATCAGATAGTCGACGATGTCGCCATCGGGATCGAGAACGCAGATCTCGGGGACTTCTCCGACGGGCGCATTCTTCTGCCGCCGCGCCTCGCGCAACAAAGCCTCGGGCGTGAACACCGACGCGGCTGCAGGGTCCTTGCCGCGCAAGATCGGCGGCGGATTGCCTTTCGGGTCGGGCAAAGCGGTCATGGCGTCTTGGCTTTCAGCGGTACGCGCGGGCGCTCATGCATTACGACAGCGGTCAGGACGCCGGAAGCGAAAGTGAGGGCGCCGATAGCGGCGATCGCCCATTGCGCCGCGAACAGATCGGTGAGAATGCCGGCCGAGAGCGCGCCGATGGCATAGCCGAGGTCGCGCCAGAAGCGATAGACGCTGAGCGAGCGGGCGCGCCAGGAAGGGTGCGAAGCGTCGGAGACCGAAGCAATCAACGTTGGGTAGACCATCGCTGTGCCGAGGCCGAGAAGCACGCTGGCGACGAGCCACCAGCCGAACGAGCCCGTCCCCGCCGTCAAGAACAGCCCCGCCGCTTGCGTCCACATGCCTATGACGATCAGACCCTTGCGGCCCCAGCGGTCGCTCAGCGGCCCGGTCGCCGTCTGCATCACGCCCCAAATAGCGGGATAGACGGCCTTGAGCACGCCGATCCGTTCGACGCTGAGTCCGTAGGCGGCGAAGAACAGCGGAAAGATGCCCCAGCTCATGCCGTCGTTGAGATTGTTGACGAGTCCGGCCTGCGAGGCGGCGAACAGATTGCGGTCGCCGAACGAGGTGCGGCGGAAAATCTCCCAGAAGCCGACCTGCTCCGCAGGCGCGGCGTGACGGGCGAGTTCGAGGCCGACGTGATGGCGTGTGTCGGCGACGAGCAGGATCGACAGCACGAGGCCGAGCGCCGCGTAGCCTGCCCCAAGATAGAACGGCGCAGGTCTCAGGCCATAGCGCTGCGCGATGTAGCCGGTCAGGAAGGCGGTGACGCCGACCGACAGATAGCCGGCGAATTCGTTGAGACCGACCGCCAGACCGCGCGACTTCGGACCGACGAGATCGACCTTCATGATCACCGTCATCGACCAGGCGAAGCCCTGGTTGATTCCGAGCAGCGCGTTGGCAGCGACGATCCAGCCCCAGCTCGGCCCCCAACCGATCATGAACGGGACCGGGAGGCCGACGAGCCAGCCAAGCACCAGCATCGCCTTGCGGCCGTAGGCGTCGGCGAAATGGCCCGACACGAGATTGGCGAGCGCCTTGACGACGCCGAAACTGACGATGAACGAGACCACGATCGTTGTCGAAGCGATGTGGAACTCCTCCGATCCGATCAGGGGCACGACCGTCCGCTCCAGCCCGACCATGCCGCCGACGAAAGCGTTGACGAGCACGAGCAGCGAGAACTGCCGCCAGTTCTGGGCGAGGCCGAGGCGGATTTCGTGGGCGGTTCCGGTCATGCGCGGTCCATCGAAGCTTGCGCTTTCGTGGCCGCGAGGGCGACGAAAGCGGCGCCGAACGTGGTCCGTCGGCCGAGATGAAAATCGATCGGCGCCATCAGCCGCGCCAGGATGGCCGACGGCGGATAGAAGATCGCGCCGAGCGCCGAGGCGACCGTGAACCCCGCTTCGGCGACGAGCACGCGCAGTTCGGCGGCGCCGCGAAACCGCGCGGCGCGCCAGGTCTTTGCGCCGAGCCAGCCCCTCACGCGCCGCATCTCCGCCCACAGGCTCCAGCGCCCGAGTTCGCCGACGACGAGCCGACCGCCCGGACGAAGCACTCGGGCCATCTCGTGGAGCGCCGCGCCGGCCTCCTCGACGAAGCACAACACGGTCACTGCGCACACCACGTCGAATGCGTCGTTCGGAAACGGCAAACGCTCAGCTCGCCTCTCGAGGAAAGCGGCGGCGACGACGCCTTCCTCCGCCCGATGGCGCGCGGCCGCGAGCATCGCGGGGTTCGCGTCGACGCCCGTGGCCTGAGCGCCTCGCTTCGCCTCGCTGCAAGCGAGCAGGCCATCCCCGCACCCGACGTCGAGAACTCCGGCGCCTTTCACTTCGCCCATGAGGTCGAGCATCGTCCGAAGTTCGAGCGTCTCCGTGATCGCGCCGAGCGACGTCTCGCGCCAAGCGACATAGGCGCTCGGGCCGATGACGACGGGTCCCGGTTCGGCGATCATGTCAGCGCTCTCCGCAACAGGTCGACGGCGCCCTCGATTTCGTCGCGCGTCGTCCATCGCCCGACACTGAAGCGAATGGCGCCCATGCCGACCTCTGGCGCGACGCCCATCGCCGCAAGCACCGGCGACGGGGTCACCGCACCCGAGTGGCAGGCCGAACCGGTCGAGGCGGCGATCTCCGGAACCCGCTCGAGAATGTCGGCGCCGACGCGGCCGACGAAGGAGACGTTGAGCGTGTTCGGCAGCCGCTCCTCGGCATGACCGTTCAGGGCGACGCGATCTCCGAAAACGGTTTGGAGCCGGTTCCAGAAGTGATCGCGCAGGCGCTGCGTCGGCGAAGCGCTTGCGAGCGATTGGGCGATCTCGCACGCCTTGCCGAGCGCCGCCGCGAGCAGGACGCTTTCGGTGCCGGCGCGCCGTCCCCGCTCGTGCCCCGCGCCGTGGATCAGAGGTTCGAGAGTTATCCCTCGGCGCACGTAAAGCGCGCCGATCCCTTTCGGCGCGTAGACTTTGTGGCCGGCGATCGACAGCAGGCCGACGCCGAGATCGTCGACCTTCGTTTCGATCTTGCCGACCGATTGGGCCGCGTCGGTGTGCAGCGCGACGCCATGCTCGCGCGCAATCTTCGCCAACTCCGAGATCGGTTGGATCGTTCCCACTTCGTTGTTGGCGTGCATGACGCTGATGAGGAAGGTGTCCATGCGGATCGCACCGCGTACGTTGTCGGGATCGACGAGGCCGTGAGAGTCGACGCGAACGCGAGTCACTGTCGCGCCGAGGTTTTCGAGAAACCGGCAGGGTTCGAGGATTGCGGCATGTTCGATCTGAGAGGTGACGACATGCGACGGCTTGCCGGCGCGGGCGAAGAACAGCCCTTTCAGCGCGAGGTTGTTGGCTTCGCTGCCGCCACTGGTGAAGACGATTTCGTCGGCCTCGCAATCGAGGAGCCCGGCGACCTGACGCCGCGCCTCTTCGAGAGCGGCGCGCGCATCTACGCTCGCCCAGTGACCGCTCGACGGATTGCCATAGGCGCCTTCGAGCAGCGGCCGCATGACGCCGGCCACCGCCGGGTCGATCGGCGTCGAAGCGTTGTAGTCGAGATAGATCGGATTCATGGGAGTATTCCAACAATGAACTCGGCTCGCGCTCGCCCCAACTCGCGTTCGGCGCGCCGACGTCTCGTCCGCTTCCCGCGTTTCGGCGGTGAGTTCGTCACTCCTGCCGCGGCGCGCGCGGCGTCGATCAGTTCCAATTCGGCGAAGCCGCGCTCGTCCACGCGGTCTTCGCCGGGCCGAACTGGATTTTCATGCGCTCCTGCCTGCGTTGGTGGCGCGGAACTCGGCGGCGCGCGCCGGCGGCGGCGGAATGTTTTTGATCATCAACTCGACGAACGCGGCCTCGTCTTCGAGGCGGAACGCTGCGTTGTTGCGTCGTTCGAATCCGATCGTCGAGACGGGATTGCCGCTGAGGCCCCGGCCGCAGACCGAACCCGCCAGCGCGCCCGGCAGCACTTCCAGATAGTCCGGCAGCGACTTGAGGCGCTTCAGGCTGCGGACGAGATCGCGTGCGCCCGCCTCGGCCGAAGCGACGAGTTCGGTGCGGCCGACGTCGCCGATCATCAACGTGTGCCCGGTGACGATGAACCACGGCTCTTCGGCTCGTGTCTTGTCGGTCACCAAAAGGCAGATGTGTTCGGGCGTATGGCCCGGCGTGTGCAGGACTTGCGCGGTCACGTTTCCGAGGGGCAGAACGTCGCCGTCGCGCACGCCGAGAAAGTCGGGCGAGGCCTCGGCGCCAGCATAGAGGACATATTGCGCGCCTGCGGCTTTGGCCAAGGGTCGTCCTGCCGAGGCATGGTCCGCGTGAATATGCGTATCGACGACGTAGAGGATGCGCACCCCTGCGTCCGCCGCGGCCTGAAGGTAGGGCGCAATCTCGCCGACCGGATCGACGACGGCCGCCGAGGCCTTGCCGCCGCAGCCGAACAGGTACGAAATGCCCACGGGATTGGCGTGCAGAAACTGCCTGAGAATCATGAGCGGCTCCCAAGATCGCTCGGACCTGGAAAGGTCGCCACGTCCGCCTCGACGCCTGCGGCGCTTGACAAACCGTGCGAGCATTGTTCAATTGTTATGTTGAATAATCCTATGAGTTGAAAATCGTGTCAAGTCCCTCGCCCAAGGCCGCTCTTTTCGCCCAGTTCGCCGAAGTCGCCAAAGCGCTGGGACATGCCCACCGGCTCGTCATTTTGGAGCTTCTGGCGCAGCGGGAGCGCAGCGTGGAGGACCTTGCGACCGCGTCGCGGCTGTCGGTCGCAAACGCCTCACAGCATTTGCGGCTGATGCGCCGGGCCGGACTGCTCGTCTCACGCCGCGACGGCAAGCAGATCCTCTACCGACTCAGCGACCCGGCCGTGCTCGACCTCGTCGCGGCTCTGCATCGCGTCGGCGAGCGCAATGTCGCGGAAGTGCGCGAAATCGTAGGCGGCTATTTCCACGACCGAGATTCGATGGAGCCGGTCACGCGCGAGGAACTGGCCAACAGGATCGCGGACGGGCTGGTGACCGTTCTCGACGTCCGGCCGGAAGACGAATTCGAGGCCGGTCACTTGCCGCAGGCGATCAACATGCCGCTGCGCGAACTCGCCGAGCAATTCCGTCGCTTACCGAAAGACCGCGACGTCGTCGCCTATTGCCGTGGCCCCTACTGCGTCTTCGCCTTCGAAGCGGTGGCGCTGCTGCGCCAGAACGGCTTCGAAGCCCGTCGATTGGAGGACGGGTTTCCCGAATGGAAGGCGGCCGGTCTACCGGTCGCATGAGGGCGGGCGTCCGATGCAGAACCCGACGGCCTTTCAAGCGGCTGGCTGCTGAAATGGTAACCGGGGCGGATTCCAGATTGCCGGGGGAGTCAAGGGCTTGAAAATATGATTCAGCCGCGCAGGTACTTGATGAGCGCGGCAATTCCGAGGATCACGAGGACCAGAATGATAAGCCAAATCACCCCCATGCCCCACATGCCGCCGCCCATCATGCCAAAGCCGTTCAACATCGTAGTTCTCCTCTATTTCAGGGCTCCGCCCGCGGACGCGCTTCGCCCGGAGCCAGGAGTCCCGTGATACGGTAAAGCGTCTCGCGTGGCCGGCTCGCCAGCGAGAGCGTCGCGCCGGCAAGATGCGCCGCGAGCAGAACCAGCAGGGCAAAGAACAGCGCCCTGTGCGCCGCGCTCATCGGCCACCAGATGTAGCTTGTGACCGCGCCGGTCGCGGCCTGCGCCAGCAGCGCGCCATAAAGACTGTACTGAACTCCCGTCGCGAGACGTCGCCGCCAGAGCGGCAGTCCGCCGGCCCACGCCGGCGCGCCCCACAGCGCCCGAAGCGCCACACGAAGCGCGACGAGGCCGAAGATGAGAAGCCCGACGCGCGTGTGCGCCGCATGCAAAGTCAGGTCGAGCGGGTCCGGGCCCTTGCCGAGCGGCCGATACGCATGGGTGCGCAAGATGGCGCCGCTCGTCGCGTATTGCTCGACGACGAGCAGCGCGACCGTCCAGTGCAGCGCGATCTGCGCCAAGGCATAGCGCGCTGGCGAAGCTGGAATGGTCTTTGTCGGCTCAGACCCAATCCGCGCCCCGGAACCGCCCGTAGCTTTTCACGCCGTTCGCGCCGAACATCAGGACGTCGAACACCTCCTTTGGCCCGCCCGTCTCCATGCCCGGCGAACCGTCCGGCATGCCGGGCGCCGCGAGACCAATGGCTTGGGGTCGTTCCTTCAGGAGCTTCAGGATCGCGACAGCAGGGACGTGCCCCTCGATCACATAGCCGTCGATCTCGGCTGTGTGGCAGGAGGCGAGCGATTCCGGGACGTTCAGGCGCGCCTTGACGGCGGACATGTCCGCCTCGTTGACGACCGCCGCTGCGATGCCGGCGCTTCGCACGTGCGCGACCCAGCCTTGGCAGCAGCCGCAGTTCGGGTCCTTGTGAACGGTCATCGTCGGCGCCGCCGACGCGCGGCCGAAAAGCGCGGGCGCCGCCGCAAAAGCGAACATGGCGCGCACCAGGGTTCTTCGAGAGACTCGGTTATGCATGGTTCTTCTCCATCCGTGGCTAGAGTTGAGTGAATCGCAGACGCGCGGCGTTGCTGATGACGCTGACGGACGACAGCGCCATCGCCGCGGCGGCGATGATCGGGGACAGCAGCAATCCGAACACGGGGTACAGGACACCGGCGGCGATCGGAACGCCGGCCGCGTTGTAGATGAAGGCGAAGAACAGGTTCTGACGTATGTTGCCCATCGTTGCCCGCGACAGCTTGCGGGCGGCGACGAGGCCCTGAAGATCGCCGCGCAATAGCGTGACGCCCGCGCTCTCCATCGCGACGTCAGTCCCCGTGCCCATGGCGACCCCGACATCCGCCGCGGCCAACGCCGGCGCGTCGTTGACGCCGTCGCCGGCCATCGCGACCACGCGTCCTTGCTTGCGCAGGCGCTCGACCACCTTGCCCTTGTCCTCGGGCAGCACCTCGGCCTCGACTTCGTCGATGCCGAGCTTGCGGGCGACCGCCTCCGCGGTCGTCCGGTTGTCGCCGGTCAGCATGACGATCCGGACGCCGTCGTCTCGCAGGGCCCGGACGGCGTCGGGGGTCGTCGCCTTCACAGGATCGGCGATCGCGAGGACGCCGGCCGCCTTGCCGTCGACCGCCACGAAAATGGCCGTCGCCCCGTCCCGACGGAGTTCGTCGGCCGATCCCTCCAGCGCGTCGACATCGACGCCGGCGGCCCGCATGATGGCAGCGTTGCCTAGCGTCACGCGCCGGCCGTCGACCGTCGCAGTGACGCCCCTGCCCGAAGGGGCGTCGAACGCGTCGGCTTTGCCGAGCGCGACGCCGCGCCGCTGCGCCGCCTGTACGACCGCGGCCGCGAGCGGATGCTCGCTCAACTGCTCGACGCTGGCGGCGAATCGCAGCAGGTCCTCTTCGCTCGTGCCGACCGGCTTCAGCGCCACGACCTTCGGCTTGCCCTCCGTGAGCGTGCCGGTCTTGTCGACCACCAGGGTATCGACCTTCTCGAAGCGCTCCAGCGCCTCGGCGTTCTTGATGAGGACGCCGGCCTGCGCGCCACGTCCGATGCCGACCATGATCGACATCGGCGTCGCAAGGCCCAGCGCGCATGGGCAGGCGATAATAAGCACGGACACCGCCGCGACTAGGCCGTAGGCGAAACGCGGCTCCGGACCGAACGACGCCCAGGATGCGAAGGCGACGAGCGCGACTGCGATGACCGTCGGCACGAACCAACCGGCGACCTGGTCCGCGAGCCGCTGGATCGGCGCGCGGCTGCGCTGCGCCTGCGCCACCATCTGGACGATCTGCGCCAGCATCGTGTCGCGCCCGACCTTGTCGGCGCGCATCACGAGGCCGCCCGACTGGTTCATCGTGGCGCCGATCACCTTATCGCCGATGCCCTTGGCGGCCGGCATCGACTCGCCAGTCACCATGGATTCGTCGATCGCGCTGCGTCCCTCGACGATCTCGCCGTCGACCGGGACCTTCTCGCCCGGCCGCACGCGCAGCCGGTCGCCGACCGCGACGGCTTCGAGGGCGACGTCCTCGTCGCCGCCGTCGGGCCGGATGCGTCTCGCCGTCTTGGGAGCGAGATCCAGCAAGGCGCGGATCGCCCCGCCGGTCTGTTCGCGCGCGCGCAGTTCGAGCACCTGTCCGAGCAGGACGAGGACGGTGATCACGGCCGCGGCCTCGAAGTAGATCGCCACGGCGCCGCCTTCGCCGCGGAACGTCGGCGGAAAGAGCCCCGGCGCGAGCGTCGCGACGACGCTGTAGACCCAGGCCACGCCGACTCCCATCGCGATCAGCGTGAACATGTTGAGGTTGCGGGACTTCAGCGAGGCCCAGCCGCGCTCGAAGAACGGCCAGCCTGCCCAGAGCACCACCGGCGTCGCCAGAATGAACTGCGCCCAGTTGGACGCCGTTGGCGACACCCAATGCATGCCAAGGAGATGGCCGCCCATTTCGAGGGCGACCACCGGGACCGACAGTCCGAGGCCAATCCAGAATCGCCGCTTCATGTCGACGAGTTCGGCGCTCGGTCCCTCATTCCCGGTCGCGACTTCGGGTTCCAGCGCCATGCCGCAGATCGGGCAGGATCCCGGGCCGACCTGACGGATGTCGGGATGCATCGGGCAGGTGTAGATCGTCCCGACGGGCGCTGGTTTGGGCGGGGCCGGAGAGGCGGCGACATAGCGCGCCGGGTCGGCCTCGAACCGCTCGCGGCAGCGGCCGGAGCAGAAATAGAAGCTCTTGCCGTCGTGTTCGGCCTTTTGCTTGGCCGTGGACGGATCGACTCTCATCCCGCAGACCGGATCGACGGCCTGGCTCGACGCGGCCGCCGGGGCGGAGGTTTTGCCTTTGAGAAACGTGTCGGGACCGGCGAGGAACTTCTGCCGGCACCCATCGCAGCAGAAGTAATACGTCTCGCCCGCGTGTTCCGCGACGTGCTTCGCGGTCACCGTGTCCACGGCCATCCCGCAGACGGGGTCCCGTGCCTGGCCCTCGGCGAGGGGAGGCTCGAACATGGCCATCACCGGATGCGCGTCGTGGTGCGCTTGATGGCGCTTGTGGGCGGAAAGGTCGGTCATGGGCATATCTCCTTCGCGGCCCAAATCGGGGCCGCTTGCCAAATGTCGCCGTCTCGGCTAGACCTTCCCACTATGGGAAGGTCAAGCGAGATTCCGCCATGAATATCGGAGCGGCCGCGGACGCCTCTGGCGTCAGCGCCAAGATGATCCGCCACTACGAAGCGATCGGCCTGCTGCGCCCCGCCGCCCGCAGGCGCAACAGTTATCGCGACTACGGGGCCGAGGAAGTGCACGAACTGCAGTTCATCGGCCGCGCGCGCAAGCTCGGCTTCGCCATGGCAGAGATATCGGAACTGCTTGCGCTGTGGCGCGACAAGTCGCGCCCCAGCCGCGACGTCCGCAAGCTTGCCGCGGACCATCTCCGCGATCTCGAACGTCGGATTGCCGAAATGCAGACGATGGCCGCGACGCTGCGAAGGCTCGTCGCATCCTGTCATGGCGACGATCGCGCACATTGCCCGATCCTCGACGATCTCGGTGGCGTCGCGAACTGAAGTCATCGCAGCGCGTCCCTCTCCCGCCGGCCCCGGTGGGGGAGGAAGGCCGGTGTCCTGGCGGCGTAGGCGAGCCATTCCGCGCCGAATTCCGTCTCCGAAATAGCTTCCTCGCGATCGGCCAGCCGGACATAGATCCAGACCATGATCGGATACATGACGAACGTCGGCAGGGTTGGCCACTGAAGCAGGAAGCCGGTCATGATCACAATGAAACCGACATATTGCGGATGCCGCACCCAGGCGTAGGCGCCGCTCTCGGCGAGCCGATGGTCACGCTGCGCCGCAAACAGCACCCTCCAGGCCTCTGCCAGCAGGGCGAAGCCCGCGAAGATCAGGATGTCGCTGAGGATGTGAAACGGGCCGAAGTGCGGATCGCCGCCCCAGCCGAACATCCGCTCTAGCAGATGACCGCCGTCGTGCGACCAGAAGTCGACGCCGGGAAACCTCTGCACCAGCCAACCCGAAAGCAAATAGATCGTCAGCGGGAACCCGTACATCTCCGTGAACAGCGCGACAACGAACGCCGAAAACATCCCAAGCGAGCGCCAGTCGCGCCCCGTCGGAGTGCGCGTGAAGCTCGCCGCGAAGATGATCAAGATCGCCGAGTTGATGAGAACGAGACTCCAGAGGCCATAGGCGGGCGAAGCATCATTCATGGTCGTGACTCCGCGGTTGGCTGAAAGCGACGGGGACGCCGTCGAGGTTTGCGGGCGCGCCGTGCGCGGCCCCGTGATCGTGCTGGCCGTGACTGCCGTGATGCATGAACAGGTGCATCAGCGGGCAGGCGAGCAGCAGCAGGAAGGGCAAGGCGCCGAGCACGTGCGCAGTGTGCTCGTAGATGAGGAAGACCGCGACGACCGCGCAGAACGCCAGGAACACGACGCGGCCCTTGGCGAGCGGATTTCCTGTAAGGAAAGAGTTCATAAGGATTCTCCGGAATTGGAGTTGTGGCGCGTGACCGCCCGAGCGACCGCCACGCAGGAGTTGCATTGCCTCAGGCCAGGCCGTCGTAGATCACGAACGTCATCATGCCCGACGCCATGTGGTAGAGCTGGTGGCAATGCAGCGGCCACTTGCCGGGATTGACGGCGTCGAAGGCGACCGTCACCGCCGCCATATGCGGGATCATCACAGTGTCGCGGACCGCGCCGGCTAGGGGCGCGCCGTTGATCGCGACCACCTGGAAGTGATGCCCGTGCAGGTGCATGGGATGGCTCATCATCGACATGTTGCGCATCGTCACTTCGACGCGCTCGCCCAGTTTGACCTTCGGCGCTTCGCCGGCGATCGCCCAGTTGTAGCCGTCCATCCCGCCTGTCAGGGTCAAGGCATAGCGCTTGTCGGCGCGTCGCGCCGCCAGCGGCTTCACGGCGCGCAGCCGGGTTTCGAGATCGAGCCCGACCCCCGCGCCGTCGGTCTCACCGAGCGTCGGCAGCCGCGGCACGGCCGCGCCTGCCGAGGCGAGAATGACGCCTGTCCGCTCCTTGGCGCCTTCGCGCAGCGCCAGCACCGGGAAGGCGCCGCCGCCCGCCGGCAGTTGCAGGCGAATGTCGAGCCGCTGCCCCATCGCGATCGGGAAGTGGGACCCCTTTATGGGTTGAACGGCCTGACCGTCCACGGCGACGAGTTCGCCGCCGACGCTCCCTGTGTCGATCGTGAAAGCAGTCGCGGTCGCGCCGTTGATGAGGCGCAGCCGCACCCGGCCGCCCTTCTCGACCGTGACGACCTCGGGGTCGTCGAGTGTGCGGTCATTGGCGAGGTAGGCGTCAAAGTCGATGTCATTGACGTCCATCGTCATGCCCATCCCGGACATGTTCCCGCCCTGCATCATCGCCATATGCTGGCCCATCATGCCGGACATCTGACCGTTCATCATCGGGCCCATCGTCGCGCCGTGGTTCATCGGCATTCCGGCGCCGCCATTCATTGGCATCGTTGGCGCTGCGCCTTTCAACCCGGCCAGGATCTCCTCGGGCGCCGTGAAGCTGAAATCGTGCAGCAGGATGACGACCTCCTGCTCGTCGCGCTTGCGATCCTCCTCGGTGCGGACGATCAGCGGCGCCGCCAGCAGCTTTTGCTCCTGGAGCGTGTGGGCGTGCATCCAGTTCGTGCCGCCCTCGCCGACCGGGAAGGTATAGCGGCGCGTCTCGCGAGGCTTCAGAAGGGGCGCCGGGTTGTCGGGAACGCCGTCCATCGGCCAGGGCGGCGTGAGGCCGTGCCAGTGGATGAGGGTCGGATCGGAAGCGTTGTTCGCCAGCGCGACGTCGAAGGTCGAACCGGCGTCGAGAACCAGGCCCGGCAGGCCGTCCGGCCGGACAAGACCGAAGACCTTGGCGGAGCGGCCTTTCACTTCGATGGTTCGGTCGACGATCGCGAGTTGGCGAGGCGAGTCGCCGCCGGGAGCCGGCGGATCGTTCGCAAGAGCCAATGGAGGCTTCAGGACCGAGGCTGTGCCGGCCACGGCCGCGCCAGTAAGCAAAACGCTGAGGAATTCACGACGATGCATGATCCGGCTTCCATGTGTTTGAAGGGAGTGGGACGGGTCCTGGTCAGCAGCATCCGTGATGTTGGCGCCCAGGTTTCGCAGCGGCCGCGCTCGCAAGCACGTATGACGCCGGCGCGGCCAGGAATCTTTCGCGGCAAGGCTGTGAGCAGAAGTGGTAAGTCTTGCCGTCATGGATGGTCGAGAGCGCGGTCGCCCTGTCGACGATCATGCCGCAGACCGGGTCGGTCGCCTGCCCGTCGGCGAGCGGTTCGACCTCGGAACGGGCCATCGCCGCCGGGGTGGAGTCGCCACGCGGTTGACCGCCGCGGTGATGCGAATGACCGAAAGCGTGTGCGCCGCAACCAAATCGCGTCATCACGAAAAACGCGCCGGCGAACAGCGCCAAGTAGAAGAAGGTGTCGAACGACATGGCCTGTCCTTTCGAAAGTTGATGCGGTCAGCGACCGGACATCCGCACATGGAGGAGGTCGAGGAGACCGCGCGGTATTTTCGTCGCGACCCCCAAGCTGGACAGACGAACGCGAGGCGGTGGGGGCACTGGGGGGGACCGCCTCGCGTTCGTCGCGACGGGCTGCGGGTCAGTCGCCGCGCCCGCCCGTCCGCATCCCCGTCGGCGCGCCGAGCAGGAGTTCGTCGGCGACGGCCTTCTGCTCGTCAGTGAGCACGGCGTAGAGCGCCTTCTCCGCGTCAGCGACGGCCTTGATGCCTTCGAGGCGAGCCGTCATCTTAGTCACCATCGCGTCGAGGCGAGCCGTCGCAGTCATGGCTTCGCCGGAGTTGCTGACCTTGTCCATGGCCTCACGGGAGGTCTTGGCGGCGGCCCGCAGAACGTCTGCGAAGGCGTTCCACTGCGACGCCTGTGCGTCGGTGACGTGGAGTTCGGCCTTGAGGAAGGCGATCCGGCCTTCGACATGCGCGAACGGCATCATGGTCGAAGCGCCCGGGCCCGCCATGCCGCCCATCATCTGCATCATCTCGGCCATTTGGTCCATGCCGCCACATTTCATCGGCCCGGTCCCCATCATCGGGCCTCCGTCGCCGGGGGCAGCCGGCGCCTTGGCGGCGTCGGTCGGCGCGGCCTGGGTCGCCGCGTGATGGGCGTTGTAGTCCGCGGCGGTCTGGGCGTTGGCCAGAGACAGGCCGGCGACGAGGAAAGCGGCGGCGAGGGGAAGGCGAATCTGCGTTCTCATGATGGTCTCCGTTAGTGGGATCGTTTTCACGTTCGCGAAGATCGCTCCGTCGGGTAACGCAACGACGTCTGCGCGTGTAACAAATTGTCACCGGGACCGGCGGCGCGGTTACGATTCGTCGCTCGCCATGCTGGCGTCCCCTTGCTATCGAGGATCGCCTCGGCGACCGGCCGGGAGGTGCATGAAAGTGTTGAGGAACTCCATTCGCATGCGCACGGTCTCGACCCTCCTGGTGGGTCTCACGGTCTCGCATCTGGCCAGCACGGCATTGGCCTCGTTCGGCGGCCTGAGCATGCGCGACGGGGCCTGGTCCGCCGGGTCGATGGTGTCGACCGTCATCATGGCGGTCGCGATCATTGTGTTTGCGTGGTGGGCGAGCGGCTGGATCACTGCGCCGCTGTCGGAATTCGCGCAGGCGGCCGAACGGCTCGGCGTGGACGTCAACGCTCCGCCGCTGCCTGAAGACGGGCCCGATGAGGTGCGCACAGCTTCGCGCGCCTTCAATCAGATGCAGATGCGCATTCGCAGTTTCGTCGACGACCGCTTGCGCATGCTGGCCGCTATATCGCACGACCTGCGCGGACCGATCACCCGCTTGCGGTTGCGCACCGAGCAAACGGTCGCCGACGCCGGAGCGCAAGCCAAGATGCTCGCCGACCTCGACGAGATGGCGCAAATGGTCGATTCAATTCTGGCCTTCGCGCGCGACGAGGCTGCCGAGGAAGCCAGCCAACCGATCGACCTCGCCGCCCTTTTGACGACCCTTTGCGACGACGCCGTCGATGCGGGAAACCAAGCCGAATTCGCTTGGGAAGGGCGGCTCGTCTACGAGGGGCGCCCGCTGGCGATGAAGCGGTTGTTCGCCAATCTCGTCGACAACGCCGTTCGCTATGGTGGCGGCGTTCGGGTGCGGGCGTCCAGCGATCGAGGAAACGTGCGTATCGACATCGACGACGACGGCCCCGGCATACCGGACGACCAGATCCAGAACGTGTTCAAACCGTTTTTCCGGCTCGAACGCTCGCGCAACAAGCGCACCGGCGGCATCGGCCTGGGCCTCGCGACGGCGCGCTCGATCGCGCGGGCGCACGGCGGCGACATCCGCTTGGAGAACCGGGTCGAGCGCGGCTTACGGGCCAGGGTCGTCTTGCCGCGTCAGTCGGTTTCCGGAGGCTGAGAATTTGGCGGAGGCGCCCCACATCCTCATCGTCGATGACGACGCCGAACTGTGCGAACTGGTTCGACAGTTCTTGGAGCCGTATAGGTTTCGCGTGAGCGCCGCTCCTGACGGTCCGGCGATGCGGCAGAGCCTTGCCAACGATCCGGCCGATCTCGTCATTCTCGATATGATGTTGCCTGGCGAGGATGGGCTGGCGCTCTGCCGGCATCTGCGCGCGCGGGACCGCACACCGATCATTTTTTTGACGGCGCTCAATAGCGAGGCGGACAGGGTGGCCGGTCTGGAGACCGGCGCCGACGACTATCTCGCCAAGCCTTTCAGCACGCGGGAACTGCTCGCTCGCGTCCGTGCGGTGTTGCGCCGCGTGGCGCCTCCGGCGTCAAGGACCGATGCCCTTGCGAGCGTACCCGCGGAAGTTCCTCTCAGTCGTCGCCTCAGGTTCTCTGGCTGGATGCTCGATACTGGCCGCCGCCAACTCACGGCGCCAGACGGGGTTCTCGTCGATCTCAGCGGCGGCGAGTATGAACTCTTGCTCGCTTTCTTGCGCAGTCCTCAAAACGTATTGAGCCGCGACCAGTTGCTCGACGCGACGCGCGGGCGCGTCCCCGGTCCGTACGACCGCGCCATAGACGTCCAGGTCGGCAGGCTACGCCGCAAGATCGAGGCCGACCCAAAAAATCCCACACTGATCAAGACCGTTCGCGGCGGCGGATACGTGTTGGCATCGACCGTTGCATCCAGTTGAATGCATTATGATTGGAACCCGGCGCGACAAGAAAATACATTGTCGTCGGCGCGAATATTGATCAGCTAGCGTTTCGCAAACGGATCTGTCGCGGAAATGCTTGGAAAGTCCCGGCGGTCGGGGATAAGCTTGTGAGGCCGAGCTGCAAGGAAGGGACGCTTCGGGCGGACAGCACGCGTTCGGGACTGCGAGGCCGCGCGCGCCTGGGAGCGCCTCCGCGCGAAGGCCCTTATTTTCCAGGGGACGCGACCTAATCCGACGACATCAGGTCGTCATCGCACTCGATCCCGATGTGCCGGTCGCGCGCTCCAACGTAGTTTGGAGCCACTGCCTCAGGGCCAGCGTGAACGTCCGCTATTCCCTTTGATCGCTGCTGACGCGGACGTGCTCAACGCTCGGCGGTTTCGACAACTACCCGCGTCCGACGATTGCGAACATCTATGCGAACGGCAGCTTCCGGGGGAAGCCGACGATCGCGATACGGAGGGGACGCGCCATGAGCTGCCGTTCGCCATAGCGGCAAATCGGCAGAGAGTCGGGACGCCGACCGGCGTCGCAAACCGATGAAACGTTTGCGTCCGATGGGTTCGGGCGGCGCTGCCGATCAACGCGTCGTCTTCCGCGACACGCCCGGGCCCTGAGGCGAGCGCCCCTCGCGGCGCCGCGAGGGCGCGCGGTAGTGGCGCGCCTCAACGCCGTTTCGCCATTTCGCGATACAACGCCTCCGGCGTGACGCCGATCTCCATGGCGACGAGCGCGCCGCGCCCCTTCGCCGGCGGCGCGCCGTTCCAGGCGATCCAGGCCTCGAGCCGTTCGGCGACCGTCCTCAACGACAGAATCTCCGCGTGCAAGCGAGCGCGTTGCACCTCGCTGGCGAGATGGTCCGCCCAAGCCTCCGACAACTGCGGGCTCTCGGCAATCCGGCCGCGCAGGTTGGCGCGCGACACGGACCACGTCGACGCCGCGGTTTCGGCCCGCGCGTCGCAGTGATAGCGAGCCGAGTACAGAGACGCTTCAGCGAGGATCGACCCGGGCCCTGCGCGCTGGAGGATGAGCGCCGACCCGTTGCGCTGGTGGCGAACGAGATGGATGACGCCTTCGCACACCAGATGCACGCGGCGCACCGTATCGCCCAGATGGAACACCGCTTCGCCGGGCAGGTAGGCGTGCTCGTGCAGGCGCAGGCCGTTTAGGAAGGGCGGGATTGTCAACGACATGATCGAAATCATGCGTCGGCGACGTCGTGCGTGCAAGAATGGTTCTGCGATGGGAGCCACGACGCGACGCGCAAGTCGCCCGGGAAGGCGGGGGTATGATCGCGTGGGATCGAACGCGGAAGCCGGTACGTAGAGAGCGAATGCGATGGGCGCGAGGACGATTAATCCGAAGATCGTCGGACTGGCCGTCGCGGCGCTCGGAGCCGGCTATCACCTCACGCGCGTCGCCAGTGTCCTGCTGGGCAAGGCGGAGCCGCACCATCTCGGGTCGCTCAGCTTTGCTCAGACCGCGGCGCTGATCGTTACGGCCACCGCCGCGGCCGCATTCGTCGTTGGCTATGGCCTGACGCTGTTGTGGAACGCGCTCGCGCGCATGCCGGCCCGCGTACGCTTCGCGTGGTCGGCGACGATCGTCGCCGTGGCCGTCGGAGCGGCATTCGCGGCGTGGGCGGCACTGTTGCGGCCGGTGAACGTGGCGGTCGCGCCGGTCGCGACCGACGTCGCCGAACGCGTTTATGGACTCGGCACGGTCGGCGCGCGGGTGGAATCGAATGTCGGCTTCAAAGTCGGCGGTGTGCTGGTCGCGCTCAGCGCCGATCAGGGCGACATCGTCAAAACGGGCGACGTCCTCGCTCGCCTCGACGCGCGTGACGTCGAAGCGCAGCTCGCGGTCGCAGAGGCGGGCGTGACTCAGGCCCGCGCCAACGTCATCAAGGCGCAGGCGGATGTTACCGCCGCCGAGGCGACGCTCGCCAACCTTGAGGCGATTAGCAATCGCCGCACGCGGCTCGCGGCGAATGGCGTCGTCTCCAAGGAGGAGGCCGAGACGAACGCCACCGCCGTCAGCGTCGCAGAGGCGGGCGTGACGTCGGCGCGCGCCGAGCAGACGGTCGCCGCAGCGGCGCTGCTGTCCACCGAGGCGCAGGCGACCCTGCAACGAGCGATCCTCGACAACTACACCCTGCGCGCGCCGTACGATGCGCGGGTGGTCTCGCGAAGCCTGGAGCTGGGCGCCGCGCCCAATCCCGGCCAGACCGTGTTCACGCTCGTGGCGCGGCATACGATCTGGGTGCTGGGCTATGTCGACGAGCGGCTGGCGGGCGCTCTGCGGGTCGGCCAGCCCGCCGACATCACGCTGCGCTCGCGGCCGGACGTGACCTACGAGGGCCATATCGAGCGCATCGAAATGCAGAGCGATCCGGTCAACGAGGAGCGGCTGGTGGACATCGCCTTCGACCGGATTCCCGACGACATTCACCTTG
>JBKQKS010000130.1:0-3595 GCA_052147395.1 Roseiarcus sp.
ATGCCCTCCATTTCAAGCAACCGAACGATCCGTCACAGGACCCTCTAGTTTGACCTGGACAGCAGGTTGGACGGGCTTTCCGTGGAAAGCCGCGGTTTTCCTGTCTATCTGTGGTTAGGACTCTCCACGCTCGGAGACGACTGCGGCTGACACTGCGTTGTCCATATCAGTGTTCCTGGGCCACGGAAGCCAAATCAGGCGGTATCGACCTTGCCAGTTCACTCGCGATCGTGTCAACGAAAAGCCTAATAATCCTCAACGCGACCGCGAAACCTTTACCAATGTTGTTCGCGTGTGCGCAAATTTCCAGTAGCTCGGCGTGCCGAACAGGTATGCGCCCCGAGCGGATCATGGGTACCCCCGCTCCGGTTGAGTGTCTGACTTTTATGGCTCCCCGAGCAGGACTCGAACCTGCGACCATTCGATTAACAGTCGAATGCTCTACCAGCTGAGCTATCGGGGATCATGCCGGTCGGCGGGCGGCGATATAGCAGAAAAATCGGCGATGCAAAGCGGTAATTTCTCAGCCCCGCCCGGAGTTCAGAATCCCTTCGCCAGCGCGTCCTGTTCGTCCTTCGACGGATTGCCGAAGAACGCCGGCGGCTCGCCGCCGCCGCCGAGCGCTCCGAGCGCGCGCGAGCCGTTGGCCTCGAACAGCACGACGAATCGGTGCTGAGCGCATTCGGTCGGTTTGCAGACGAACGAGGCCAGATAGGGCTTGCCGTCGACGGTGACCTGTTTGATGGCGCCGGAGACGCCGTCGAAGTCGGAGTCGAATTTGCGCAGCCAGTCCGGCGTCGGCTGCACGTCCTTGACGAGCCTGTCCCAGGCGATGCGATAGGCGGTCCGCGGGCGGATCGCGTCGAACAGATAGGCCGGGGGGTCTGTCGCGGCGGGCGAGGCGCTGATCATCGCGGCGAGGGGGAGGAGGGAAAACAGCATGGCTAGAAGGCGCGGAAGGTGATGATGGTGCGGGTGTCGACGATGCCCGCAATCGTCTGCACTTTCTGGCCGACGAAATGGCCGATGTCGACGTCGCCGTCGACGTAGAACTTGGCGAGGATGTCGAAATCGCCGGCGATCGAATAGATCTCCGAGGCGATCTCGGCTTCCGCCAGCGCGTTCGCCACCTGGTAGGTGCGGCCGAGCCCGCATTTGATCTCGACGAAGAACGTCTGCATCCCGTCACTACCCCTGTTCGCCGTTGTCTTTTGCAATGATTTCGACCTCGCGGTCCAGGCCGGACTTGACCGGGAACGTCGATTGGTAAGTCTTGGCGTCGTGCCGGGCGATGACGATGTAGTCGCCCTCGGCGAGCACCAGCGAAGGGAAGGCGCCGATCAGTTCGCTCACGATGTCGCCGCCCGGCGTCAGCACGGTGAAAGTGGTGTTGGCGAGCGCCACGCCGCCCGGCGCGCCGACGAGCTTGATCGTGACCTTGGCGAAGCGGTGATGCAGCGTCACGTCGACGATCTTGCCGGCGGCGACGCGCACGTCGCCGCTGGCGACGGAATTGCTGGGCGTCGGCGCCGTCGCGCCGTTGGCGGTCTTGGGCGCATCGAGCGCGCCGACCCCGACGGTGTCGAGATAGGTCGAGACGATGTGGTAGGCGCCCTCGGGCACGCCGATCACCTCGCCGAGCCGCGCCCTGGAATAGACGAGGTGGGCCTCGGCGTTGTTGCGCTCGGGGACGTAGATCGCCAGCGAAATGTTGTTGGGGTCGATCGGCGCGTCGTTGCGGGTCGCCGCAATTCGCAAGGCGCCGGCGGCGATCGGGATCGTCTCGGTGAACGAATCGCCGGCGGCGATGGTCACGCGCTTCATCGCGCTGGCGAGCCCGAATGCGGCGTGAACGACGTAATCGCCGGCCGGCAGCGTCGCCATCGGGTGGGGCAGGGCCGTCTCGATGACCAGCGCATGCGAGCCGTCGACGCCGGCGTGGGCGTCGAAGATGCGCCATTTCACGCCGGCCTCGAGCGGCGCGCCGCCGCCGAGCGTCGCAGTCAGATTCAGCGTCGCCGTATTCGGATCTCCAGCGAACGCCGGCGCGGCGAACAGCGCGAAAACGAGGAAGACGAGAATGCGGAGCATGCGTTCGCTGGGATTGCCGGAGGCGACGCCCGGTACTAGACGCGTCGATGTGGCGAAGGCAAGGCGCCCGTAGCAGAGCGGCGCGCGCTCGGGTAACTTGCGCGCGACCAAGCCTCCGGAAACCTCGATGAACGAAACGATCGCCCTACTCGCCCACCGCCGCTCGCTGCCGCCGGTCAACCTCGCGGACCCTGGCCCGAACGCCGAACAGCTCGCGATCCTGCTCGAGATCGCCGCCCGCGTGCCCGACCACGGCAAGCTCGCGCCCTGGCGTTTCATCGTCATCGAGGGCCCCGCGCGGGAGCGCGCCGGGCGGCTCGCGCTCGAGGTCAAGCTCGCCGAACAGCCCGATCTCGACGAGCCCTCGCGGGAGGCGGAGCTCGGACGCTTTTCCCGCGCCCCGCTGGTGGTCGCGGTGGTCTCGCGCGCCGCGCCGCACGTAAAAATCCCGGAATGGGAGCAGGTGCTGTCGGCGGGGGCGGCGTGCATGAATCTGACCGTGGCGGCCAACGCCATGGGTTTCGGTTCCGCCTGGATCACCGAGTGGTGCGCCTACGACGCCGTATTCCGCGCTCGATTCGGGCTCGCCGCGCACGAGCGCATCGCCGGCTTCGTGCATATCGGCGCCCCGACGATTCGACCCGAGGATCGCGTCCGCCCCGACATGGAGGCGATCGTGACCCGCTTCGAGTGACGGAGTTTCGATGTTCTACGAGCCCCGCGGGCGCGACAAGAGCGTCCTGCCGCATGATCCGATGAAGGCGATCGTCGCGCCGCGCCCAATCGGCTGGATCTCTACGCGCGCTCTGGACGGACGGGTGAATCTCGCGCCCTACAGCTTTTTCAACGCCTTCTCCTCGTCGCCAGCGATCCTCGGCTTCTCCAGCGAGGGCATGAAGGATTCGGCGTCGTTCGCCATCGAGGCCGGCGAATTCGTCGCCAATCTGGCGTCCCACGACCTGTTCTTCGCCATCAGCGAGACCTCCGCGCCGCTGCCGCGGGGCATCAGCGAGTTCGCCCATGCCGGGCTCACGATGGCTCAGTGCCGCATCGTGAAAGCGCCGCGCGTCGCCGAGGCGCACGCCGCCTTCGAGTGCAAGGTGGTCGAGACCGTGCGGCTGAAGACCCATACGGGCCGTGAGCTCGACAATTTTCTCGTCCTCGGCGAGGTCGTCGGCGTCCATATCGACGATGCGCTGATCGTCGGCGGCCGGTTCGACACCGCCGCCGCCAAACCGCTCGCGCGCTGCGGCTACCAGGACTATGCCGTCGTCGAGCGCGTGGTCGCGCTGCCGCGGCCAAAGGGAGCAGGGGACTGATACGGTTGCCGGAGGATTAGCTCGCGCGTCGGCTTGCGGGATTACCCCCTTCTCCCGCTCCTTCGACAAGCTCAGGATGAGTTTACATGCGCTTCGCACACCTCGATGGATGAAACGCGACCGCTTGTAGCCGCGGGCGTTGACCGCGGCTGCCGGGGTCGGCGCCCCCGGCTACAAGGCTCCTT
>JBKQKS010000131.1:0-4000 GCA_052147395.1 Roseiarcus sp.
CCGCTCCGGCGGAGCGCAGGGCGAGCGCCCGTACTTCCGCCGCGACGACCGCGAAGCCCTTGCCGGAGTCTCCCGCGCGCGCCGCCTCGACGCCGGCGTTGAGCGCGAGCAGATTGGTCTGGAACGCGATCTCGTCGATCACGCCGATGATGCGATTGATGTGCGTCGCCGATTTGGAAATGCCGTCCATCGCGTCGACGGCCTGAGAGACGACGGCTTCGTTGCGCTTGGCGGCTTCGTTGGCCGCGGCGACGACATCGCGCGCATGCAAAGCCGCGCCGGCGGCCTTGCGCGCCGCACCGGCGATCTGGTCGAGGGCGGTCGAGGTTTTCTGGAGGCTCGCCGCCTGCTCATCGGTGCGCAGCGACAGCTCGTCCGAGGCGTCGGCGATTTCCTGGACGCCGATGCGGATCGCGTCGGAACACTCGATCACCGCCAGCATCGTTTCCCTGAGCCGCAGAATGGCCGAGTCGAGGTCGTCGCGAATCGCTGCATAGTCGCTGGAGAAGCCATCGTCGACCTTCTGGGCGAGGTCGCCGGCGGCGAGCCGCTTCAACGCTTCGCCGAGGCCCTGCATGGCGCGGTCGAGTTCCGCGTGGGTCTTCGACCGCTCGTCGGCGGCGCACTGCCGTTCGGCGTCGGCGGCGATGCGTTGGGCTTCGACTTCGTGGCTCAGTTTCTCGCGCCGCGCCAGACTGTCGTCTCCGAACACTTTCGCGGCGCGCGCCATCGCGCCGATCTCGTTGCCGAGGTCGAGGGCGGGGATCTCCACGTCGCGCTCGCCCTGGGCCAGCGCCGTCATCGCCGCGGTGAGCGCCCCGATCGGGCGGGAAATGCCGCGCCACAGCGCGAAGCCGATCGCCGCGCAGGCGGCGACCGCGCCGGCGCTCATCAGCATGAGGTCGCGCCGCGCGCTGACGCCGATCGCCACGCCGCGGTCCGTGGCGGCGTCGCCGTGGGCGACGTTGCCGGAGACCGCCTTGGAGAGCTCGCCCTGGAGCACGTGGATCAGCTCGCGCATGGCGCCGCGGTAGAGGTCGGCCGCAGCGCCGCCGCCATCGGTTTGCACGAAGTCGCCAAGCTGCTGATCGAGGTCGAGATACTCGCTCCACGTCTTGGCGATCGTGGCGAGCTCCGCGCGCTCGCCGTCGTTGGTCGCGAGATTACGCTGACCCGCGAGCCCCTTGGCGACTTGCGCCTTGATTTCGGCGATGGTTTTGGCCTCGGCGGCGCGCTCCTCGCGCGGCGCCATCACCAGCGCCGCTTCGATGACGCGGAAGCGTTGGGCGAGGAACAGCAGGTCGCCGAGACCTTGCGTGCGCGGCAGCCAGTGGGAGCGAATTTCCGCAGCCGCGGAGTCCATCTTCGCCAGCCGGTCGGACGCGATCCCGCCGAGGCCGACGGTCGTCGCGAACAGCGCAGCGAACGCGAGCACGATCTTGGTCGACACGCGCAGATTTTCGACGCTCTTGCCGAGCTTCGAGACGAACAGCATGGGCGGCTCGCGAGCGGGAGCGGAAGTGAGGAACAGGGAAATGTCGGCCGGCGCCGACCAGGGTCCCCCGGCCTCATGCCGACTTCCTCGCGAGACGCGCTGGGAGCGGGGACGCCCTCTCCGCTTAGGGCGAGATCGTTAACAATTGCGAAACGCCAGGCGTTGACGTCGGGGCGAGGCGCGCGCTGAATGCTTTTCGAGGGCAGGGGGAACGACATGGGGCCGCTCGAAGGTTTGCGCGTCGTCGAGATGGCGGGAATCGGCCCGGCGCCGTTCGTCGGCATGATGTTTTCCGACCACGGCGCCGACGTGATCCGCATCGATCGCAAGGACGCCAAAGCGGCGTTCGCCGCCATCGACGCCGCCAATTTCATCGACCGCGGCCGCCGTTCGATCGCGATCGATCTGAAGAGCGCAGCCGGCGTCGCGACGGCGCGCGAGCTCATCGCCGGCTCCGACGCTCTGATCGAGGGTTTTCGCCCCGGCGTGATGGAGCGCCTCGGGCTCGGGC
Organism: Roseiarcus sp.; assembly: GCA_052147395.1. GTDB lineage: Bacteria > Pseudomonadota > Alphaproteobacteria > Rhizobiales > Beijerinckiaceae > Roseiarcus. The sequence continues at coordinate 2,007 of JBKQKS010000131.1, forward strand.
CGGAGGTCTGCCTCGCCGCCAATCCGAAGCTGGTCTATGGGCGCGTCACCGGCTGGGGGCAGAACGGGCCGCTGGCGTCGACCGCCGGCCACGACATCAACTATATCGCGCTCAGCGGCGCCTTGCATGCGATCGGCGCGCCCGAGCGCCCGGCGCCGCCGCTGAACCTCGTCGGCGATTTCGGCGGCGGCGCGATGATGCTCGCCTTCGGAGTCATGTGCGCGCTCTTCGAAGCCCAACGCTCGGGGCGGGGCCAGGTCGTCGACGCGGCGATGACCGACGGCGCCGCGCTGCTGATGGCGATGATCTACGGTTTCAAGGCCAACGGTCTGTGGACGGACCAGCGCGGCGCGAATTTTCTCGACGGCGGCGCGCCCTTCTATGCAACCTACGCCTGCGCCGACGGCAAATTCGTCGCCGTCGGGCCGCTGGAGCCGCAGTTTTTCGCTGAGTTCGTCGAGATCCTGGGCCTCGATTTTTGCGCGCTCGGCGACCGCTGGGATCCCGCGTCGTGGCCCGCATGGCGCGAGGCGCTGACCGCCGCCTTCGCCCGCAAGACGCGCGACGAGTGGACAGGAATCTTCGCGGCGAGCGACGCCTGCGTGACGCCGGTGATGAGCCTCGAGGAGGCGCCGGACCATTCCCATAATCGCGCCCGAAAAACTTTTGCGGCGGGTGAGGGCGGCCCGCAGCCCGCGCCCGCGCCCCGTTTCTCGCGCACCCCAGGCGCGATTCACCGCCCCCCGCCGCGCGCGGGCGCCGACGGCGAGACGATCTTACGCACACGAGGCTTTTCCGAGGCGCGCATCGCGGAGCTAAAGGGTTCGGGGGCGATTTAGGCGACGCGGCAAAACTACTGAGTCAATTGAAATAGACCTTGACCGTTTTTGCGAGAGAAGCGACGACGCAATCTAGGGGCCGTACGACGTAGGCTGTGGGTTGCGTCGTTCCGCTCGCAAAGGCGCGAAAGGAAATCGCCGCACTTATTTCGCCTCGCCGCCTTTATTCGTTCGTGCTCGATAATGTTCCGGTCTGCGCCAGCCATGCGGCGATATCGTCGATCGACCGGAACAATGTCGAGGAATCCGAACTCGACCGCATGAAGCCGCACGACTTCCAGAATTCCTCGGCCTCGGCGTCAATCGCCCGAGCGATGACCGCGCGTCCGCCGATTGTGTCCGCTGCGGCGACACAACGCTCCAGTGCGTGCCGGAGCAGCGCGCTGCCTACGCCTTTGCCCGCAAAGGCGGTATCAACGGCAAGCTGGCCGAACAGAATGCAGGGAACCGGATCGGGCGGTCGGCCTGTTCGCACCTTCCGGGACAGAATCGATGGCGGAACCGCCGTCGGCGCAAGTCCGTAGAAGCCGATCACACGAGTGTTCTCCCGGGACACCATCACACGGGTGAACCCTTTGGCCTGATTGGCGAGGGCATAGGCGCCGAGCCAGTCGTTCAGGGCGGATTTACCGCAATCGAACGCTGCCAGATCGTGATCGGCATTGAGGGGCTCGGGCGGCGAGATCATCCTTTGGGCGCTTCGCCCCACGGCGCCTTTCGCGAGAGCCGTTCGAGCATCTTGACCGGAATGGCGGCAACCGGCGCATCGATGGCGGCAACGAACTGCGCGAAAGCTTCGGGCGCCAACCGCACCACGGTTTCGTTCAGAATTGCGATCTGAGCGCCATGAAGCGCTGCCCGGCGCATGAACTCCGTTCGGGAAAGCCCGCTCAGTTCTGCGCCCCTATCGATAATATCGAGATCGTCGTCCCGAAAGCGCATCGAAACTGCCACGTCCCGCTTTTGGACCAGATCAGCGATGTCGCGTCTCCTTGTATTGCGTTCCTATATACGCGGCCTTTCCGGGAAAGCTAGCCCCATAGGTTTACAGGTTTACGGTGACACGCCCGTCAATTCCTTAACGGGCCTGTCATCGTAAGCAGGACACGACACGCGCGATCGAGGAGCGTCGGCGTCCACGCCGACGTTTCGCGT
>JBKQKS010000132.1:0-4726 GCA_052147395.1 Roseiarcus sp.
AAATTCGCGCTGCGACAAGACCCTCACGCGGCCAGGGCGTAGAGATTGCTGAGCTCGGACGGCGCGGAAGCGGCCTCGTCGCGCAGGAACGCGAGCAGCCGCTTTTCGGCGGCGGTGAGCTCCCCGCCGCGCGCCAGATGCGCGACGACCCAGCCCGCCGATTCCGCGCCGATGTGGGAAGCCGCGGCGAGCCGGCGGCCGGTCTCGGCGTTGAGCGCGCGGTCGGCGTCCTCCTGGTCGCCGCTGATCGTTTCGGTGATCTCGGAGAGCCGGGGGCCCGCGCCGAGCATCTGAGCGAAGAACGCGCCGAAGCCGCCCGGACGCGCGAGTTCGGATTCGGTGTGCAGCGCGTCTTCGCGCTCGGGAATGCCCACGAAATCGGCGCCCAACAGATAATTGCCTACCGCCTTGGCAAAGAAGTCTGGGAAATCGGGGGCATTTGCGGCGGTAGCGGTCGCATGCGCGATATCGAACAGGGCCTCGGCCGACGTGCGGTCGACGTGCAGCGCATGTCCGCGCGCCGGGCCGAACACGACGACGCGCAGCGCCTCGACATCGGCCGCGGTGACGATGCCTGGCTCGTGCTCGACGCCGCCGAGCGCGTCGCGTTTGCCGGTGAGGATCGCCTTCTCGATCTCGCGCACCGCGAAGGTGACGAGCGCAGCGGGGACGCTGACCGCGTGGCCAATGAGGGCGGCGAGCATGCCGAATTCGGCTCGCTCCGCGATCCCGCCGCCGGCGGCGAGCCGCTCGATGAGCCAGCCGGCGCCTTCGTCGGTGACATAGCCGGGGGGATCGACCTGGCGCGACAACACATCGGTCGCGACATCGGCGAGCAATCGGGCGAATTCGTCGTCGTCGGCGCCCGGCGCACGGGCCTCACCGATCAGCCGCTCGAGATCCTGCAGCGTCGGGTCGCCTTCGCCGTAGATCTCGCGCCTCAAATCGCGCTCACCCGCAACACTCGCCGACGCCGTCATCACTCACTCCCGGACTACAACTCGCCCGGACGCTAGGTTAACGGCGACCGCTTGCATTTACGTTAAGGGAAACCTTCGAATTCGACCTTCAGAACTCGACTTCCAACTCCTCGATCTCTTCTTTTTCGGCTTCCGCGGCGGCGCGCCACTCCTGCATTTCGGCAAGCGCCCAGATATGTTCGGCGTAAGCCGAAAGCGTAGGATCGAGCGCAACGCCATAGCTGCGGAAACGGCTGACCACTGGCGCATACATGGCGTCGGCGAGGCTGATTTCGCCGAACAGGAACGGCCCGCCATGGGAGGTCAGGCACTCGTGCCAGATCGTCGTAATGCGATCGATGTCGGCGCGCGCCTTGGTCCAGATCTTGAAATTCGGAAAATGCCCCTTGATGTTCATGGGCAGCGCCTGCCTCAGCGACACGAACCCGGAGTGCATCTCGCCGTTGATCGAGCGGCAGTGGGCGCGTTGCGCGGGATCCCTGGGCAGCAGATGCTTCTCGGGCTTCAATTCGTTCAGGAACTCGCCGATCGCCAGGGTATCCCACACCTTGACCCCCTCGTAGGTCAAGCACGGGACCAGGATCGAGGGCGACAACAGCAAAATCTCGGCCCGCGCATTGGCGTCGTCGGGGTGGATGAGGACCTCGTCGAATTCGATTCCGGCGAACTTCGCCATCAGCCAGCCGCGCAGCGACCAGGACGAATAGTTCTTGCTGCTCAACGTCAGCGCCGCTCGCGCCATCGGTCCTCTCCTCTTGCTCCGCCGGGCTGCAAAAAAGGGGGCTTGCAAAATCCGAGCAAAACGTGTGCCATGGAATATCGCTTGCAACGACCTAAAGCAAACGGGCAGATTGGGTAATCATGTATAACGCTTATCAAATGCTGGCCGATGTCGGCGACACAGTCCGCGCGCTGGCCGAGACGTCCGAATCGATCGTGTCGATCTGGGCCCTCCACCCCAATGCCTCGCCGCTGAGGCGGATGGCGGCATGGTATGAAGCGCTGGCGCTCGCGGGCTTCACCCATACCCGGCCCCCATTCGGCATCGAGGAGGTCGAAGGCTTCACCGGGATTCACAAGGTCGCCGAACGCGTGGCGCTGCACACGCCGTTCTGCGATCTCGTCCATTTCAAGCGGGAGAGCCACGACGACCTGCCCAAGGTGCTGCTCGTCGCCCCGATGTCCGGACACTTCGCGACGCTGCTGCGCGGCACCGTGCGCACGCTGCTCGGACACCACGAGGTCTATGTCACCGATTGGCTGAACCCCCGCGACATCAAGCTCCAACATGGCCGGTTCGGCCTCGAAGACTATACCCAGCACGTCATCGACTTCATTCAGCACATCGGTCCCGGCTGCCACGTGCTCGCGGTCTGCCAGCCCTGCGTCTCCGCGCTCGCGGCCACCGCCGTACTGGCAATGGACCATGCCGAAATCCAGCCGGCGAGCTTGACGCTGATGGCCGGTCCCATCGATGTGCGCATCGCTGCCAACAAGGTCAACGAGCTGGCGACAGGCAAGCCGCTAGAGTGGTTCCGCGACAACTTGATCGGCACGGTGCCCTGGAAGTTCGACGGCGGCGGTCGCCGCGTCTATCCCGGATTCCTGCAGCTGATCGCCTTCATTAGCATGAATTCGGAGCGCCACACCCGGGCGTTCTTCGACATGTACAATGCGCGCGTCGAAGGGGACGACCAGAAGGCCGATCAAATCAAGGACTTCTACAAGGAATATTTCGCGGTGATGGACCTCACCGCGGACTTCTATCTCGAAACCCTCGACCAGGTGTTCCAGCGCTTCCTGCTGCCGAAAGGCGAGATGATGTTCAAGGGCCGCCGAATCGACCTCGGCGCCATCAAGCATACGTTCCTGCTCACTGTCGAAGGCGAGAAGGACGACATCTGCTCGGTCGGCCAGACTCTCGCCGCGCAGGACCTCTGCACGGGCCTGCGTCCCTACATGAAGACCCAGCACTTGCAAGCCGGCGTCGGCCATTACGGCGTGTTCAACGGCAAGAAATGGGATGCGCAGATCTATCCGGTGGTGCGCAACCACATCCAGGCGAGCTCGTTCAGCTGACCACGGCGGCGAAAGCGCAGGGGTTTGTCGCTGGATACGTCGGGCGCCTGGCTTAAGAAGCCACAGAGCCGTCAGGATCGGGAGCTAGATCGGCGCCCGATCGGAGGGAATCGGCGCCGATTCCCTCCCCCTCGTGGGGGCGGTCGAGGCGGGGGAGCAATCTCATGATCGTTTGGCGGTGGGCCTTGATGGCTGTTGCGGCAGTTGCGCTCGGAGGCTGCGTGTCGACGTCGGGAACGAATTCGGCATCTGCGCCCGCGTCGCCGAACGGCAGATTAGCCGATGTCGGCGGCGTCGATGTCGCTTACGAGGATTTCAAGAATTCGGCCTTCCCCTACCACGGTGTGATTCCGCCCGACGACGACCATGAGAAGCCGCGGCCGTTCCTGGATGTCGACGACAACGGGCGGCTCGGCCATTCCTCGCCGCGCGGCGGCGTGCTGTACGCCGACACCACCTACAACGATCCCCGCGTGCTGATCGCCGCGGCGCCGGATTTCAATCCCAACGCGCCGGCGGCGCTGGTGGTGTTGTTCCATGGCAACGAAGCGACGCTCGCGCGCGACGTGGTCGACCGCCAGCAGGCGCCGCGGCAGCTCGCGCAATCGAGCCTAAACGCGGTGCTGCTCGCGCCGCAAATGGCGGTCGACGCGCGCGATTCGAGCGCCGGCAATTTCTGGCGGCCCGGCGGGCTCGCCGACTTCCTGCACGAAGCGGAAGGCAAGCTCGCCCATCTCTATCCGACCGGGTCGCGTGCGACCTTCCACGACATGCCCGTCGTCATCGTCGCCTACAGCGGCGGCTATCTGCCGGCGGCGTTCTCGCTCGATCACGGCGGCGCCGCCGACCGCGTGCGCGGCGTGGTGCTGATGGACGCGCTCTATGGCGAGCCTGAGAAATTCGCTCAGTGGATCGAACGCGACTCGCGCGGCGCGTTCTTCGTCAGCGCCTATTCGACATCGAGCAGGGAGCAGAATCTGGCGCTGGAGGCGATGCTCAGGCGCGACGGCGTCAACGCCGTCGACGGCTTGCCCAATTCGATCGGCCCCGGCGTCGTCGCCTTCGTCGATGCGGGCGCGGCCAGTCACGAGGATTTCCTCACGTCCGCCTGGACCAGCAATCCGCTCACCGACGTGCTCGACCGCATGGGCAGATAGCGACCGTTCGAGCCGTGGTCAAAAGCGAGCGAAGAGCGGCCATCCAGGGGCGTAGAGCTCAGCGCTGTAACCGGGGCAATTTCCCGGGCGCCCTTGTAGGCGAGGTCGTTGACCTCGCTCCTTCCGCTTGGAAGAGTCGTTGAGAATGAGGCGCTTACGCGCCGACCGAGGTCGTCCTTCGACAAGCTCAGGATGAGGGCGCTCGGCTACAGAAAGGCGCCGCCCGGGAATCTGCCCCGGTTGCGCGACGCAGGCCCGAATCTCGGCAAGGTCGGCTTCCGCCTTGTCGGTCAGGCGGAGGGCGAGCGGTCCGCTAATAGCTTCCTCCCCCGTTCGATGATGCGGGCGGGCTTTACAGTGACAGGCCCGTCTTTACCCATTTGCCGTTCAGCGAAGACGCACGAACGGTTGCGAAGGGCGGGGAGCGGGCGTTGAAAGCACTGTCGAAGTGATCGTGGTAATTCGAAGAGGAGCGTTGGCGTCCACGCCGACGTCTCGAGGCGAAACGTC
>JBKQKS010000133.1:0-2746 GCA_052147395.1 Roseiarcus sp.
CGCCGCTGCTGTCGGCGGCGATGCCGCATGGCGAGCGGTTCCAGGGGGTGCTGGCGCCGGCGGCGGCCGACGGCGGCGCCTTCTCGATCCGCAAACAGGTCATCTCCGATCTCGATCTCGACGACTATCAAGGTTTTGGCGCGCTCGACAACGTGCGCGCGAGCGGGCCGCGGCTCTCTCCCGACGAAGACGTTTCGGATCTCGAGCGCGAGCTCGCCGCGTTGCTTCGGGATACGAGCCCGGACGGGATAAAGAAGTTTCTGCGCGTCGCGGTGCAAAACGCCGTCACGATGGTTGTCTCCGGAGGAACCTCGTCGGGCAAGACGACCTTTCTCAACGCGCTGCTCAAGGAAGTCCCCAACACCGAGCGCGTGATGTCGATCGAGGACACTCGCGAGTTGAAGCCTCCTCAGCCCAACTATCTCGCGCTCGTGGCGTCCAAGGGCGACCAGGGCAAGGCGCGCGTCTCCATCCAGAGCCTGCTCGAGGCGGCGCTGCGGTTGCGGCCCGACCGGCTGTTCCTGGGCGAAATTCGCGGCGCCGAAGCCTATTCCTTCCTTCAGGCCGTCAACACCGGTCATCCCGGCTCGCTGACGACGTTGCATGCCGACAACCCGCGCGGCGCGTTCGAGCGCATCGCGTTGGCGACGATGCAGGCTGGGCTCGGCCTGACCAAGACGGAAATTCTCGATTACGTCAGGCTCGTCGTGCCCGTCGTCGTCCAGCTCCGCCGCAAGCCGACGCGGGGGGTGAGCGAGATCTATTTCAACAAATTCCACGCGGTCTGACGCGGGCTCTGGCGCCTTGAGGCGCGGGCGGAACCGAACTCGACCAAAGAACTGAGACGAGGGATGTCGATGCGGCGCGCCTTGCCGATCATTGCGGGGATTGCGGGCGTCGCCGTTGCGGCCGGCGCGGGCGCTCTCCTGTGGTCGGCGAATTACGCCGCGGCCGTTTGGCTGGTGTCGCGCCAAAGCGCGATTTGGCTCCGCTTTTGCAACGGCGAGATTTGGCTCCCCGCCATGCAGGCCTGGACCTGGCGCGGTCTGCCCATCGTGTCGAAGCTCCTCGGCATCGCGACCGGCGGGCTGGCGGTCGAAGCGGCCGTCATTGCGGGTGGCGGATATTTTCTGATCGCGACGCCTTGGAAGGCGCGCAAACCCAGCGACGGCTCGCGCATCGCGACGATGACGGACTTGAAAAGGGCAGGGCTGCTCGACGGCGCCGTCGGCACTTCGATGCTGCTGGGCACGTTCAAAGGGCAGGACGTTCGGTATAGCGGCGACAGCCATTTCTACGTCAACGGCCCCTCGCGCAGCGGCAAGGGCAGGGGCTTCGTCATGCCGAACCTCCTGGAATGGCGGGGATCGGCCGTCGTCCTCGACGTCAAGCAGGAGAACTGGACTTTTACCGGCGCGGCACGGATCGCGCTGGGGCAGAAAGTCTATCTCTTCGCGCCGGGATCCGCATCCTAGCATTCTTGGAACCCGCTCGATTTCGTCCGCCCCTGGCCCTCGCGCGCCACCGATCTTATGAATCTGGCCGCGAGCCTGATCGTCGTCTCGGACAAGGGCGAGAGCTTTTGGGCCGAGACCGCGCGAAGCCTGCTCGCCGGCGTGCTCGGCTATGTCACCGACAGCGCGACAATGGAGGGACGGCGCAACATCCGCTCGGCGCTGCGCATGTTCAGCGCCGACGTCGGCTTCAAGGAGCTCCTCGACGAGATCGTCGAGAACGAGCCTGGGCTGAACGCCTTCGTGACGGATGCCTTCAACCAGCATCGGCAGCGCGACATCAAGCAGCGCCCTTCGTTCGAAGCGCATATCACGACGGCGTTGAAAGCCTGGAACAACAGCCTCGTCGCCAGCGTGACCGCGTCGAGCGATTTCGATATCAGAGAGTTGCGCCGACGTCCGTTCACGATCTTCATCGCCGCGCCGGTCAGCGATTTCGGATCGGTGGAGCCGATCATTCGGCTGCTGATCCAGCAAATCCACGACGTCTTGCTTCGCAATATCCCCGGCGCCGAAGAGCCGCACAAGGTCGTGCTGATGCTCGACGAATTCTACCAGTTCCAGCGCCTGCCCGAAATCATCAACCGCGCGCCGCTCGTGTCCGGATATGGATTCCGGATCGCGCTGGTCGCGCAAAACATTCCCCAAATCGACGAACGCTATTCCAAGCCGACGCGCGAGGCGCTGCTCGGCAACATGGACATGAAACTCGTCGTCGCCGTCGGCGACAAGAATACCGGCGACGTCGTCTCCGACGCGATGGGCAAATATTATGTCGAGCGCGAAGGTTGGGGCGAGTCGGGTGCCGCAGGGTTCGGCCGACGTTCGCGCCAGGGCCGATGGGAGGCTGTGCCACTGCTGACTTCCGATCAGCTCCTACGGCTGGATGACGCCAAGACGGTGCTGACGATCCGCGGGCATTTCAGCGCGGTGCTCGATAAATTGAATTTCTACACCGACAAACGCTTCGTGAAGCGGCGCAACGATGTCGCGGCCTTCGCGCCGCTGGTCACCGCGCCGAGAGTCGAACACGTCGAGGAGTGGAACCTTCTCGAAGCGCGGCCGGAGCACCTGGCGATCGTCGCCGCCGCGATCAGACCCGCGGCAGCGACAGAGGAATTCGAAGGCACGGTTCGGTTGGCGGCGACCGAGCGCCTGGCGCTCGAGGTGTTCGCGGACGCGCGGCTGTTCCTGCGGGACGTGGAGCAGGCGCTGACCGCGGGCCATAGCGG
>JBKQKS010000134.1:0-9312 GCA_052147395.1 Roseiarcus sp.
GAGTGACCGCGATCTCGAGTTCTCGTTTTCGTTGAGGGATTCTGCAATTGACCGTCCTCACCGCCCTCACGCTCGCCGAAGCGCGCGACGCCGTCGCAGCGCGTAAAGTCTCGAGCGTCGAACTGACGCGCGCGCATCTCGCGGCGATCGAGGCGGCGCGACCGCTCAACGCCTATGTCGCCGTCACCGCCGACCAGGCCCTGGAAATGGCGCGTGCGAGCGATGCGAAGCTCGCCAAGGGCGAAGGCGGCCCGCTGGAGGGTCTGCCGATCGGCGTCAAGGACCTTTATGCGACCAAGGGCGTGCATACGCAGGCGTGCAGCCGCATCCTTGCCAGCTTCAAACCGCCCTACGAGTCGACGGTCACCGCGCATCTGTGGCGCGACGGGGCGGTGATGCTCGGCAAGCTCAACATGGACGAGTTCGCGATGGGCTCGTCCAACGAGACCTCGTGCTACGGCCCGGTGGCTTCGCCCTGGCTGCCGCCGACCTGGACTCCGGCGCGCGCAAAGGCTGCGGCGCAGGCGGACAAGAAGGGCCTGCTGACGCCCGGCGGATCCTCGGGCGGCTCGGCGGCGGCGGTCGCGGCGCATCTTTGTCTCGCCGCCACCGCGAGCGACACCGGCGGCTCGATCCGTCAACCGGCGGCGTTCACCGGCATCGCCGGCATCAAGCCGACCTATGGGCGCTGCTCGCGCTGGGGCATGGTCGCCTTCGCCTCTTCGCTCGATCAGGCCGGGCCGCTCGCGCGCAATGTGCGCGACTGCGCGATCATGCTCGGCTCGATGGCCGGCCACGACCGCAAGGATTCCACCTGCGTCGACGCGCCGGTGCCCGATTACGAGGCTGCGATCGGCCGTTCGTTGAAAGGCCTCGCCATCGGCATTCCCCGCGAATACCGGCTCGAAGGCATGAACGCCGAGATCGACGCGCTGTGGCGGCGCGGCGCCGAGTGGCTGAGGGACGCGGGCGCAAGAGTCGTCGACGTGTCGCTGCCCAACACGCGCCACGCGCTGCCGGCCTATTACATCGTCGCGCCCGCGGAGGCTTCCTCCAATCTCGCGCGCTACGACGGCGTGCGCTACGGCCTGCGCGAGCCGGGCGACGACATCACCGGCCTCTATGAGAACACTCGCGCCAAGGGGTTCGGCGCCGAAGTGAGGCGGCGGTTGATGATCGGGACTTATGTGCTCTCCGCCGGCTACTACGACGCCTATTACCTGCGGGCGCAGAAAATCCGCACCCTCATCAAGCGCGACTTCGAGACCGCGTTCGCCGCCGGCGTCGATGCGGTCCTGACCCCGGCGACGCCCTCGCCGGCGTTCGCCATCGGCGAGAAGGCGTCGGCCGATCCGGTCGAAATGTATCTCAACGACGTGTTCACGGTGACGGTGAACATGGCGGGATTGCCGGGCCTGGTCGCGCCGGCCGGGCTCTCCGCCGCCGGCCTGCCGCTGGGGCTGCAGTTGATCGGCAAGCCGTTCGACGAGGAGACGCTGTTCGCGCTCGGCCACGCGATCGAACAGGCGCGCGGGCCGATGAAGCTGCCCGAGCCGTGGTGGGGATGAAAGACATGGCGCGTATCTCAGCGACAGTCCTGGCTTCGATGGTCGCCGCGGCAGCGGCGCCCGCATCGGCTCAAACGAGTCTCTGGACCGTGCAGGCGGCTGACGTCGGCGGGACGCTCGTGTGCGATGCATTCGCCAGCGGCGCGGCCGGCCGCAACCCCTACGAGTTCCGGCTGCGCCGCAGCAAGACGCAGATGCTACTCATCGTCAGCTACGACGGCCCGGCAATTGCGGGCGCGATCGATACGGCGGCTATCGTCATCGGCGGCAAGGCCATGCGCGTGCCGGCGAGCGCGAGCAAGTTGGGCGGGCGCAACGCGGTTGTCGTGTCGCTCGATCCGAAATCGGTCGATCTGAGGGTCTTCGATCGGACGGCTCCATTCGATGTCGAGGTCGGCGGCGCCGAGTTCCAGCTTGCGACGCTGGCGAGCGATCAGGTGCGTCAGCACATGGACGAATGCGCGCAATTCGTCGCGAAGAAATGAAGCGCTCGGTTGGGCGCCGAGCCAGGAATGTCAGCCGAGAACGAGGGCGCCATGAACGCTGAGACCAACGCCAAGCTGATCGAGGGCGCGACCGGCGACTGGGAGGTTGTCATCGGTCTGGAAGTGCACGCCCAGGTGACCTCCCGCGCAAAACTGTTTTCGGGGGCGTCCACCACGTTCGGCGGCGAGCCGAATGCGCACGTGTCGCTGGTCGACGCGGCGATGCCGGGCATGCTGCCGGTCATCAACAAAGAGTGCGTCGCGCAGGCGGTGCGCACCGGGCTCGCGCTGGAGGCCAAGATCAACCTCAGCTCGACCTTCGATCGCAAGAACTACTTCTACCCCGACCTGCCGCAGGGTTATCAGATCTCGCAGTACAAGAACCCGATCGTCGGCGAGGGCGAGATCCAGGTCGATCTGACGCCGGAGCACTCGATCCGGGTCGGCATCGAGCGCCTGCATCTCGAGCAGGACGCCGGCAAGTCGCTGCACGACCAGTCGCCGACGATGAGCTTCGTCGACCTCAACCGCTCGGGCGTCGCGCTGATGGAGATCGTCTCCCGGCCGGATATGCGCTCGGCTGACGAAGCCAAGGCCTATGTGTCGAAGCTGCGCACGATCCTGCGCTACATCGGCTCGTGCGACGGCGACATGGAGAAGGGCAACCTGCGCGCCGACGTCAACGTCTCGGTGCGCCGCCCCGGCGCGCCGTTGAGCACGCGCTGCGAGATCAAGAACGTCAACTCGATCCGTTTCATCGGCCAGGCGATCGAGATCGAAGCGCGCCGTCAGATCGCGCTGGTCGAGGACGGCGGCGTCGTCGAACAGGAGACTCGCCTGTTCGACCCCGCGCGCGGAGAAACGCGCTCGATGCGCTCGAAGGAAGAGGCGCACGACTACCGCTATTTCCCCGATCCCGATCTCTTGCCGCTCGAGCTCGACGAGGCCTTCGTCGCCGGGCTCACCAAGACCCTGCCCGAGCTGCCGGACGCCAAGAAGGCGCGCTTCATGGCCGAATACGGGCTCAATGCCTACGACGCTTCGGTGCTCGTCGCCGATCGCGAGACGGCCGACTATTTCGAGGCCACGGCGCGTTTCGCAGGCGGGAAGCGCGACTCCAAGCAGATCGCCAACTGGATCATGGGCGATCTCTCCGCCTTCGCCAACGCCAACGGATTGACGGTGATCGAGGCCGGCCTCGCGCCGGGAGCGCTCGCGGCCCTCGTCGATCTGATCGGCGAGGGCGTGATCTCCGGCAAGATCGCCAAGGACGTGCTCGCGCTGTTGCTCGGGCCCGACAAGGGCGCCGATCCGAGAAAACTCGTCGAGGCGCGCGGCCTCGTCCAGGTGACCGATGCGGGCGCGATCGCCGCCGCCGTCGACGCCGCGATCGCGGCCAATCCGGCGAAGGCCGAGCAGGCGAAGGCGAAGCCGGGCATGCTTGGTTGGTTCGTCGGCCAGGTGATGAAGTCGACCGGGGGCAAAGCCAACCCGCAGGCGGTGAGCGACGCGTTGAAGGCCAAGCTCGGCCTCGAGTGAGGCCCGCGCGATTCGCTGCGAACGTTGACGGGATTCGTGCGATGGGTCCGCCCGACTTGGCCGCTCGAATGGGATCGCAATGCCCTTTCGCGAGTTGTCGCCAACAAAATTTCGATTGGCCTCGCGGCGCCTCGTCGCGAGAAAATCGGCTCCCGGGCGCCTCGGCGCCGAGGTCCCCAGGCCTAAGTCGACCATGACCAGAGGCGGCGCGCGCGAAGCGTCGAAGACTCGCGCTGGCCTCAGGAAAACAAGGCCGAGCGCGGAGTCTCGAGGGCCCTCGCGGCTGCGCGTTGCGCTGATGCGGCGGCGGCGCGCGGCGTCGCGACGCCTCGCCGTCGCGACTTCGTGTGAACTCGCCGAGCGCACGAATATTCGATGACGAGAAGGCATTCGCGCGTATTGGCGCCGCGCCGTTGCTTGCGGGCGAACAAAACAAAGTTAACCTGCCGCTTTGCATAATGCTCGTCAGCGCGAGACGCGCGAAGACGTCGATCGAGAGGGATTGCTGCCCATGGCGAAACCCGCCGCCAAGAAACCAGCCAAGAAAGCCGCCGCGAAGAAGACTTCGGCCAAGAAGACAGCGAAGAAGGCCGCCGCGTCGAAGACCCCCGCCAAGAAGACGGCTCGGAAGGCTGCGGCGAAGAAGACTGCAACGAAGAGGGTCGCCGCCAAGAAGACCGCCGCGGCGAAGACGGCCGCCAAGAAGGCGCCGGTCAAGCGCAAGAAGACCGCGACGCCTCCGCCGGCCGCTCCTTCGCAGACCCCGCCCGCGGCTTGAAGGCGACGCCGCGGCGGTCCGGCCGGGCGCGCGCCGTTTCCCTCGTCTGATCAGCTGCAGCCTCGAGCGGGGGTTGCGCCGCTGTCGGTTGTGTCGCTACGATGCTCGGCGTCTCGCGAGAGGGAACGCCATGAGCTCGTCCGTAAGCCCCATCGATCTCTACTACTGGCCGACGCCGAACGGCTGGAAAATCTCGATCATGCTCGAGGAGTGCGAGCTGCCCTATGTCCTGAATATGGTGGACATCACCCGCGGCCAGCAGTTCGAACCGACTTTCCTCGCGATCTCTCCCAACAACCGTATGCCGGCGATCGTCGATCCCGACGGGCCCGACGGCGAGCCGCTCTCGGTGTTCGAATCGGGCGCGATCCTGCAATATCTCGCCGCCAAGACCGGCCGTTTCGGCGGCTCGACGCCGCGCGAAAAGATTGCCGTCAGCGAGTGGCTGTTCTGGCAGGTCGGCGGACTCGGACCGATGGCGGGCCAGGCCAACCACTTCCGCCACTATGCGGCGGATAAGATTTCCTACGCGATCGACCGCTATACCCGCGAGGTCAATCGCCTCTATGGCGTGATGAACAAGCGGCTCGCCGACCGCGAATTCCTCGCCGGCGCCTATTCGATCGCCGACATCGCGTGCGTCGGTTGGGTGCGCGGCTGGAAGGGGGCAGGGCAGGAGATCACCGACTTCCCGCACCTCGATCGCTGGCTGGGGACGCTGCTCGCGCGGCCTGCGGTCGCCAAGGGCCTCGCGCTCGACAATCCCGATCGCCAGAAGGTCGACCTCGCCCGCGACGAGGAAGCGCGCAAGGTTCTGTTCGGGCAGCGCGCGCGCTGAGGCTTTCGAAGCGCTTGCATTGGCGGGAGCGCTCGGGCATAGCTGACGCCCGCAGCGCTCCCGCGCGCGCCGGAGATGTGGCCGAGAGGCTGAAGGCGGCGGTTTGCTAAACCGTTATAGGGTTGTAAAGCTCTATCGAGGGTTCGAATCCCTCCGTCTCCGCCAACGCTATCGCCTAAGTTCTTGAAATATAGGCGATAATGCCTGAGTTACGTTTGCTTGCCCCAACATTTGACCTAACTTGCGCGCCGCGAAACCGCGTTGACGCGCGGCCGAGGTGATTTCGAAAGCCTCGCGAAAAAATATTTCCGCGTGGGAGGGCGTTCAGGCAACCGCGTGCGCAGTTCGTGAAGGTGATGCTTTGCTAATTGCCGCAGCGGGTGATGCTGGCGGCAATGGCAGGGTACAAGCCGCCCAAGGACGACTCTGGCCTTCCTGGTGGCTCTGGCACGGTTCCGGGGCGCGTTTCCATCGCGGCGTTGAAGGCCGCATTTCCGAACGGGAGGCTTAAAGCGCCGCCCTTGCCCGGCGCGAGGTTAATAGCCAAGCTGGTGGAGGCGAGGGAAAGAATCCCGTATTTGCTGGCGCAGCGGGATACGGTCATGAAGTTCGCTTAGGCACAAGTCATTGTCGTGGTGGTCGATATGCGACAGTGTTAACGCCATCGTTTGGCGAACAGCCATCCTCTGACCAACCCCATACGCGGCGATAAATAGCGCCGATGTCTTCTCTTTGAGAATTACTTTTTCCTTAAATGGATCTATTAGTTCAATATTATCAACAGGTATCGAGCAGTGTTGGACAGCGCCTTCATCTATTAAGCCATAGTGGCAAGCAAGGCTAACCATTGTTTCCAATTGGTCTGACGATCTCACGTTTTGTTCTGCATTCACCGTTGCAAATACGTTCTCACAATCGTTGGTGAGAAGCTTGGTTACGGTCTCGTCGGTCGAAACGCTTTGACAAGCCCCAACGGCGAGCGCGGCAACGACAATTAGGCGCTTCATAAATCTCTCCCCCTCAAAGTCAGGGTGACGTTAGTGCCTTTTCGGCAAGACGTCGAATAGCCTCGGGGCGCGAGGATTTGTCGGGCTGTGCGGCCCGGCTTCCCCGCACGCGCGGGCGCAAAGGGCGGCAAGAAACTCGCCCCGCATGAGAGTCTAATCAATTTCCGCCATTGTCTTTCGCGCCATCCGGGCGAGGGCGCGCACCTCCTTTTCGAGCGCCAGCAATTCGGCCGCCATCGCGCCATGCTTGACGGCGTTTCGATTGCCCTTTGGCGCTCCGCCGCCGGCGCCGTGCATCCGGCAAACCTCATGGCCCCGCATCGCTGGCGCTTGGCACGGTTTCCTGCTCCGCTTCGATTTCGCGTGGCAACGCAACGCCCGGCGCATATCCAAGAGCGTGGGGTTGTCCTCCGCTTTTTTTTGATCGCCCCGCCCCCTCGGAAGGCGCGTTGACGTTGCCGACGATCGCTTGCCCGCCGTCCGCGACGTGCACATGTTGCACCGTAATCTTTTGTTCGCCCTTCGAGCGATAGTCCTTCAACGCCGCGACTTGCGCCGCCGTCATTTTCGCAGCGAACATGGCCTCAAATGGGTCGCGCGGCTGTATTCCCTTGATGATCGAAAGCATGAAGGGGCGGGGTCGGCGCCCCCGCCTACACGGACAGGTTCGCCGCGCGCCCTTTCAACCGTCCTTCTTCGGTTCCCGGTGGCCGCCAAAACCCTTGCGCATCGCGGACAGAATCTTCTCCGCGAAGGTGTGGCCCTGGCGCGAGCGGAAGCGGGTGTAGAGCGCGGCGGACAGCGCTTCGGCGGGCACCGCCTCGTCGATCGCCGCCTGCAGCGCCCAGCGGCCTTCGCCGGAATCCTCGACCCAGCCGGAATAGGAGTCGAGCTGCCCCTCTTCGGCGAGCGCCGCGGCGGTGAGGTCGAGCAGCCACGAGGTCACGACGCTGCCGCGCCGCCACACTTCGGCAACGTCGGCGAGGTCGAACGAAAACCGATGGTCGGCCGGGAGCATCTCGGAATCGGCATGGCGCAGGATGTCGAAACCCTCCGCGTAGGCCTGCATCAGGCCGTATTCGATGCCGTTGTGCACCATCTTGACGAAATGGCCGGCGCCGCAGGGACCGGCGTGCATGTAGCCCTGTTCGGCGCGGGGGTCGCGGGTCTCGCGCCCCGGAGTCTCAGGAATCGCGCCGCGTCCCGGCGCGAGCGCGGCAAAGATCGGATCGAGGCGCTGGACCTCGCCGGCGTCGCCCCCGATCATCAGGCAATAGCCGCGCTCGAGGCCCCAGACGCCGCCGCTGGTGCCGACATCGAAATAATGGAGGCCTTGTTCGGCGAGCGCCTTGCCACGGCGGATGTCGTCCTGCCAGAACGTATTGCCGCCATCGATGATCGCGTCGCCCGGCTGCATGAGCCCGCTCAGCGTCTCGATGGTCTTTTCGGTCGGCGCGCCGGCGGGCAGCATCACCCAGACCGCGCGCGGCGGCGTCAGCGCCGCGACGAGCTCGCCGAGCGAGGCGAGGGCGTGAGCGCCTTCCTTGGCGAGCTCCGCGCCCGGGGCGGGATCGCGGTCATAGACGGCGCAGGCATGGCCGGCGCGCATCAACCGTCGCACGATGTTGGCGCCCATGCGCCCGAGGCCGATCATTCCGAGCTGCATGTGTGGCGCCTTTCTCGGCTGCAGGGAGGGGGGTGCGCGTCAGTCCTTGGCGCGCTCGACGTAGGTTCCGTCCTCGGTCTGGATGACGATACGGGCGCCGACGCTGACATGCGGCGGCACCATCACGCGCGCTCCGTTCGCGCATATGGCCGGCTTGTAGGAGGAGGAGGCGGTCTGGCCCTTCATCACCGGCTCGGTCTCCATGACCTCCAGCGTCACGCGCTGCGGCAGCTGGACGCCGACCGCCAGCTCGTTGAAGATCGACAGGATCACCTTCATGCCTTCCTGCAGCCACTGCGCCTGATCTCCTACGACGTCGGCAGGGACCTGGATCTGATCGTAGGTCTCGTTGTTCATGAAGTGGTAGCCGTCGGCGTCGGAATAGAGGAAGTCGAAGGTCTTGTCCTCGACGAAGGCGCGCTCGACCTGCTCGGTGGTCTTGAAGCGGTCGGTCACCTTCACGCCGTCGGAGAGCCGGCGCATGTCGATTTGCGTCGTCGGCGTGCCCTTGCCGGGGAAGAAGCTTTCGGCGGAGAGCACGACAAAGAGCGAGCCGTCCTCGCGCTCGATGATGTTGCCCTTGCGAATCGAGCTTGCGATAACCTTCACTGTGGGTCCTCGGTGCGGCGTGGCGCCGCGGCTGGAATGGCTCGAGCACACGGGTCTGGCCGCGTGCGCCGTTTCGGGCGTCAGAAATCAGATTGGAAGGCAATTGTCGATTCCCCTCTCGCGCGGGTTAGAGCGTTTTGCGCCCTTCTGGCATCGCGAACGCCACGCCGCCCGCCGTCCGCGCCTCATCGCCCGCGCCCGCGCGTTCGCCGCCGTGCGTGGGTTTTTCGCGGCCGAAGACTTCGTCGAGGTCGAGCCGGCGGCGTTGCAGATTTCGCCCGGCAACGAAACGCATCTGCACGGATTTCGCACGGAGTTGGTCGACGGCGGCGGCGGGCGGCGCCCGTTCTACCTGCACACCTCCCCCGAGTTCGCGATGAAGAAGCTGCTGGCCGCCGGAGAAACCAGGATCTTCGCGGTGACGAAAGTGTTCCGCAATCGCGAGCGGAGCGCGCTGCACGCGCCGGAATTCACCATGCTCGAATGGTACCGCGTCGGCGAGCCGCCGGCGGCGCTGGAGGCCGATTGCGCGGCGCTCATCCGGATCGCCGCTGAGGCGGCGGGGACGCGGAGCTTCACCTTCCGCGGCCGCGAGGCCGACCCGTTCGCGGCGCCCGAGCGCGTGAGCGTGCGCGACGCGTTTCTGCGCCATACCGGGATCGATATCTTTGCGACGATGGAGGCGCTCCCCGAAGCCGCGCGTCCCCTCCCCCCTCGTGGGGGAGGGCTAGGGAGGGGGGGAGGGATCCACGATACGTCGGGTGGCGTGGCCCCCCCCCCCACCCCCCCCCCGCCGGGGGGGGGGGGGGGGGGGGGGCGGGG
>JBKQKS010000135.1:0-32412 GCA_052147395.1 Roseiarcus sp.
TATTGGGTCTGGCTGCTGGGGACCTCGCGCTGTGCGCGCCGGAGACCGGCGCTCCCGGCGCCTTTCTGATCTGGATCGGCGCCGCCGGCCGTGTCACCGGCGCGATCGACTTCGTCTTTCCCATGCCATTCGAGGCGCAGTCGCTGGTTTTCGCCGCCGCCGCCGCCGTTATGGCCTTGGTCGGCAAGCGAGTGTATGGTTCGGCGGCGGGCGTCGCGTCGTCGGCGATACTGAGTCGCGCCGACGCCCCGGTCGGCAGGGAGTTCTATCTCGATTCGCCGATCGAGCGTGGACGCGGGCGGATACGGGCAGCCGACGGCGTGTGGCGCGTCGCCGGCCCCGATCTCCCCGCGGGCGACAAGGTCCGCGTGGTCGCCGTCGAAAATGGCGTCGAGCTTCGCGTGGATAGGGTTTAGCCCGGCCGCGGCCGGCACAACGAGGGGATGACCATGCGCAGGTTGATTATGGCGCTGTTGCTGGCGATGGGACTTGGCGCCGGAGTCGGTTCGCGCGCGCTCGCCGAGGATGCGCCCGCCGCGTCCGTCGATGCGCTGGCGCAGATGGAGCTGACCGACGCGCTCATCAACCAGTATTTGGAGGCGCAACCCGACGTCGGAGCGGCGATCGACCAGGCGGGTGAAACGCAGAGCGACAATCCGGACCCGAAGCTGACGGCGAAACTCGAACAGATCGCCAAAAAGCACAACTTCGCCAACTTCGGCCAGTTCGACGCCGTCGCCGGCAACGTCGCGCTGGTGCTCGAAGGCGTCGATCCGACGACCAAGAAATATATCGGCCCCGAAGCCGCGATCAAGAAGCAGATCGCCGAGTTGCGGGCCGATCCCAAGATTTCGGCCGAAGACAAGAAGGGCGAGATCGCCGAGCTCGAGGACGAGCTGAAGTCGGTTCCGCCGGTCAAGTTCAAGGGCAACATCGACGTGGTGCTCAAATACTACGATAAGCTGGCCGGACAGGACGAGCCGCCGAAGAACTGACCATGTCGGACGACTTTTCCGCCCGCGCTCGGGCGCTGTTGCAGCGCGCACCGCTGTTCGACGGCCACAACGACTTGGCTTGGGTGATCCGCCAAGACAAGCACGCCAAAGGCGACGTGCGGGCTTACGATCTGGCGCGCCCGCATCAGGAAGGGGACACCGACATCCCGCGTCTGCGCGATGGGCTGGTTGGCGCCCAGTTCTGGGCGGCGTTCCAGCCGACCGGCGCGCCGCATCCGGCGCGCACGACGCTGGAGCTCATCGACATCATCCTGCAGATCGAGGCCGCGCACGCGGACGTGTTTGTACCCGCGCGACGCGCCTCCGATTACCAACGCGCTCGACGCGCGGGCAAGATCGCCTCCTTCATCGTCATCGAGGGCGGCGTCGGGCTCGAGAATGCGCTCGCGCCGTTGCGCGTTTGGCATGCCGCGGGCGCCAGAATGCTGATTCCCTGCCACAACGAGACCCTCGACTGGGTCGATTCGGCGACCGACGCGCCGCGGCACGGCGGCTTCAACGCCTTCGGCCGCGCCGTGATCGGCGAATGCAACCGCCTCGGCATGATCGTCGACGGCGCCCATGTGAGCCACGACGGCATTCGCATGCTGATCGATGTGAGCGAGGCGCCGATCCTCATCTCGCATGCCAACGCCTTTTCCCTGTGCGATCATCCGCGCAACGCCCCCGACGATGTGCTGAGACGGCTGAAGGCCAATGGCGGCGTGGTGATGGCGACCTTCGTGCCCGGCTTCGTCTCGCAGGCCGTGCGCGACTGGCTGAAGCGCACGCGCGACGCCTACGGCAAGGCGCCGCTGGGCGCCGATCCGAAGGCGCAGCTCGCCGAGGCCGAGGGGCGGTTGGGTCCGGCGCCGCGGGCAACGCTATCCGAAGTCGCCGACCAGATCGTCTATCTCGTCGAGACCGCGGGGGTCGATCAGGTCGGCATCGGCTCCGACTTCTTCGGCGGCGCGCAACCGCTCGGGCTCGAGCACGTCGGCTGCTTCCCCGCCTTGTTCGCCGAGCTCGCGCGCCGCGGCTTTTCCGACCGCGACCTCGCGAAGATTTCCGCGCGCAACGTGTTGCGTGCCATGCGCAAGGTCGAGGCCGTGGGCAAGCGGCTCAGCGAGACGCGCAAGCCGGCGATCGGCCGGCTCGAGGACTTTACGACGCCCGGAGCGTCGCGGTTACAGGCGTGAACTGCGCTCGACAACCCTAGGATTTCGCAGAGTCCTGACCGCAGATAGACAGGAAAGCTGCGGTTTCCCACGCAAAGCCAGTCCAACCGGCTGTCCAGGTCAAATTAGAGGGTCCTATGACGGATCGTTCGGTTGCTTGAAATGGAGTGCGTCGCTGCTTTGAACATCACGCGCAATTTCATCTTCACATGATCCGCGGTACTCCGGGTCGCGGCAATCGCCGCTCATAGCGAACGAGTTTTACGATAATTGCCAATAGGTTAGCGGCGAATAGCTCATACCTGTCTAAACTTAGGACTCTCTGCTAATTTTCTGGTTACGGGGACATGATGCCGATTGCACGCCCATCGTTTCGATGGCTCAGATTGGACCAATGCGCGCAATCGGTATCATGTCCCCGTACCCAGGATGTCGCTCGAGCGCCAGATACTAGGGCGCGATTGCCCCCGAGCAACGGGGAGATTGACGCACCGTGGCCAGACCAGGCGCCCAGAAATGGCCCTACGCCGTCTCGCGCGCCACGACGTGGAACGGGATCTCGACGGTCGCCGGCTTCAGCGTCTCGCCCCTCTTGCGCGCGTCGATCGCCGCGAGCGCGGCCTCGGCGGCGGCGCGGCCGATGGCGGCGCAGTCGATGGCGATCGTCGTCAGCCGCGGATGGCAGCAACGCGCGACGTCGAAATCGCCGAAGCCGGCTAGCGCAATGCGGCCTGGCACGTCGATGCCGCGCCGTTGGCATTCAGCGAGCACGCCGAACGCCGAGAGGTCGGAGACGCAGACGATGGCGTCGATGTCCGGCCAGCGGGCGAGCATGGCGTCCAGCGCTTCCGCGCCCTCAGCCATCGACACCGGCGGCTGGCCGGCAAGGATGATGCGGTCGCTCGGCAATTCGAGCGCCCGCGCCGCCCGTTTGAACCCTTCGCGTCGTTCGGCGCGGCCGGTGTCGAAGCTCGTCTTGCCGCCGATGAAGCCGATCCGCCGCCGGCCGCGCTCGTAGAGATAGCGCACCATCGCCGCGCCCGCCTCCTCGTTGGAGAAGCCGACGACGTCGCCGAGCGGGTGCGCTGGCAGATCCCAGGTCTCGACGATCGGGACGTCGGCGTTGGCGATGAGACTGCGCGTGCGCTCGGAATGGGCGCCTCCGGTGAGCACGATCGCTTCCGGCCGGCGCTGCAGGAATGCCCGGATCAGGTCCTCCTCGCGCGCGAGCGAGTATTCCGTGCCGCCGAGCAGCATCTGCAGTCCGGCGGCGTCCAATACCTCGGACATGCCGCGCACGGTGTCGGCGAAGTTCGAATTGTCGAGCGACGGAACCAGCGCGGCGACGAAGCCGGAACGGCGGGTCGCGAACACCCGCGCGCTCGCGTCCGGCACGTAGCCGACCTGCTTGACGATTGCCAGGACTCGATCGCGCGTCGCCGCGGACACCGAGGCGTCGCTCTTCAGCGCGCGCGAAACGGTCATCGCGGAGACGCCGGCGATGTGGGCGACGGTCTGCATGGTGACGGCGCCCGTCGGCGTCGACGATTTCGCCTGGCTCGACGGCTGTTCCACTTCTTCCCGGCCGTCACGCTTACGTCGCATCGCGCCCCCGTCGAATCGCGATGTGATCGATAACACGGCGGCCCCGGCTTGGGAAACGCGGACGGGGCTCGGCTCCGCCGCCCCTGTCGTCGACCGCCGCCCCGCTCCTCACGCGCACGGGGAAAGCGCCGGGTGTATATATCGGCGCCGCGCACCGCCAAAACGCTCGAGCCCGACAGGCGCCATCGGTGGACAACCCAACCCTTGGCGCCGGCGGCCCGGAATCGAGAAGGCCTATGAACGTCACCGTGCCAATCTCCGTCGGCGAGTGGATCGACAAGCTCACGATCCTCGAGATCAAGCTCGCCGAGATCGCCGACCCCGCCAAGCTCGGCAACGTGCGGCGCGAATACGAGGTCCTCATCGCCGCCGCGCCCGCGGGCCTCGCCGCGAACGCCGACATCGCAGCCGCGCGCGCGGAGTTGAAGGCGGTCAATGCAAAGCTCTGGCGGATCGAGGACGAAATTAGGGCTCACGAGCGCGCGCAGGCGTTCGACGCCGAATTCATCGCGCTCGCCCGCGCCGTCTATGTCACCAACGACCGGCGTGCGGAACTGAAACGCGAGATCAATCGACTCTGCGGCAGCCTGCTCATCGAAGAGAAGAGCTACACGGGCTATTGAAGGCGCATTCTCGAGACGGGTATACCCATGCGCCGAATGCGGCCCGAAGGCAGGCTGCGAAGGACGCCAGCCGGCGCCGGCGAAATTGCCGGAGCGACGCTCGCTCGCAATTCCTGGCGCTCGGCGGCGCGGATATCGAGCCGCGTCGCGCTCTCGGCGCGAGCCTATGAGGCCCCCTCGCCGTCGAGCTTGCGAAGCGCCGCGAGCGCCGTCGCGTTGAGCCCCGCGCGCCCCATGTCGGCGGCGTCAGTCACTTCGGCGATCATCTTCGGCGTCCAGAACCGCTTCAGATGATTGGCCGCGCCGGCCGTCGCCTCGGCCTCGGGCAAGGCGGCGAAGAAGTCGCCGATCTGGTTGGCCATGCGGATGAGTTTGTCGATCTTGGCGCTGCTCATGCGGCGCCTCCGCTCTCGGCGTCGGACGCAACGAAGCTCAGCGCATGGTCGGCCCTAGCGACCGCGACGAGCTCGATCCCGGCCGTTTCCGCAATCTCCAGCGCGAACGAGGTCGGCGCGGAGACGGCGACTAAAGTGCGCGCGCCGAACCGCGCGCTCTTCACCACCATCTCATAAGAACAGCGGCTGGTGATGAGGATGAAGCCGTCGTCCGCGTCTGCGTCCTCTCTGATCAGCGCGCCTACCAACTTGTCGAGCGCATTGTGACGTCCGACGTCCTCGCGCGCGAGCCGGATCGCGCCGTCGCGGCCGCACCAGGCGGCGGCATGCGCGGCATGGGTCCGCTGATTGAGCGGCTGATGCGCGTCGATGTCTCTCACCGCCGCGCCGATCGCCGGTGGCGCGATTTTCCGCGGCGCGCGCGCGCGGGCCGGGATGGGGCGCAATTGCGAAAAATCCT
Organism: Roseiarcus sp.; assembly: GCA_052147395.1. Taxonomy (GTDB): domain Bacteria; phylum Pseudomonadota; class Alphaproteobacteria; order Rhizobiales; family Beijerinckiaceae; genus Roseiarcus. Next base: position 5,257 of record JBKQKS010000135.1, read on the forward strand.
CGAGCCCGCAGAGGCCGCAGCCGGTGCGGCCGGCGAGCGCGCGCCGGCGCGCGAGATGCGCGCTCATCGCCGGCCCCTGCAACGAGACGCTCACGCGCGCTTCCGCCTTGCCGAGGCTGATCTCGACTGCGAGAATATCGGAGGCTCGTTCGATGACGCCCTCCGTCAGCGCGAAGCCATAAACGAAATCCTCGAGGTCGGACGGCGTCGCCATCATCACCGCGAACGGCACGCCGCCGAACGCAATCTCGACCGGAATCTCTTCGGCGACGGCGCGCATCTCGGCCGGGCCGACAGGGCCCACATCGTAACGGAAGGCGCGCGCCGCGGCGCGCCGCTCATTCCGCGGCATCGGCAACTCCGAGGATGCGGCGCTGCGTGAGACCCTGCTCGCGGTCGCGCTCCTGCCAATCCGAATAATGATTGGTCCGCCTCACCTGCACCGCGGTCACCTTGTATTCCGGGCAATTGGTCGCCCAGTCGGAATTGTCGGTCGTTACGACATTGGCGCCGACCCGAGGATGATGGAAGGTGGTGTAGACGACGCCGGGCTGCACGCGCTCCGTTATGCTCGCTCGCAATGAGATTTCGCCGACGCGGCTCTGCAGGGAGACGAGGTCGCCGTCTCTGACGCCGCGGTTCTCGGCGTCGAACGGATGAATCTCCAGCACGTCCTCGTCGTGCCAGCGGCTGTTCTCGGTGCGCCGCGTCTGCGCGCCGACGTTGTATTGCGTCAGGATGCGGCCGGTCGTCAGCAGCAGAGGAAACAACGGCCCCGTACGCTCGGACGTCGGCACGTAGTCGGTGAGCATGAACCGCCCCTCACCGCGCACGAAACGCTCGACATGCATGATCGGCGTGCCCTCGGGCGCCTTTTCGTTGCACGGCCATTGCACGGAGCCGAGCTCGTCGAGACGGCTGTAGGAAACGCCGGCGAAAGTCGGCGTCAGCGCCGCGATCTCGTCCATGATCTCGCTGGGATGATGGTAGCGCATGGGGACGCCGAGCGCTTCGGCGAAGGCGATCGTCGCTTGCCAGTCGGCCTTGCCGGCGAGCGGCTCGATGACCTTGCGCACCCGGTTGATGCGCCGCTCGGCGTTGATGAACGTGCCGTCCTTCTCGAGGAAGGACGCGCCCGGCAGGAACACGTGGGCATAACGCGCGGTCTCGTTGAGGAACAGATCCTGCACGATCACGCATTCCATCGCCGCGAGCCCAGCGGTGATGTGCTGGGTGTCGGGATCGGACTGCGCGATGTCCTCGCCCTGGACATAGAGGCCCTTGAACGCGCCGTCGACGGCTTCATCCATCATGTTGGGAATGCGCAGGCCCGGCGCGTTGGAAAGCCCAACCCCCCACATCTTCTCGAACTTCGTGCGCGTAGAATCGTCGGAGACGTGGCGATAGCCGGAGAATTCGTGCGGAAACGAGCCCATGTCGCACGAGCCTTGGACATTGTTTTGCCCGCGCAGAGGGTTCACGCCGACGCCGCGCCGCCCGACGTTGCCGGTCGCCATCGCCAGATTGGCGATCGCCATCACCGTCGTCGAGCCCTGCGAATGCTCGGTGACGCCGAGGCCGTAGTAGATCGCGGCGTTGCCGCCCGTCGCATAGAGCCGCGCCGCGGCGCGCGCTTCAGCCCCGGGAACGCCGGTCGCGGCTTGCGTCGCTTCCGGCGAATGGCGCTCGTCGGCGATGAACCGCGCCCAGGCTTCGAAGCTCGCGACATCGCAGCGCTGACGGACGTAGGCCTCGTCGACGAGGCCTTCGGTCACGATCACATGCGCGAGCGCGTCGAGCACGGCGACGTTGGTTCCCGGCCGCAGCGCCAGATGATGCGCGGCCTCGATGTGCGGCGTCCTGACGAGATCGATGCGGCGAGGATCGATGACGATGAGTTTGCCCCCTTGGCGCAGCCGCTTCTTCATGCGCGAAGCAAACACCGGATGGGCGTCGGTCGGGTTGGCGCCGATGACGACGATCACATCGCTGTCGTCGACCGACTGGAAATCCTGGGTGCCGGCGGACGTGCCGAAAGTCTGGCTGAGGCCGTAGCCGGTCGGCGAGTGGCAGACGCGCGCGCAAGTGTCGACGTTGTTGTTGCCGAAGCCGGCGCGCACCAGCTTCTGCACCAGGAACACTTCCTCGTTGGTGCAGCGCGACGAAGTGATGGCGCCGACCGCGTCGCGGCCGTATTTGGCCCGGATGCGCTTGAATTCGGAAGCCGCGTGATTGATCGCCTCATCCCAACTCACTTCCCGCCAGGGGTCGGTGATCTTGGCCCGGATCATCGGCTTCACGATGCGGTCCTCGTGCGTCGCATAGCCGAAGGCGAACCGGCCCTTGACGCAGGAATGCCCTTCGTTGGCGCCGCCCGCCTTGTAGGGGATCATGCGCACCACCGTCTCGCCCTTGACTTCGGCTTTGAAGGAGCAGCCGACGCCGCAATAGGCGCAGGTGGTGAGGACCGTGCGCTCCGGCGTCCCGAGCGCGATGACGCTCTTTTCGTTCAGCGTCGCGGTGGGACAGGCCTGCACGCAAGCGCCGCAGGAGACGCATTCGGACGAGAAGAAATCCGCGCCGCCCGGCGAAATCTTGGAGGCGAGGCCGCGACCGAGCACGGTCAGCGCAAATGTGCCTTGCACCTCGTCGCAGGCGCGCACGCAGCGCGAGCAGACGATGCACTTCGAGGATTCGAAGGCGAAATAGGGATTGGAGACGTCGGTCGCGTCTTGCGCATGTTTGGCGCCGTCGTAACCGTAGCGCACTTCGCGCAGGCCGACGACGCCGGCCTGGGTCTGCAATTCGCAGTCGCCGTTGGCGGAGCAGGTGAGACAATCGAGCGGATGGTCGCTGATATAAAGCTCCATCACGTTGCGACGGAGTTTTTGCAGCCGCGCAGTCTCGGTGTGAACGACCATGCCGTTTTCGGCCGGCGTCGTGCACGAGGCCGGCGTTCCCTTGCGGCCTTCGATCTCGACCAGGCAGAGCCGGCACGAGCCGAACGCCTGCAGCGAATCGGTCGCGCACAATCTCGGGATTTGCGCGTCGACGAGCGCAGCCGCCGCGATGACAGACGTTCCGTCGGGGACAGTCACCCGGCGGCCGTCGATGGTCAGCGTCACCTCATCGTCGCTGAACCGGATCGGGGTTCCCGTGTCGAGTTCCTGCAGCAATGCCATGGCGAACTCCTAGCGCGCAAAGTCCTCGGGAAAGTGGTCGAGCGCGCTCATCACCGGCAGCGGGGTCAAGCCGCCGAGCGCGCACAGCGAGCTGTCGGTCAGCGTCTCGCAGAGGTCTCTGATGAGCGCGATATTGGCTGCCACATCGCGCCCGGAGATGATCCTGTCGACCGTCTCGACGCCGCGTGTCGAACCGATGCGGCAGGGCGTGCACTTGCCGCAGCTCTCGTGGGCGCAGAACGCGAAGGCGAAACGCGCCTGTTTGGCGAGGTCGACCGTATCGTTGAACACGACGAGGCCGCCGTGGCCGAGCATGCCGTTGTTGGCGAGCATCGCCTCGTAGTCGAGCGGGGTGTCGAAGAGATGTTGCGGGAAGTAGGCGCCGAGCGGGCCGCCGACCTGCACGGCGCGGATCGGCCGCCCGGACCTCGCGCCGCCGCCGAAATTTTCGACGAGTTCGCGGATCGTGACGCCGAACGCGAGCTCGACGAGCCCGCCGCGGGCGATGTCGCCGGCGAGCTGGAACGGCTGCGTGCCGCGCGAGCGGCCGGCGCCATAGTCGGCGTAAGCTTTCGCGCCATGGGCGAGAATCCACGGCGTCGAAGCGAAACTGAGCAGATTGTTGATGACGGTCGGCCGGCCGAACAGCCCTCGCAGCGCCGGCAGCGGCGGCTTCGGGCGCACCTCGCCGCGCTTGCCCTCGAGGCTCTCGAGGAGCGACGTCTCCTCGCCGCAGATATAGGCGCCGGCGCCGAGCCGCGCCTCGATGTCGAAGGCGACCCCCGAGCCGAGCACGCTCGGACCCAACAGCCCCGCGGCGTGCGCTTTGACGAGCGCGGTCGAGAAGGTTCGGTAGGCGTGCGGGTATTCCGAGCGGATATAGACATAGCCCCGGCTCGCGCCGACGGCGACGGCGGCGATCACCATGCCCTCGATCACCACGAACGGGTCGCCTTCCAGCAGCATGCGGTCGGCAAAGGCGCCGCTGTCGCCCTCGTCGGCGTTGCAAACCAAGTATTTGCGATCGGCCTCGGCGACGGCGACGGCGCCCCATTTGACGCCGGTCGGGAAACCGGCGCCGCCGCGCCCGCGCAGGCCCGAGGCCATCACTTCCTCGACCGTCGCTTGCGGCCCGACGCTGAGAGCCCGCTCGAGCCCGACGAGCCCGCCCTCGGCGCGATAGGCGTCGAGCGACAGCGGATCAATGCGGCCGCAGCGCGAGAACATCAGCCGCTGCTGGTTCTTCAGATAGGGAATGTCCTCGACCAGCCCGAGCGCTTTTCTGTGCGGCGCCTCGTCGAACAGGCCCGCGGCGTCGCTGGCCTGCAACGGCCCGAAGCCGAGCCGCCCCTCGGGGCTCTCGATCTCGACGAGCGGCTCCAGCCAGAACAAGCCGCGCGAGCCGGTGCGCACGATGTCGACGCCGACCCCGCGCCGGCGCGCCTCGGCGGCGATACCGGAGGCGACCGCTTCGGCGCCGACTGCGAGCGCGGTCGAATCGGCGGGAACGTAGATGCGCATCATGGCCGCCGCTCCTCGGCGGCCGCAACGATTGCGTCGAGTTTTTCGGCATCGAGCCGCGCGACCGGCTCGCCGTCAATCAGCGCCGCCGGCGACAGCGCGCAATGGCCGAGGCAATAGACCGTTTCTATGACGATCCGCCCCCGTCGACGCCCATCGACCTCGAGCCCGTGCCGGCGCGCGAGATGGTCGACCAGCGCCTCGACGCCCGCGGCCTGACAGGATTCGGCGCGGCACAACTTCATCACCGGCCCATCGACCGGCGCACGGCGGAAGTCGTGGTAGAAGCTCACGACCCCCAGGGTTTCCGCCTTCGATAGGTTGAGCGCCTCGGCGATGAGCGGAATGGCTTGGTCGTCGATGTAGCCGAAAGCCTCTTGGAGGTCGTGCAGGATCGGCAACATGGCGCCGGCTTCGTGGCGTCGCGCCTCGACGAGCGCGCCCGCCCGCGCGACGTCCCACGACATCCTCGGCCTCATCCCGCGTCCTCCCTTTGCGTCTCGAACATTATCGCGCCTTTTCGGCCGCGGCGCCAATCGAACGAAGGCAAATGTTCGAGAGATCGCGTCTGTCGAACAGCGGCCTTCGGCGCCGACGCGACGACGGCGGATCAACGGCTGCCGCTGCGGTCAGGCGCGAGATGGACTAGCGCCGCTGCCGCGCCCGCCGAGGCGCCGAGGCCGGCGACGCCGCTCCAGCCCCAGCGCGCCATCAGCCAGCCGCTCGCCGCCGAGCCGAGCGCGAAAAAGGCCGCGAGCCTGATCTGCGCCAGTACGATGTTCTTGCTGTCGATGGCGTCGCCGAGCGGCAACAGCGTCGCCAGGCCGAACGCGAAGCCAACGAGTGTGAAACCCGGGATGAGCCCGATCGATGCCTTCGGCGCGCCGAGGCTCGAAGCGATGAGCGGCAGCATCGGCTGGGCGTTGGCGACGACGGCGCCCGCGATCGCCGCCATCGCGACGAAGGGGCCGCGCGCGCTGCGATCGATCGGCATGGCCCGCAAGACTGCCTTTCGGTGGGGGCACGCGCAAGCTCGCGCTCCGCGGAAAAATGGCTGTCAAAAAGCTGCGGGAACCGCTTGCGCCCGCGCCGCCGGCGCGCGAAATGAGGGGGCATGGCGAGAAAACCGAAAACCGAAGCGGACGCCCGCATCTTCAGCCTCAAAGTCACGCTGCGCGGCGCGAAGCCGCCGATCTGGCGGCGGATCCTGGCGCCGGCTTCGATGACGCTCGGCGACCTGCACGATGCGATCCAGGCGGCCATGGGCTGGGAGGGCGGCCATCTCCATGCCTTCGACGTCGGCGGCCGGCAGTACAGCGACCGCCGCGAAGTCGACGATTGCGCCGACGAAAACCGCCTGACGCTCGGCGGCGCGCAGCAATCCGGCGTCGCCCGCTTCCGCTATACCTACGACTTCGGCGACGACTGGGAGCACGAGGTCACGATCGAGAAGACGCTTCCGACCGAGGAAGGCAAGGCCTACCCGGCCTGCGTCGCGGGAAAACGCGCCTGTCCGCCGGAAGATTGCGGCGGCGTCTGGGGCTATCAGGACATCATCGACATCCTCGCCAACCCCAACCATCCCGAACGCGCCGAGCGCCTCGAATGGCTCGGCGAAGAGTTCGACCCCGAAGATTTTTCCGTCGAGGAAGCCGACGCGACGCTCGCCGCCCGCTTCCGACGCAAGTGAGCTTTCGGCGACTTCGGCGCCCCGACCCCCGCCGGGGCGTCGGCGACTATCCCGGGTCAATCGGGTGAATGGTCGCAATCCACTCCTAGGCCGTCATTGCCAGCGCAGCCAAGCAATCCAGCCCCTCCGCCCCCTTCGAAACCGCAGAAGCTCACCCCACTATCCCCTGCCCGATATCTCGATCTCGCGCCACACCGAGCATCATACGACGGCTGGATGGCTTCGCTCACGCTCGCAATGACGGTGGAAAGGTTACGACAATTTCTTTCACCCGATTGCCATGGCGACAATGCGGCGCCCCCTTCTCGAGCGCCCGCGATGCGCCTATATTGAGTGCGCCGCCTCGGCGGCTATGGCGATAAATGGTCATCGAAATACGTCTTTCGGACCCGGGGGCGGTACCCGGCGCCTCCACCCGAGCCCGCGCGAAAAGCGGGTTTCGGTGGGGGCGAAATAGGCTCGACGGGGGACTCAAAGGGTGCGCTTTCGCTCGGCATGATACCACCGTTATCGGGTCAACCCTATAGTTGCGAATGACAACTATGCTCCGGTCGCCCTCGCTGCGTGAGCAGTGATGGTCCGGGTTTAAGTCCTGGGGGTTAGCACCTTCAGGCGGGGTCCGGAGGCGCCTGGCAACAGAAGCCTCCACTTATTTCCGCCCCGTCGTGACGTGATTGCAAAACGGCCAGGGTGGGTTTAGTTTCGGTCGTCCTCTCGGCTGCGACTCTATGGCCACCGATCTCATTCGTTACGATCTCCTGGTGCAGGACGCGCTGCGGTCCGTGGTGCGCAAGGTGCTGGCCGACGCGGCCCGCTCCGGTCTGCCCGGGGACCATCATTTCAACATCTCGTTCAAGACCAAGGCGCCGGGCGTCGTGATCCCGTCGCAGATGCGCCAGCGTTATCCCGACGAGATGGCGATCATTCTGCAGCATGAGTTCTGGGATTTGAACGTCGGACCCGACATGTTCGAGGTGAGCCTCAATTTCGCGCGCAAACCCGAGCGGCTGACGGTGCCTTTCGATTCGATCACCGGGTTCAGCGATCCTTCCGTGCCGTTCGGCTTCAAGCTCGAGCCGCGCATCGCGGAACCTGTGGAAGAAAGCCCGCCGAGCGCGAAGGCGCAGGGCCTCCCCGCGCCGGCGCGCGCGCCCAAGCCGGCCGAGAAGACGCCGGAAAAGACCGCCGAGAAACCGCGCGACCGGACGGCGGAAAAAACGGCTGACAAGACCGGCGACGGCGAACCGGCAAAGGTCGTGTCGATCGACTCCTTTCGTAAGAAATAGCTGGGCAAAGGGCGGATGGGCGAGGTCGTCAATCTCCGGCGCGAGCGCAAGCGCGCCGTCCGCGAACGCGACGCCGCCAAGGCGGCCGAAAATCGCGCCGTCCGCGGCATGACGAAGGCCGAACGCGCGGCCGAAGCCGAGCGTCGCGCGCTCGCCGAGCGCCGGCTCGACGGCCACCGCCGCGATTGCGAGCCCGAACCAGAATGACTGCAGGCCTCACCCTCAGTCTCGTCAAGCGCTCGATCTCGATTCGCGGCCATCGCACCAGCGTCGCCCTCGAACCGGCGTTCTGGGAACGGCTCGAACGCCTCGCGGCCGGGCGCGGCCTCTCGCTGAGCGCGGCGATCGCCGAAATCGACGCCGAGCGCGGCGAAGCGAACCTCGCTTCGGCGATCCGCGTCGCCGTGCTCGAGGCCTGATACAGTTTCCGGGCGATCGACGCGGGTTGTGTGTAGCCGGCGCAACCCCCTTCTCCCCTCTCATCCTGAGCCTGTCGAAGGAGCGGGAGAAGAGTGGGGGATGAGGTGTGGCGCCGAAGGCGCTCTGTCCCGCGGGAACCCTCATCCGGCCTTCGGCCACCCCGAGGCGGCGCAAGGCGGCGCCGGAGTCCCGCAAGGGGAGAAGGGGCTAATCTCGCAAGCCGGCGCCTGGTCAGGGCAATCGGGTGAAAGAAATTGTCGTAACCTTTCCACCGTCATTGCGAGCGCAGCGAAGCAATCCAGCCGTCGTGTGATGCTCAGTGGGCCGCGAGCACGAGATATCGGGCAGGGGATAGCGCGTGAGCTTCTGCGATTTCGAAGGGGGCGGAGGGGCTGGATTGCGACGCTGCGCTCGCAATGACGGCGCAGCAGTGGATTGCGACCATTCACCCGATTGCCCTGGGCGCCTGGCGCCCGCTAATTGCCCGGAAAACGTGTTACACGACTCTTCGAAGCGGAAGAAGCGAGGTCGTCCTTCGACAAGCTCGGGATGAGGGACCTCGCCTACAAGGCGCCGGGAAATTGCCCTGGTTCCTATCGACCGAGCGCGTAGAATTCGTCGTTCGGCCGCATCGCCATGGCGTTGGCCATCCGGTTCGACATGGCGAAAAACGCGGCGATCGCGGCGATGTCCCACATCTCGTCCTCGTCGAAGCCGTGGGCGCCGAGCGCTTCATAATCGGCGTCGCCGATGCGTGCGCTGTCGCCCGCCACCTCGAGCGCGAAAGCGAGCATCGCGCGCTGGCGCGGCGTAATTTCCGCACGCGCGGCGTTGACGGCGACCTGTTCCGAGAGCCGCGGGTTCTTGGCGCGGATGCGCAGAATCGCGCCATGGGCGACGACGCAATAGAGGCAGTCGTTGAGCGCCGAGGTCGCGACCACGATCATCTCGCGCTCGGCCTTGGTGAGCCCGGTCGACTTCTCCATCAGCGCATCGTGATAGGCGAAGAAGGCGCGAAACTCGGCGGGGCGATGCGCGAGCGCCAGGAATACGTTGGGCACGAAGCCCGATTTCTCCTGCACGGCGAGGATGCGGGCGCGGATGTCCTCGGGCAGACTGTCGAGTTCGGGGACGGGGAAGCGGCTGATGGTCGCGGACATGAGCGTTTCCTGTTGTCGATCGAGCGAGCATAGGCCGTCCGCAACGGCGGTCAAAGGTCCGGCCACACCCGCGAGATCAGGGCGAAATCACGGGCATAGAGCCGTTGAACGCGCGCCTTCTGCCGCGGCGTCAGCCGAATGTCCGCCGACGCCGAGTCGTTGATCCGGCCGTGCTCACTCTCGAGGATGTCGAGGAAAGCGTCAACGAAGGCAGGCGATCAGACGGGCGTCTCGAGCCCCGGGGCGGAACCGCGCCGCGGCCTCAGCCGCGGATCGGCTCGTGCGCGAGCGCCGCGCGCAGGAAGAAATAGAGCCCGACCAGCGCGCCGGCGATCAGCACGGCCTCGAGAATGTGAGTGAGCAGTTCCCCGAACCCCATCAAGCCGCCGATCGCCCAGCCGGCCGCGGCGCCGGCGCCGACGAGCTCGGTCCCCACCAGCACGGCGACGCTCGCCAGCGTCACCGCGTTCCTGACGTTGATCTTGCCGGGCTCGGACACGCGCTGACCCTCTTCTTCGCTACGCGTTTCCGGCTATAGCATGAGCGGGGCTCGAGCAAGCCCGCGAGGAGTCCGCCCCTTGTCCGAAGACGCCGTTTTCTCCCGAGCCGCGGTCGCCGCGCCGCACAGCCTCGCAGCTCGAGCCGGGCGCGATATCCTCGCCGAGGGCGGCAACGCCATCGAGGCGATGGTCGCGATGGCCGCGGCCATCGCCGTCGTCTATCCCCACGCCAACGCGCTCGGCGGCGACGGCTTCTGGCTGATCCGCGAGCCGAAGGGTTTTACGCGCGCGATCGAAGCTTGCGGGTTCGCCGGGAGCGAAGCGACCATCGCGCGCTACCAGCAGCTCGGCGGCATTCCTGAGCGCGGCGCCAACGCGGCGCTTACCGTTCCCGGCGCCGTCGGCGGCTGGACGCTGGCGCTCGAGCTCGCCGCGGCGCTCGGCGGCCGGCTGCCGCTCCCGGCGCTGCTCCAGCGCGCAACGGCGCTGGCGCGCGAGGGCGCGCCGGTGCCGCCCTGCGAGGCGCGCTCCGAGGTCAAGCAGCGCGCCGCGCTCATCGCCGCGCCGGGCTTTGTAGCGACGTTCTGGCCGCAGGGCGAGCCGCCGAAGGCTTTCGACCTGCGCAGGCAGCCGCGGCTCGCCGACACGTTCGATCAGCTGGCCCACGCCGGCCTCGACGATTTCTACCGCGGCGACGTCGCGCGCGAGATGGCGGCCGACCTCGGCCGCATCGGCTCGCCGGTGACGCGCGCCGATCTCGCCGACTTCCGTGCGCGCTGGCGCGAGCCGCTCGCCCTCAGGCTGAAGGACGCGACGCTCTACAACACGCCGATCCCGACGCAAGGGATCGCCTCGCTGATCCTCATCGGCCTCTACGAGCGGCTCGGCGTCGCCCGGCCCGAGGGTTTCGCCCACGCCCACGCGCTTATCGAAGCGGCCAAGCGCGCCGCGGCGGTGCGCGAGCGGGTCTGCTTCGATCCCGACCTGTCAACCGAAAATTTCGGCCGGCTGCTGTCGCCAGCGTTTCTGGAGGCCGAGGCGAGCCGCATCGATAAGAAGCGCGCCGCGCCCTGGCCGCTGCCGGCCGAAGAGGGCGATACCGTGTGGATGGGCGCGATCGACTCCCGTGGGCTCGCGGTCTCCTACATCCAGTCGGTCTATTGGGAATACGGCTCGGGGTGTGTGCTGGAGCGCACGGGCGTGCTGATGCAGAACCGCGGCATCGCCTTCTCGCTCGACCCGCGCTCGCCGCGCGCGCTCGCGCCCGGCCGGCGACCGTTCCACACCCTCAACCCGCCGCTCGCCGTGTTCGACGACGGACGCGTGCTATCCTACGGCTCGATGGGCGGCGACGGACAGCCGCAATTCCAGGCCCAGGTTTTCACCCGCATCGCGGCGGGCGAGCGCGTGGCCGACGCCGTCGCCGCGCCGCGCCATCTCTGGGGCCGGCTGTGGGGCGAGCCGAGCGCGTCGCTGAAGATCGAGGCCGACTATGACGACGCGACTGCGGCGGCGCTTTCGCGCGCGGGACACGATGTCGAGCGGCTCGCCGCCGCGGACGGCGACAAGTTCGGCCACGCCGGCGCCTTGCTCCGTTCGCCGCGCGGAGAAATCGCCGCGGCGCACGACCCGCGGGCGGACGGCGGGGCGTTGGGGCTTTAGGGGTTCGAACCTCTTGCTCGGCGCGCGGGATCGAGGAGCGGCGGCGTCCACGCCGTTCGATCGGCTCGAGACGTCGGCGTGGACGCCGACGCTTCAATCGGGCGCCCAACGTTTGGCTGGCGCCGCCAGCGCGGGCCTCAGGTCTTGGCGGTCTCGAGGGCCTCGGCACGGTCGCTGAGGCGCGCGAGCTTCTCGTCGATCTGGGTTTCGAAATGGGTTAGGCGGCCGAGGAGTTCGCCCTTCAGCATCAATTCCAGCTCGTTGCGCGTATCGGCAATGCGACGTTCGACGTCAGCGAACCGCCGTTCGATATCTTCGAACCGCCGATCGTGGCGGCGGCTGGCCTCGACGAGTTGTAATAGCAAACGCCTGTGCTCGCCAAGGTCGGCGCGAATCTCTTTCAGGATGGTGAGCGTCAGTCCAAAGTCGGCGTCGGTCATGTCGTTATCATAGCCCGAAAGCCGCGCGCTTGCGAAGCTGAATTCAGGGCGTTGCAGAAGCCTCCCCACGACAAATCCTGCAATCGGCATCATGTCCCCGTGCGCCCGATCGAGGAGCGTCGGCGTCCACGCCGACGTTGCGCCGCGACACGCCGGCGCGGACGCCGACGCTGCTATTCGCGTCTCTCGTTCGGCGCGCTTCGCCAGGCTTTGGGCTCGCCCATAAAGGTCTGGATTGTGGTAATGTCCGAGGGGAAGGGCGCAGGTGACCCGCATTGACCTTCGAACCTGTTCACCAGCAGGCATTCATTGCAGCGCTCAGGGCCGCGGGTCTGATCTCGGCGGGCGAGTTCTACGCTGTCGCGCTCGCCCATCAGACCGTGACGGCCGCGACCCTTTCCGCCATTGCCGAGTTCGTCGGCGCGTTCGACCGCGTAACGGCGCGCGAAGCCTGGACGACGGCGGTGACGCGCGACGCGCCCGCCGTCGCGCGGGCGAAACGAAGCGAAGCCTGTTTCTTCAGCGCCTTCGATTTCCACTTGCCGTCCGAGGGCGGGTTTCAAATGATCGAATTCAACGACAACGGGTCCGGGCTGTTGTTCGCCGGCATCGTCAATGCCGTTTACTACCAAACCGCGGGTCTGGGGCGCGATCCCTCCCTTCGGTCGCCGATCGCCATCGCCGAGCTCAGTCGGAGGGTCGGCGAATTCATCGACACGGAAGCCGCGTCGTTCTTCGGGGCGGCGCCTGAGGGGCTGTATTTGATTCTGGACGACGTCGAATCTTTGCGCGCGGGCAGGTTCCGAGGCGAACTCGACCTGTTGCGCGATCTGCTCGGCGAACGCGGGCGGCCCGCCGAGGTCGGCGCCCCCGATGAGACCTCCTGGGATGGCGGCCGGCTGTGGTTCGACGGCCGCATGGTCGCGTTCGTGGTCAACCGCAGTACGGATTTCTTCTGGGAGGGGAAAGCGTTCGCGGCTTTGCGAAACGCCTACGGCGCCGGCGCCGTCTATGTGGCGCCCAATCCGTTCAGCTACGCCACGCGCAGCGACAAGCGCCTGCTGGAGCTATTGTCGACGCCGGAGCGGGACGACGAACTCGGGATCGGCCCCGACGAACGCCGGATCCTGAGCGCGCACGTGCCCGAGACCCGCGTCCTCAGTTCCGACAACATCGGCCGGCTGGCGCGGGACAAGAGCGAATGGGTGTTCAAACCGGCGCATGGCTATGGCGGGCGCGGGCTCATCGACAAGGAAGCGGTCGGCGCCGGCCGCCTGCGGCGTCTCGTCAGACAGGGCCTCGGCTACGTCGCGCAGAAGCGCATCGGCAAGCGGCGGTTGGAGACCGACGACGGACCGCTGTGGGCGGACTTGCGCGTCTGGGTCCATCGGAGCGCGCCGTATCTCGCCTCGGGCCGCGCGTCGACGCGGCCTGACCGGCTCGACCTCGCTGCTCCTGGAGGCTGGTTGCCAACCTACGTCGAACAATGAGGCCGCTGCGGCCGCGTAGGCTCGGCTGCGTTCCATAGCGGGACATGATGCCGAATGCGCGCATTCGGCGGCATTACAGCAGCCTCCGCATGACAAATCCTGCAATCCTCATCATGTCCCGGTGCGCCCCCCGCAGCGCGCTTTAGCTGCCTGGCCGCCGCAGCCGACCGGTCAACGCTAGTCCGTCGCGCAGGTTGAGGCTGAGAAGCGTGATGTTGGTTGCTCCGGCGATCAGCTCGAGCGCCTGCACCGCGTAGAAATGGGAGTCGAACTCGCCCGCGCTCGCTTTCGAAGCGAGAAACAGCGCCGAGGGAATGAGGATCAAGACGCCGTTGCCGGCGATGAACGGCATGCGCCTGGCCTTGGCTCCGACCCGCCCGGTCCTCGTCCCCTTCGCCAGCGAAAGCCCCGAGCCTGCCGCCAAGGCGAGCGCGGGGATCAAAAGCAGGAAGCCCCAGGGAATCGTGGTCTTCACGCTGGTCACCAGCGCGTGGGAGCCGAAAAGCTCACTGATTACGGTCGAGAGCCAGAACGTTGCAATCGTCAGCAGCGCGACGGCGCCGGCCATGGGATGGATCGCCTTGGTCATGGCGTTGCTCCTCGTCTCCAAGACCCCTGAGCCCGCAAACGCATGAGGTCGCGATCCCGGAACAGACGGCCGGCGGCGACGACATGACAATTGCGGTCAATCGGGGAATATGATGTCCTATTGGACGACGTGAAGCTAGCATATTGACATTATCATGTCAATAAGTCTTTATAGGATCGTATAGGCATTATGAAGCTGACTGAACCCGGCGAGGCCTTGACCAACGCGATGCTCGACCTGTTCCGGGTCAACAACCTGTTGCTCGCCGCAGGAGACAGGCTCGTCGCCGACCTCGGACTGACGAGCGCGCGCTGGCAGATTCTCGGCGCGATCCTCTATGCGGATCGCCCGGAGCCCGTAGCCTGGCTGGCTCGCGATCTCGGCGGCAACCGCCAGAATGTGCAGCGCATCGTCAACGACCTGCACAAAGAAGGGTTCGTCGCTTTCGCGCCGAATCCGCATCACCGGCGCGCGCAGCTGGTCGTCATGACGGAAAAGGGGCGGAAGGCCTTCGAACAAGCCATGCTTTTGTGGACCCCGTGGGCCAACAGTCTCGCCGACGGCCAGTCGATCCACGACATCGAGACCATGGGCGCCGCCGTGAAGGCCCTTCGCCATCGGCTGGAAGAGGGCCAGTACGCGGACGACGCGTAGCCAAGGCGGCGGCGCGGCGGGGCAGGAAATAACCCACTCGCGCCTGGTCTGCGCCGTTCGAATTCACGCGGGGTCAAACGCCCGCGACATGACGGATTTACGACGCTTTGCGGCGCCGCCCGCTATTGACGGCGCCCGCCTCGCATGGCTTTAACCCCGCGCCACTCGAACCGGAGACTCCCCTCATGCCGCAATGGCCCAAACACGGACGCATCGAAGGCGCGATCGTGATGATCGGCTTCGGGTCGATCGGCCGCGGCGCGCTGCCGCTGATCGAGCGCCATTTCGAGTTCGACAAGCGGCGCTTCGTCGTCATCGATCCCGACGATTCCGACCGCAAGCTGCTCGACGAGCGCGGCATCGAGTTCTTCCACATGGCCGTGACGCGCGACAATTATCGCGAGCTCATCGGCAAGTTGCTGACAGCCGGCGAGGGCCAGGGTTTCTGCGTCAATCTTTCCGTCGACACCTCTTCGCTCGACATCATGCGCTTCTGCCGCGAGATCGGCGCGCTCTACATCGACACCGTCATCGAGCCGTGGCCGGGGTTCTATTTCGACAAGTCGCTGGGCGCCGGCGGGCGCTCCAACTATGCGCTGCGCGAGACGGTGCTCGCCGAGCGCCGCGCCCATCCCGGCGGCCCAACGGCAGTCTCCTGCTGCGGCGCCAATCCCGGCATGGTGTCGTGGTTCGTCAAGCAGGCGCTCGTCAACCTCGCGCGCGACCTCGGGGATTCGAGCAAAGAGCCGACGACGCGCGACGGCTGGGGCAAGCTCGCGCAAAAACTCGGCGTCAAGGGCGCCCACATCGCCGAGCGCGACACCCAGCGCGCCAGGAACCCGAAGCCGCGCAACGTGTTCGTCAACACCTGGTCGGTCGAGGGCTTCCTCTCGGAGGGCATGCAGCCGGCCGAGCTCGGCTGGGGAACGCACGAGAAGTGGACGCCAAACAACGCCGGCTTTCACGAGCAAGGCTGCGGCGCCGCGATCTACATCAACCAGCCCGGCGCCAACACGCGCGTGCGCTCGTGGACGCCGACGTCTCGGGCGCAATACGGTTTCCTCGTCACCCACAACGAGTCGATCTCGATCGCCGACTATTTCACCCTGCGCGACGAGAAGGGCGTGGCGATCTATCGCCCGACCTGCCACTACGCCTACCACCCCTGCGACGACGCGGTGCTGAGCCTCCACGAGCTGTTCGGCCGCGCCGGCGAGCGCCAGCCGGACGACCACATCCTCACCGAGAACGAGATCGTCGACGGCATCGACGAGCTCGGCGTGCTCATCTACGGCCATGCCAAGAACGCCTACTGGTACGGCTCGCAGCTCTCGGTCGAGGAGACCCGGGAGATCGCGCCCTACCAGAACGCGACCGGCCTGCAGGTGACGTCGGCCGTGCTCGCAGGCATGGTCTGGGCGCTAGAGAACCCATTAGCCGGCATCGTCGAAGCCGACGAGGTCGACTACAAGCGCTGCCTCGAAGTGCAGATGCCCTATCTCGGCCCGGTCATCGGCGTCTATACCGACTGGACGCCGCTCGACGGCCGCCCCGGCCTGTTCCCCGAGGACATCGACGAGAGCGATCCCTGGCAGTTCCGCAACGTGCTGGTGCGCTGATGCGCGGCCGGCGATGACGGCCTTCGTCTATATCGACTACGGGCCGTCGCCGGACATCGCGACCGAGCTTCGCTACTCGCTGGCGACGCTGTTCTACGAATACCGCGGGCGCGAGCCGGCGGTCACCGTCTATACCGACAAGCCCGCGGTCTACGCCTCGCTCCACCCGCGCGTTGTTGCACGCGAGTTCGGCGCCGACTTGGCGCTCTGGTCGCGCGATGGGCTCTATGCGCATCGAGTGAAACCCTGCGCGCTGGTCGACGCGTTGACCTTGGTCGACGAGGCCTGCGTGCTGGTCGACAGCGACACCTTCATCCGGTCCGGGTTCGCCGCAGCGCTCGCACGCGCCTTCGCCGAGGACGCGGTGGCGATGGACAGTTTCGAGCGCGCCGACGCCTACCCCGCGGCCAGCGGCTTCGCCGCCGAACTGCCCGGCCTCGGGCGCTACGCCTACGGCGGCGCGACGACGCTCATGTACAATTCTGGCCTCGTCGCCGCGCGCCGCCGGCACATCCCCGTGCTCGAAGACGCGGTCGCGCTCATCGACGCCCTCATCGACGCGGGACTCGACCAGTTCAATATCGAGCAGATCGCCGTCAGCGAGTCGCTCCGGCTGCACGGCGAGCGAATTTGCGAAATGAAGCCGTGGTTCGAGCACTATTACCGACGCAGCCAGAAATTATACATGCGGCCGCGAATTGCCGACAGATTCGCGCGGAAGGGGGGCTGGGAGCCGCTGGCGCCGTTTTTGGAGCCCAGCAAATTCCGCGTCCGCTCCGCCTCCGTATTAGACAAAGCGATGAGATTTGCCGAATCCCTGTGCATATGATTATTTGCTAGGCCGTTTGTCGCGAAATTAGTCTTGCATTCAGGCATCGCGACCATAGCATCACGCAGTGCAAAAAGACGTCGGGTTGTCCACAGGGTGTCTCGATCCCTTGGTCGCGGAGGCGAGATTGCAGAAAGGCCAGACCATAAGGGTGCGGGCGACGCCCGTTGCGGCGAGAGACTGGGGCGTCTCCGTCGGAGCCTTGGGCGTCGTGCTCTGCCATTACAACCTCGTAGCCAGAGGGCGCGACTTCGGCGAATGCGTCGACGTCCGTTTCGGCCCGAAGATCATCGTCTGGGGCGCGCCCGCCTCGGCGTTCGAGGAAGTGGCCGAGCCTGTTCAGTAGCGAGTCGCGGTGTAGTCTGCGGGATCGAGCCGTGACGGACGGCCCGCAAGATCCAAAGTCACGAGATGCGCCGGCGCCGAGGCGACGATGCGGCCCCTGCGCACGACGGCGAGATCGCAATATTTGAGCGCCCGCGCGATGACCGCTTCGACGGTCAGGCTCGGCTTCAGCTCGCCCCACAGCGCGGCGCCGTCGGTGAACGTGCCGGATTCGTCGAGCCGCGGATTTCCCAGCGACAGCGTCGCATCCATGCGGAAATGGGCGTCGACGAACGGCGGCGAAACGAGCCGGCCCGTCGCGTCGATCGTTTCGCGCGCTTGCGCCTCGATGTTGGACTCGATCGCGACGATGCGGCCGGCGGTGACGGCGATGTCGGGATTTCGCCGCCCGTCGGGAAGGTTTGCGCCGCGGAGGAGGAGGTCGAGGGGCATGGCGAAAGCGTCGCACTCGAGGAGAATGAACCCGCAAGACTACGGGCCTCGCGCGGTTCCGGCGACAGCCGCGCGTCGCTCGGGCTCTGCTGGCCCGCTGCGCGCCGCCGGACGCGAAGTCTTGCATTTCCTGGTCCTCGGCGTAACTCTGACGCCGCGACTCTTTCGCGAGGCTCGAGCGTGAGCACGACCTACGAAACCGACTTCTACGCCTGGGCGAACGAGCAGGCCGCGCTGCTGCGCAGCGGCAAGCTCGCCGAAGCCGACATCGCCCACATCGCGGAGGAGATCGAGAGCATGGGCAAAACGGAAAAGCGCGAGCTAGTCAATCGCCTCGCCGTCCTGCTCACCCACCTCCTCGAGTGGAAATTTCAGCCGAACCTACGCGGCCGAAGCTGGCGTCTGACCATTAAACAGCAGCGAAACGCCGTCGCCGACCACATGGCCGACAACCCGAGCCTCGAGTCCAGGACGGATGAGGCCATGACGACCGCTTATGGGAGCGCCGTCATCGAAGCCGCCAAGGAAACCGCAATCGACGAAGACGGGTTTCCGGGGGCGTGTCCTTGGAAGTACGACGAGGCGGTCGACGCGGAATTTTGGCCGGATTGAAGAGGCGACTCTCGTCGATCCGACGGGCTTGGTGCCACGAATTGAATTCGGGCCGAGTTCCCATGGATAGCGATATTATCGCTCGACGCCTCGCGGCGTCGCTGCGATATTATCGGCAATGAAAACGATTGTCTTCGGCTTGCGCGCAGGGACTTCGACGCGCTGCCGGAGACGGCCAAGTCGGCGGTCTCGGACAGTCTTTCCCGCTACGCGATGGACGGACACGGCGACGTGAAGCGGTTGCAGGGCCTCGATGGCTTTCGGCTGCGGATCGGAGACTATCGGGTGATATTCGACGAAGACCTCACGACTATCCTGGCCATTCGCATCGGCCGCCGTCAAACCAACACGTATAAATGAGGAAGCCAATGAGCAAAGTTCAGTTCATCGTTTCCCCGTCTGGCGATGAACTCGCGATCCTCCCGCGCGACGAATACGAGCGGCTTGTCGCGATCGCCGACGACGCCGCGGAGGACGCGGCCGACGCGGCGGCCTACGTCGAAGCGAAAGCGGAATGGGAGGCCGAAGGTCAACCTGTATTCCCGCCTGAACTTTCGCAGGCCCTCCTGAAGCACAAGAGCCGTCTGGCTGCGATTCGGCGTTGGCGCGGCCTATCGCAGGAAACGCTTGCGGGAAAGGTCGATATCCAGCAGGGCTATCTGTCAGACTTGGAAACCGGGCGCCGGTCGGGAGCGCCGGCGACCCTCGCTCGCCTCGCTTCGGCGCTCGATGTGCCGATTTCCTGGCTCGCTTGACCCAGGACGCCGGAGGGGTGAGGAAATGTTGCGTTCGGTATCACGTCCCTGCAACGCCAGGGCCCCGTGACGCCGTAACGCGGCGACATTGATTTCGTCATCGAACGATGACATCGTTGGCGCCGATCCGAGGATTTTCCCATGCGAACGACATTGGCGCTCGACAATGAGCTAGTCGCCGAGGCTCGAGGGAAAAATCGGGCTTGGTCCGCGAGGCGCTGAAAGCGCTGATCGAACGAGAGAACGCGCGAAGGCTGGCGCGCCTGGGCGGGAGCGAGCCGGAGGTCGAAACGGCGCCGAGGCGGCGCCCCGCGCGCGCGTGATACTAGTCGACACGTCCCGTGTGGATTGGCCACCTGCGCGCACGACGACGCGCTGGCGCGCCTGCTCGATACGGCGGCCGTCTGCAAACACCCTTACATCGTCGGCGAAATCGGCTTGGGGAGCCTTCGACAGCGCGGGATCGTATTGCGGTCGCTCTCCGCCCTGCCGCGCGTGACCGCCGTGATCGATCGCGAGGTTCTTCCCTTCGTCGAGCGCCACGCCCTGTTCGGACGCGGGGTCGGCTATGTCGACGTCTGCCTTCTCGCGGCGACGAGTTTGACGCCCAATGCCCGTCCTTACCCCGGTATGACTCCGCTATCATTTTATGCTACTCTCGCGTCGCCGTTCGCGGGAAATTCAAATGCAGCCATCTGACGAAATCACCTTCACCATGCCCGCCGACATGTCAGCGGCGCTTCGTGCGAGCGTTGAGGACGGCGAATATGCCTCGACCAGCGAGGCCATTCGCGACGCTATCCGCGTTTGGCAACGCCAACGGGTGGACGACGCCAACCGCCTTGCCGTGATCCGCGCCCGCGTTCGTCGTTCTCTTGACGATCCGCGCCCTAATCTGACCCTTGCCGAAGTGGACGCCCACCTTGACGCGGCCTTTGTTCGCGCGAAGGCGGAAGAAGAACGAATGAGCGCGAATGCGACGGCTACGGGTTGAGTTTCGCGCCTCAGCGGACGCCGATCTTCTCACCATCTTCGAATATGTTTTTGACGTGAGCCGAAGCGCCGAGACGGCGCGGCGCTTCACGCAGCGCATTCGCGAGCGATGCGAACGTATCGGCAATGTTCCTTTTGGCGGACGCGCTCGCGACGACCTTTTTCCCGGCCTTCGCACCGTTCCTTTCGAACATTCCGCCGTCGTCGCTTATACGATCGAAGGCGAATGCGTTTGGATCACCAACATTTTTCACGGTGGACGCGATTATGAAGCTCTCTACCGTTCCGAGCCGACGCCCGACGAACTCGACTAACTCCCTGGCGACGCGCTGCTTATCTAGAGTTGCCGGGACATGATACCGATTACATCAATATCGCTTCTTCCCCGGATTTGAACACACACTCGACTCGTGCGATCGGCGCCGCGTCACAAAATCGCCTCCACGCCGTTCCGCCGGATCATGTTGAACAACGCCAGCGCGGCGCCGCTCGGCCGTTTCGTCCCGCGCTCCAACTGCGAGACATAACTCACCGTCACATTGAGACACCGCGCGAAAACGGCCTGACTCATGTTCGCGCGTTCCCGCATGGCCCTGATATCCTCGCTCGTCACGGGGGCTGCCAAGGGCGGCGCCGCCTCGCCGACCAGGCGCATCGTGATCTTGTCATGCGCGTCCCGCGACAGAATCCCGGCCTGACGCATGTCGCTCGCGGTCTCGATGAGAGCGCTGCTCAATCGATCGCGCGCCTCAATCCTCTTGCCCAAAGCCGATCTCCTTCGCCAACACGGCGGCGCAGCCGCCGTCATCGCGAGCTTGCGAAGCGATCCAGGGGTCACACCTCGGAACTTACGGCGTTGAACGAGCAAAATAACGGAGGGCGTGTCGTGGGACGCTCGATCGCTTCGCAAGCTCGCGATGACGGTCGCAAGTCAATCTGCTCGGTAACCGCTCCGAGAGCCGCATCCTCGAGCGCCACGACAAAAAGCCGGGCTCAGCGAGCCCGGCTACAGGCTCGGTGTCACCCCTCGACGCCGTTCACGTACCAATCGATGACGGCGAGGTCCTTGTCTTCCATGCGCACGCCTTTGGCGAGGCGCTCCTTGCCGGATTGGTCGACCATCGGGCCGGTGAACACCTCATAGGAGCCGTCCTTCCAACCTTTCATGATCTTGTCGCCGGCGGCCTTGACGTTGGCGGGCAGATCCTTGTTGAAGGGGGCGATCTGCACCGAACCTTCCTTGACGCCCCACCAGCTGTCGCCCGACTTCCAAGTCCCGTCGAGCACGGCTTTGGCGCGCGAGATGTAATAGGGCGACCAGATGTCGAGGATCGAGGTCAGGCAGGCGTGCGGCGCGAAACGCGACATGTCCGCGCCCTGGCCGAAGCCGTAGAGCTTCTTCTTCTCCAGCACTTGCAGCGCGGCCGGGCTATCGGTGTGGGTGGTGACGAAGTCGCAGCCGAGGTTGGTGAGGGTTTCGGCGGCGGCGGCCTCCTTGGCGGGATCGAGCCAGGTGTCGATCATCACCAGCTTGACCTTGATCTTCGGATTCATGGCCTGGGCCGACAGCGCGTAGGCGTCGACGCCCATCACCACTTCCGGCACCTTGAACGAGCCGAGATAGCCGATCACGCCGGTCTTCGACATCATGCCGGAGATCGCGCCCATGACGGCCCGCGCTTGATAGAAGCGGTTGTTGTAGGTCGCGACATTGGGCGCGTGCTTGTAGCCGGTGCAGTGCTCGAACTTGACGTCGGGGAATTCGCCCGCGACCTGGATCGTCTGGTCCATATAACCGAACGAAGTTGTGAAAATGAGCTTATGCCCGGACTTGGCGAGATCGCGGATCACCGGAATCGCGCTCTGGTCCTCGTTGACGTTCTCGACATAGTCGGCGGTGACCCTGCCGCCCATCGCGGCGACCATCTCCTTGCGCGCCTTCTCGTGCGCCCAGGTCCAGCCATAGTCGCCGATCGGCCCGAGATAGACGAGGCCGACCTTGAGCGGCTCGTCGCCGAGCGCGACGTGGTTGATGAACGGCATCGCCACCGCCGCGGCGCCAGCGGCTTTGATCAGGCTGCGCCTGTCGATCGAAGTCATTACCAATGCTCCTGTTTGCTGTTTGTTACGCGTCGGGTACGAAGGGCTTGCCGAGGCAGGCTGGCGCCTCGGCGCCGCCGCGCGCGCGCGCCGACATCGCTGCGAGCACGAGGATCGCCATCAGGTAGGGCATAGAAGCCCAGAACTGCGAGGGAAGGAAGGAAAATCCCGAGGCCTTGGCATAGAGCTCCAGCGTCATGAACACGCCGAAGAAATAGGCGCCGGCGAGCAGCCGGCCGGCGCGCCAGCCGGAGAACACGACCAGCGCGAGCGCAATCCAGCCGCGGCCCGCGGTCATCTTCTCCGCCCACAGCGGCGTGATCACCATCGAGAAATAGGCGCCGGCGATGCCTGACATCGCGCCGCCGAACATCACCGCGAGATAGCGCACGCCGATCACCGAATAGCCGATCGAATGCGCCGAGAGGTCGTTCTCGCCGACCGCCCTCAGAATGAGCCCCGACCGGGTGCGACTGAGGAACCAGGCGACGACGGCGACCATGATGAACGCGAAATAGACCAGCGGGCTGTAGCTGAAGAACAGCTTGCCGATCGGATCGCCGGCCAGCGCGTCGGGAAACACGCTGTCGAACGAGGGAATGGCGATGCCGACATAAGCCGTGCCGATGAGCGAGGAAATGCCGGTGCCGAAGATCACCAGCGCCAGCCCGCTCGCCACCTGATTGGCGCCCAGCGTCAGCACCATGAAGCCGAACAGCAGCGACGCCAGCATGCCGGCCAGCGCCGCCGCGATGACGCCGAGCCATGGCGCGAGAGGAGCGAGCCAGGGCGCCACGTCGGCGTAAGTTGGATCTCCGGCGACGAAGGTGACGGCGAAGCCGGCGATGGCGCCGACGAGCATCATGCCCTCGATGCCGAGGTTGAGCACGCCGCTCTTCTCGACGACCAGTTCGCCGGTCGCCGCGAGCAGGATCGGAGTCGCCAGGTTGACCACCGTGAGGAAGGCGTCGATGACGAGATCGAGGGTCAAGCGCGGGCCCCCGCGGTCTTGTTCCCAGCCCATTCGATGCGCAGCCGGCGGCGCACCAGCACGTCGCTCGCCAGAATGAAGAACAGCATCATCGCCTGAAAAATGCCGGCCGTCGCGCTCGGCACGTGCACGGTCGTCTGCGCCACCTGGCCGCCGACATAGGATATCGCCAGCACCAGCCCGGCGAGCACGATGCCGATGGGATGCAGCCGGCCGAGAAACGAGACGATGATCGCGGTGAAGCCGTAGCCCGAGGGAAAGCCGAGATTGAGCTGTCCGGCCTGCGTCATCGCTTCCAGCACGCCCGCGAGCCCCGACATCGCGCCCGAGATCAGAAGCGTGCTCCACACCGCCCTGGCCTGGCTGTAGCCGGCATAGCGCGCCGCGCGCGGCGCGTCGCCGACGATGCGCACGCCGAGCCCGTATTCGGAGCGCGCCATGACGACCCAGAACACCAGCGCCAGCGCGAACGCAACATAGAGCCCGACCGGGAACGGCAGGCCGAACGGATGCGCCGGCAGATGCTGCGACGGGGTGAACGGCGCGGTCTGGGGAAAATTCTGCCCGTGCGGATCCTTCCAGGGCCCGGTGACTAGATAATTGAGCAGTTGCAGCGCGACATAGACGAGCATCAGGCTCGACAGGATCTCGTTGACGCCGAACTTGTTGCGCAGGTAGGCGACCGGCGCCGCCCAGGCCGCGCCGGCGACGACGCCGGCCAGGATCATCAGCGCCGGCGCCCACCATCCGGTCGAATTCTGGGTCACCATGGCGACGCCCGCGCCGCCGAGCGCGCCGACCAGATATTGCCCCTCGGCGCCGATGTTCCAGATTTTCGCCCGGTTGCCGAGCGTGAGGCCGAGACCGATGAGAATGAGCGGCGCCGCGCGCGCCGCCACGTCGGGCCATTTGTACGACTGCCACACCGGCGTGAAGAAGATCTCCTCGACCGCGCGCGGACCATCATAGCCGATCGCCCAGAATATGATGGCGCCGACGAGCATGGTCATCGCCACCGCACCGATCGGGCTCAGCGCCAGCATCGTCCGGCTGAGGTCGGGCCGCTTCTCAAATCGGATGCGCATGCAGGGCCCCCGTCATCTCGACCGTGGCGTCCGGATCGCCATGCACGCCGCCCATCAACAGGCCGATCTCCTCGATCGACACTTCGCCCACTTTCAACACCCTGGACAGCCGCCCGAGGTTGATCACCACCAGCGAGTCGCAGAGCTCGAGCAACTCGTCGAGGTCCTGCGACACCATGACCACCGCGCAGCCGCGAGCGGCGAGATCGACGATCGACTGACGGATCGTCGCCGCCGCGCCGGCGTCGACGCCCCAGGTCGGCTGGCTCACCACCAGCGCCGTCGGCTCTTGCAGGATCTCGCGGCCGACCACGAATTTCTGCAGGTTTCCGCCGGAGAGCGAGCCCGCCGTCGACTGCGCGCCGAGCGCCTTGACGCCGTAGGCGCCGATCACCCTTTCCGCATATTTGCGCGCGCGACCTTCGCTGATGAGGCCGGCGGAGACGAATCCCATGCGCCGGCGCGCGGTGAGCGCGCCGTTGAGCGCGAGCGTGAGGTCGGCGACCGCGGCATGGCCGTTGCGCTCTTCCGGCACCGCGCAGAGCCCGCGCGCCCGCCGAGCCGTGGGGCCGAGATTGCCGATGGGCGCGCCGTCGAGCACGATTCCCTCGGCGCGGTGCACGAGGAGTTCGCCGCTCAACGTCTCCATCAACTCGTTCTGGCCGTTGCCGGCGACGCCGGCGACGCCGAGAATCTCGCCGGCGCGCACGGAAATGTCGATGTTCTCGAGCGCGACGCCGAAGTCGCCGTGCTTCGGCGTCGTGAGGCCGCGCACCGCGAGTTTCTCCTCGCCGAACTGACGCCCGGCCGGTCGCGCGATCTCCTTCAGATTGGCGCCGATCATCAGCTCGGCCATGCTCTTCGACGTCTCCTGCTTGGGATCGCAGGTCGCCACCACCCGGCCGCCGCGCAGGATGGTCGCCGTGTGGCACAGCGCGATGATCTCGTGCAGCTTGTGGGAGATGTAAAGGATCGAGCAGCCGCTGGCGGCGAGCTTGCGCAGGGTCTCGAACAATTGCCCGACCTCCTGCGGCGTCAGCACCGAGGTCGGCTCGTCCATGATCAAGAGCCGCGGCTTCAACAGCAGCGCGCGCACGATCTCGATGCGCTGGCGCTCGCCGACGCTGAGCGTCGAGACGACGCGCTGCGGATCGAGCTTGAGGCCGTAGGCGTCCATCACCCGGCGGATTTCCCCCTCGAGGTCGCGCTGCGAGATTTTGGCGTCGAGGCCGAGCGCGATGTTCTCGAGCACGCTGAGCGCCTCGAACAGCGAGAAGTGCTGGAACACCATGCCGACGCCGAGTTTTCGCGCGGCGCGAGGGTTCGGGATGCGGACGTCCTCGCCGTTCCACAGAATTTGCCCGGAATCGGGGGCGAGGATGCCATAGATCATCTTGACCAGCGTCGACTTGCCGGCGCCGTTCTCGCCGAGCAGGGCATGGATCTCGCCGGGCTTCACCGCGACGCTCACGTGATCGTTGGCGAGGACGCCGGGAAAACGCTTGGTGAGGCCGAGCAACTCCAGCCGCGGCGGCACGCCTCGTTCACTCGACGTCTTCGCTTCGGCCATCGGCCCCTCTTCACCCCCGCGACCCCGATCTTTCGACCCTTGCTACAGCCGCATCCTCCCCCTGCAAACTCCACGCCGCACCGGGTGGCGTTGGGTTGGCTTTAGACGCCGTTCGCGGCCGCTCGTCAATCAGGCGCCGGCGCCCATTTCGTGAGCCTCTGCCGCCTATTGGCGACGTCGCCCGCCGAGCGGCTGGAATTTTTCCGCCGCTGCCGCCAAACTGAGCCCCTCGCTTGCCGTCTCCGGCCCCGGCGCGAAGGAGTTTTTGCATGGACCCGAAGAG
Source organism: Roseiarcus sp. (assembly GCA_052147395.1). GTDB lineage: Bacteria > Pseudomonadota > Alphaproteobacteria > Rhizobiales > Beijerinckiaceae > Roseiarcus. Next base: position 31,465 of record JBKQKS010000135.1, read on the forward strand.
CTTGCACGAGGACGATCTCGCGTTGCTGCGCCGCGCCTTCGACGTCGCGCGCCGCTCGCGCGAGGCGGGCGACCATCCGTTCGGCTCGCTGCTGGCCGGGCCGAAACGCGAAGTGTTACGCGAACAAGGCAATGGCTTTGCCAGCGAGGGCGGCGACAGCACTGCACATGCCGAGCGGCTGCTGGCGTCCTTTGCGGCCAAGACCTATCCGCTCGACTATTTGCGGCGCTGCACGCTCTATTCGTCCGCCGAGCCCTGCGCGATGTGCGCCGGCGCGATCTACTGGGCCGGCATCGGACGCCTGGTCTACGGCCAGAGCGAAAGGGACCTCGAGGCGCAGACCGGCGCCCACGAGGAAAATCCAACCCTCGACCTCCCCTGCCGTATCGTGTTCGCCGCCGGCCAGCGGCCGACGGAGGTTCTGGGCCCGCTTTTGGAAGAGGAAGCGGCCGAGCTGCAGGCGGAGTTTTGGCAGAGAACGTAGCCGGGGGGCGGCGATCCCGGGGGGAGTCGTGCAACCCGGCGCCGCCATTACGACCCTCGTCCTGAGGCGCCCCGAAGGGGCCTCGAAGGACGAGGGAGCGGATGGCGCCGCTCGTCGTCGGCTGGCAAGCCGAGCCCGCCGAACCCTCCGCGTTCTGCGCCGGCGCGGGAATATAGCCAGCGGCCAGCGTCACGATCTCGCAGAAGCCGCCGCGCTCAGCACGGACTCGCAGAGCTTCTTCCAGTCTTCGAAATATCCGAATCGTGGCGAGAAGCTGAACAGCCGCAGGTTCAGGTCGAAAAACGACATCGTTGCCGGCCGCGGCTTCGCCATGCGCCGGATCGCGCGATTCAATTCTTTCGATCTTTTCCGGAAATCATCATTGCTGAACAGCGAGACATTGTCCCTGTTGGCGTAATAGATGATCGAATCGATCGTCGCCAGCATGGTCTTGTATCTCGAAA
>JBKQKS010000136.1:0-12976 GCA_052147395.1 Roseiarcus sp.
GTGGCGAGAATGCCCCGACGCGAATCGGTGAGCGTACCGTCGAGATCGAGCAGGAAAGCGCTCGCCGGAGTCATTTGAGGAGCACGAAGATGTCGACCTGCAGGTTCGGATCGTCCGAGGTTTTCACGTCGTCGAGATATTCCTCGACGAACTGGTCCTCGGCCTCGATGCCCTTCTCGTCGAGATAGGCGGTAATCGCCTCATAAGTCGCATCGATGTCGTCATAGGCGCCGCGATGCTCGAAGCGCATCGCCCTGCCTGCCGGCGTCTGACCGATCTTCACCGTCGGTCCGAGCTCGGTCACGCCTGCCGGCGCGGCTTCGAGCGGAATCTCGGCGCGATAGCTGAATCCGGAATCGTCGGCTTGCAGGAACACGGCGAGCGGATGATCGGCCGGTTTCAGATTGGCCTTCGCCATCGCGTCGCGCAGCGTCGCAATCGAGCCGAGGATCGCCGGATAGATCTCGTCGCGGCTCGCCTTGCCGTCGATCGTCGCCGCCGGCTTGGGCGTGAGCTCGACGACGTCGCCCGCCGGCTCTTCATGGCCCGGCGGCGGCGCCAAAGCAGGACTCACGCTCGGCGACGCGGTCGCTGCGGGCGACGCGGTCGCTGCGGGCGACGGGCTCGTTGCAGGCGACGCGGTCGCTGCGGGCGACCCGGTCACGGCGGGGGACGGCGACGCCGTCGCAGACGGCTGCTGCTGAGCCGTCTGAGCGAGCGCCGGAACGAGCGACAGGCTCGCGGCGAGCGCCGCGGCGGCAAGGGTCATCACGAGAGCTTTCAGCACCGGCTCGGCCTCCATCGACGCTCGCGACATACACTCACACGAGCGCTGGGGACAAGCGCGCCGTCACGCCGGCGCCGGCTTCGTCCAGCGCAACACGGGATGACGCGCCGCACGCGTCTCGTCGAGACGCCGGCGCGGGGCGTGACGCGGCGCCGTCGCGAATCGCTCGCGTTCGCCCCTCAGCGCACTCATTGCGAGATCGCGCAACGTCATGATGAACAGGTCGAGGCTCGCCTTCGATTCCGATTCGGTCGGCTCGATCAGCATCGCGCCGTGCACGACGAGCGGGAAATACACCGTCATCGGGTGATAGCCCTCGTCGATCATCGCCTTAGCGAAATCCAGCGTGGCGAGGCCCGTATCCTTCAACCAGCGGTCGTCGAACAGAGCCTCGTGCATGCACGGCTCGTCGCCGAACGGCGCGCTCATCAGATCCCTCAGGCCGACGCGCACGTAATTGGCGGCGAGCACCGCGTCCTCCGAGGCCTGCCTGACGCCCTCGGCGCCGTGCGAGAGGATGAACGACAGCGCGCGCACGAACATGCCCATCTGGCCGTGGAACGCCGTCATGCGGCCGAACGACGGCGAACCTTCCGCATGCTCGACCAGCTCGAGCCTGCCCTCGCGCTCGACGACGTAGGGGACCGGCGCGAAGGGCGCGAGCCGCTTAGAGAACACCACCGGCCCGGCGCCCGGCCCGCCGCCGCCATGCGGGGTCGAGAACGTCTTGTGCAGGTTGATGTGCATGGCGTCGACGCCGAGATCGCCGGGCCGCGTCTTACCGACGATGGCGTTGAAATTGGCGCCGTCGCAGTAGAAATAGGCCCCCGCCGCCCGGCAGGCCTCGGCGATCTCGACGATGTCGGGCTCGAACAGACCGCAGGTGTTGGGATTGGTGAGCATGATGGCGGCGACGTCGGGAGCGAGCGCCGCCCGCACCGCCTCCGCGCTCACCGTGCCCTTCGCAGTCGCAGGCACGGCGCGCACGGCAAAGCCGATCAGCGCCGCTGTTGCCGGGTTGGTGCCGTGCGCCGATTCGGGCGCCAGCACGACGTTGCGCTGCGTCTCGCCGCGGGCCACGATCGCCGACTTGATCGCCATCATGCCGCATTGCTCGCCATGCGCGCCCGCCTTCGGCGACATCGCGACGCCGCTCATGCCGGTCATCTCGAGCAGTATTTCGGCGAGCCGATGGATCACCGCGAGCGCGCCCTGCACGGTCGAAATCGGCTGCAGCGGATGCACGTCGGCGAAACCCGGCAGCCGCGCCATCTTCTCGTTGAGCCGCGGATTGTGCTTCATCGTGCACGAGCCCAGCGGATAGAGACCGGAATCGATCGCATAATTGTTGCGCGACAGGCGCACGTAGTGGCGCACCGTCTCAGGCTCGGAGAGCCCCGGCAGCGCGACCTCGTCCGCGCGCGCGAGCGGACCCAGCCGGCTCGAAAACGGCGCCGGCGCGTCGATATCCACGCCGCTGGCGTTCAGCCGGCCGGTCTCGAAGATCAGCGGCTCTTCCATGTCTAGCGCACGGTTGCCGGTGAAGGTGGCGGCGTTCGCCGGCGCTGCGTATCCCGGCGCGGTCGGGCGTCCCTCAGAGTTCATGTCCGTCTCCCGAGCCGATTACAGGGCGTCGCGAAGCGCCGCGGCGAAAGCCGCGCGGTCGCCGCCGGTGTTGATCTCGGTGCTCGCGACGACGATGAGATCGTCGAGCCCGGCCCCCGGCAGCAGGCGCGAGACCGGCAATCCCGCGATGATCCCGTTCGCCGCCAGCGCCTCCACGAGCTCGGCCGCCGGGCGCGGCGTGCGGATCGTGAACTCGTTGAAGAAATGCGCGTTGAGAACGTCGATGCCGGGCACGGCGCCGAGCTTTTGCGTGAGATCGACGGCGTTGGCGTGATTGACGTTGGCGAGCCGCCTCAGCCCTGCGCCGCCGAGCAGCGTCAGATGGATCGAGAAGGCGAGCGCGCAGAGCCCCGAATTGGTGCAGATGTTGCTCGTCGCCTTCTCGCGGCGGATGTGCTGCTCGCGCGTCGACAGCGTGAGCACGAAGCCGCGCCGGCCTTCCGCATCGACCGTCTCGCCGGCGAGCCGGCCCGGCATCTGGCGCACGTGCTTCATGCGGGTCGCGAACAGTCCGACATAGGGTCCGCCGAACGTGAGCGCATTGCCGAGCGACTGGCCCTCGCCGACCACGATGTCGGCGCCCATGGCGCCGGGCGGGCGCAACGCGGCGAGCGACAGCACTTCGGTGAACACCGCGATCAGCAGCGCGCCCTTTGCGTGCGCGACGTCCGCTATGGGCTTCAGATCCCGGGGATGGCCGAAGAAATCCGGGCTCTGCACGATGGCGCAGGAGGTTTTGTCGTCGATCGCCGCGATCAGATTTTCCTCCGCGCGCGGGTCGGGGGGAAGCCGCACGATTTCTTCGCCCGCGAGTTTGGCGAGCGTCGCGGCGACGTCGGCATATTGCGGATGCAGGCCCCCCGACACGAGCGCCTTGCCGCGCCGGGTCACCCGATGCGCCATCAGCATCGCCTCGCCGCAGGCGGTCGAGCCGTCGTACATCGAGGAGTTGGCGACCTCCATGCCGGTGAGTTCCGCGACCTGGGTCTGGAACTCGAACAGCGCCTGCAGCGTGCCCTGCGAGATTTCCGGCTGATAGGGCGTGTAGCTGGTGAGAAACTCCGACCGCTGGATCAGATGATCGACGGTGGCGGGGACATGGTGGCGATAGGCGCCGGCGCCGAGGAAGAACGGCGCCGAGCCGGCCGCGACGTTCTCGGCCGAAAGCGCGCCGAGCTGCCGCTCGACCGACAATTCGCTGGCGCGCGAGGGCAGATCGAGCGGCCCCGAAAGCCGCTTGCCTGGAGGAATCGCGGCGAACAGGGCGTCGATGTCGGCGACGCCGATTTTCTCGAGCATCGCGCGCCGGTCGGCGTCGTCGAGCGGAAGATAACGCATCGTGAGCCTCAGTCGATCGTCTTCAGATAATCGGCGTACGCCGTCTCGTCCATCAGCTCGGCGAGCTCCCCAGGCTTGCTGAGCCTGATCTTGAACATCCAGCCACGCCCATGGGCGTCGTCGTTGATGAGGCTCGTCTCGTCGACGAGCGCCGAATTGACCTCGACGACCTCGCCGGAGACCGGCGAGAAAACGTCGCTCGCCGCCTTCACGCTCTCGACGACACCCGCCGCCGCGCCCTTGTCGAACTTGGCGCCGACCTCGGGCAATTCGACATAAACGATGTCGCCGAGCTGGCGCTGGGCATGGTCGCTGATGCCGACAGTCCCGATCGGGCCGTTGACGTCGACATATTCGTGATCCCTGGTGAAACGCATGATCTCGAGCTCCCGATGAGCGGCGATCAGCCGCGGTAATAGGCATGCGGGCGGAACGGCAGCGCGGCGACCCGCGCCGGCAGCGCCTTGCCTCTGACCACGATGGAAAGCGCGGCGCCGGGCGCGGCGTGAGAAATCTCGACATAGCCCATCGCGATCGGCTTGCCGACGCTGGGGCCGAAGCCGCCCGAGGTGACGACGCCGATCTTTCGGCCCTCGCCGTCGACGATCTCCGCGCCCTCGCGTGCGGGCGCTTTGCCGTCGAGCGCGAGGCCGACGCGCTTGCGTGTCAGGCCGCCGGAGAGCGCCGCCTGCACCCGCTCAGCGCCGAGGAATCCGCCCTCCAGTCGGCGGCGCTTCGGGATCGACCAGGCGAGATCGGCCTCGATCGGATCGGTAGTCTCGTCTAGCTCGTGGCCGTAGAGGCAGAGGCCGGCTTCGAGCCTGAGCGTGTCGCGGGCTCCCAAGCCGATGGGCTGAACCTCCGGCTCGGCGAGAATTTTGCGCGCGCACGCCTCGGCGTCGTCGGCGGGCAAGGAAATCTCGAAACCGTCCTCGCCGGTGTAGCCCGAACGCGAGAGCTCGACGTCGAAGCCGGCGACGCGGGCCGCGCCGACGCTCATGAACGCCATGGTTTCGAGGCCGGCGCCCGGCGCGAGCCGCGCCAGCACGGAGGCGGCGAGCGGCCCTTGCAGGGCGATGAGCGCGCGCTCGTCGCGCGTCGTCAGCTTCACGCCCTCCGGCAGCCTCGCTTGCAGCCACTCGTAGTCGACCGCCTTGCGCGCAGCGTTGACGATGAGCGCGACCCGGCCGTCGGCGCCGAGCGGACGCGACGCCATCAGGTCGTCGATCGCGCCGCCGCTGTCGCTCAGCAACTGGCTGTAGCGCTGCCGCCCCGGCGCGAGGCCGACGATATCGGCTGGACACAGCGCCTCCAGCGCCCGCGCGACGGTCGCGTGGTCCTTGGCCTCGAGCCAGGCCTGGCCCATGTGCGAGACGTCGAACAGCCCCGCGCGAGCGCGCGTGTGTGCGTGCTCGGCGAGGATGCCGGCGAGATACTGGATCGGCATCGCATAGCCGGCGAACGGCGCGATGCGGGCGCCGAGCTCGACGTGGAGCGCATGGAGCGGGGTGTGCAGCGGTTCGGATTCGGACATCGGCCACCGGAACGAGACGAAAGCGGCGAAGCGCCCGCTTCATCCGACCTTACGGACGGATCCAGCGAACGTCGCCCCCTCTGTCCGGTGACCTGAGAGATTTCCCGCGTTGGCGGTTACCCCCGTCGGTGGGCTCGAGCGCCGAGCGCCCGCGCCGCTTTCCAGAGCGTCACCACCCAACGGTCCTGCGGCCTGAGCGTTTCCGGGGCGGTTGCGCCTTCGGCGCCGGCTCTCGAGCGAGCCGGACTCTTCCGGTGGGTGTCTTGAACTGACTGGGACAACAAGCCGCATCGCGGGAGATTTGTCAATGCGAGGCTGCGACCGGTCCCGGATACGCGTCGAACTCGCGCGTCCTGCCCGATTACGATTTCTTGCCGCAACCAAGCCGACTTGCCGGGCGCCATTGCAGGCGAGGTCGCTGACCTCGCTGCCTACGTTTGGAAGACTTGCGCAGCATGAGCCGCTCGGACGCCGACCGAGGCCGTCCGTCGACAAGCTCAGGATGAGGGCCCTCGGCTACAGAATCGCGCCGCCGGCGTACTTGCCCCGGCTACTTCTTGCCGATCGGGGTCTGCGCCTGGCCGCTCTTGCCCTGCGAATTCTTATAGGCCGAGACGTGGCTCTTGGGCTTGTCGGACTTCGGCTTCTTGGCTTCCTTGTTGCCTTTGATCTGACCCTTGGCCATCGCGTCCTCCTCTCCAGGTCCCCTTGCGAACCGCACCGCCCGACGGCGTCTCCTCCGCCGGCCTGCGGCACACGGCTACAAACCACACTACACGCTCAGATCAAAAAATACGACCCGGACTCGAAACCCGCGCGATCGCAGATCAAATCCGCCGCGATTTTTCTCTCTCTCGCCGGTTCGTTCAACGCCACCATGGCGACGCGCCTCCGGCCGGACGCCGGAAGCCCAATTGACCTCACAACGTAGCGTAATTTCAGCGCGTTGCAACAAATGGTGGCGGCGGACGCAGTCCCTTCAAACCGGTCTCCGAGCGTCGGATTCCCCGCTAACAGGGAGAAAAACAGGGTGACTGCGGATTCGAGCCTGAATTCCTAACCTTCCATGGACATAATCTGACGATAGTTCAGAGGGTTGCTCGAATTGCCACCAGACAGGATAGCAGGGAGCTAAACAGGACTGATCTGGGAGCCGGCTCCGATTTGGAGGCGGGCGGAATGCGTAGCCGACTTTCGCAGCGTCGGCGCCGAATCCACTTCGAAGGGTTGCTGGCCCGTCTAGAGGGACCAGTCGCCGGCCCGAAGTGGCAAGAGGCGGGGGTCGGCCTCTGCGCGGCGGGCTTCGTCGTATCCCTCCGCTGGCGTTACCGTGAACGCCGTCACGTTCATCGGTCGCTTTCGGTGCGGCCGCGGGCCGACAATACCCTTTTAGGCCCTCTCGCCGGCCGAGGCTCAACGTGTGTGGCGCCGATCGCGCCGCGTCCGCAAGGCGCGCTTATGGTTGGCATTTTGGATCGCAACTCCATTTTTGTGTCGCGAAATCGCCGTGGGTTCGGCATGTTCTACGCGTCGGAAGCTTGGACCCGCAACAGGGCCAAGACCGCGGGCTGGGCGTAAGGACCCGGACCCGCCGGTCGCTAACTGACCTCCCTTCAGATCAAGTGCGAGGGCGCGCGCCGCCAGCGGCCGCTGAAATGGGCGCGTCGTTCGACGACTCCCTCGCCAACATGCGCTCGCGCGCGAAGGCGGAGGCACGGATAGCGAAGACGATAGGGATGGCGGCCGAAGCTCGCGACTACGAGGTCGGCGACAGGCGGCCGCCCAAGCTCAGCCAGTTCAAGCCCGGGGTCTCCGGCAATCCGAAGGGCCGCCCCAAAGGCAGCGTCAATCTGCGGACCCGGGTCACCCAGCAGCTGCGCCAGACGGTGACGGTGACCCGCAACGGGCGGCCGACCAAAATGCGGAAGGGCGACCTCATCGCTTTGCAGATCGTGGATGCGGCGGCGAAGGGCGATCTGAAAGCGGCGATGCTCGCGGTGCGGCTCGACGACGACGCCGGCATCGCGCTGTCGAAGGCTTCGACGGAAGAAGCGTTGGCGCTGCCGAACCAGGAAAACCTGCGCGTCATCCTCAATCGCCTGACCGGACTTGTCGGGGAGGGCGAATGATGTCGCCATCCACCAAAGCCACTGACCCGGCGCAGCTCAGCCGCGCTGACCTGATTCAACTCGCGCGCGTCGATTTCGGCGTTTTCCTCGTGCTGCTCTTCGGGGAATTGCAAGACGGCAGGGCCATGATCCCCGCCCCCTACGTCAACCTGATGGTCGGAGCGCTGACGGTGGTCTGCGATGGGGCGGAGAAGCGCCTCATCTTCAATTTGCCGCCCGGGCATATGAAGGCGATGATCGTCTCCACGATGTTCACCGCTTGGCTGCTCAGCGTCGACCCGTCGAAACGCATCCTCTGCATCAGCTATGGCGAAGACCTGGCGCGGCAATTGTCGCCCCTGACCCGGCGGGTGATGACCTCGCCGATGTACCGCCGCATTTTGCCTGGTGCGATTCGCGCCAAACAGTCGGAGGATGAGAGTCCCAAATTTAGACAGGTGTGAGCCATTCACCGCTAGCCTATTGGCAATAATCGTAAGAATCGTTCGTTCCGTGCGGCGATTGCAGCGACCCGTGGCGCCGCGAATCACGTGAAAATGAAATTGTGCGTGGTGTTCAAAGTAGCGATGCCCTCCAGTTCGAGCAAACGTACGATCCGTCACGAGGGACCCTCGAACTAACTAGATTGCAGGTTTGAGGGACTTTGCGGGGAAAGCCGCGACTTTCCTATCGATCTCTGGTTAGGACTCTCGAATATGTTTGGGCTGATTGCGCGCAAGGTCGCTGCGGTGAAGCTCGACTTGCCTTACCTTTCCGAAGATGTCGACCGGCACGGCAACGTGCTTCTTTACGTGTGGCGTAACGGCAAACGCATGCGGATGAAATTCTTGCCGACCGCCGGCGGCTTCATGGAGGAGTACAGCGCTGCGCTCGCCAAACTCGAAGCGAACGCGAAAATACCGAAGGCGGGCAGCTCGATCGGCACGATGGGCTGGCTCGTCAATGAGTTCGAGCATTCGCACCACTTCCTGCGGATCGACGCGCGCGAGCAGCGGGTTCGGCGCCAGATCGTCGAGGCCACCCTAAACGAGGAGACCAAAGCGAGCTCGGGCAAGCGGTTCAGGGACCGCCCGATCGCCGTACTTACTGCCGACCACGTGCGCCTCCTGCGCGACCGCAAGCGCGAGACGCCGGCCTCCGCAAATCATCGAGTGACGAACCTGCGCGTGATCCTGTCGTGGGGAATGGAAGAGCGCAGCGCCTGCGTGCAACGCAACGTTGCGCGCGAGGTGAGGCTGCTCAAGTATGACATCTAGGGCTTCCATACCTGGACCGAGGAGGAAGTCGAGCGATACGAGACGCATTTCGAGGTCGGCACCACGGGCCGCCTCGCCCTCGAGCTTTTGCTCTACACCCGCTCCCCACGGTCCGACGCTGTGCTGCTCGGCCCGAAGCATCTCACCAAGATCAAGAACAAGACGGCCGCACGGCGTCGAGACGTTCCTCGTCACTGGCTTCGGCAAGTCGTTCGCGCGCGGTAACAGCTTCGGCAACTGGTTCAAGGACCGATGCAGTGAGGCGAGCCTTCCCGCCATTTGCAGCGCTCACGGTCTGCGCGAGGCGGGCGCAGTCTGCGCTGCCGAGAACGGCGCGACCGAGCCCCAGATGATGGCGATCTTCGGCTGGAGCGGCTCGAAGCTCGCGACTTTCTATGCGCGCCGGGCAAATCAGAAAAAGATGGCGGGCGCGGCGATCCAAACGCTGATTGCATCGTGATCAGGTCTGTATTTGTTCTCCCCACTGTCGCACTCTTCGAAAAGTGCGACAAACGACCCCAACAAAAACAATCGATTAGGGGAAGGTTGGTGGGGGAGGTAGGACTCGAACCTACGAAGGCTTAGCCAGCGGATTTACAGTCCGCCCCCTTTGCCGCTCGGGACACTCCCCCGTCGCCGGGACCGGCGAGCGAAAACGCCCCGGGAAGCCCGAGGCGTGGGCGGGCTTATGTTGCGCGCGCCGCAGGCTGTCAACTGAAAAATCTCCGCTTCCGCCGCCGGCGCGGGTCGCCGCGGCGTCCCGCGAAAAGGCACTTGACAAAGACTGTGTTAGATATATCTTAGATGCGTCTTGATACACACTAACTCAATAAGGAGACCCATGAGACACACATTTCCGAGACAAATCCCGTCCGATGACGAAGGCGTCTGGCCCCGCCGTGGGCGCCACGGCGCGTGCGGCATGCGCGGCGAGGGCGGCCCGGGACGCGGCTTCGGCCGGCGCGGTTTCGGCCGGCGCGGCGACGGCGAAGGCCGCGGCCGGCGGCGCATGTTCGAAGGCGGCGAGCTCCGGCTCGTCATGCTGGCGCTGATGGAGGCCGAGCCGCGCCACGGCTACGACATCATCCGCGACATCGAGACGCGCACCGGCGGCGCCTATGCTCCGAGCCCCGGCGTCATCTATCCCACGCTGACCCTGCTCGAGGAGCTCGGGCAAGTCGAGCCGCGGGTGTCCGAGGGCGCGAAGAAGCTCTATGCGATCACCGCCGCCGGCCTCGCCGAGCTCGAGAGCCGCCGCGCCGAGGCCGCAGCCGCGCTCGCCCGCCTCGACGCGCTCGGCCGCAAGGACGAGGCGCTCGACGGGGGGCCGGTGTTCCGCGCCATGTCGAACCTGAAGGCGGCGCTGAGGCAGCGGCTCGCCGGAGAGCCCGACAAGCCTCTGGTGTTCGCGGTTGCCGACGCGATCGACGAAGCGGCGCGCAAGATCGAACGGCTGTGAGAACGCTGGCCATGACCCTTGCGGTTTCCGAACGTCATCGTTTCGAGCGCTTGCGTCGCGAGCCGAAGCGCCGCCGCCTCACGGTCGAGCGTGTGAGCGACCTCACGCCGAAGATGCGGCGCATCGAGTGCGCCTAGCCCGAGCTCGCCGATTTCGTCAGTCTCTCGTCGGACGATCACATCAAACTGTGCGTCCCCGATTCCGCAGCGCCGCAGGGCGTGGCGCTGCGCGTTGACGATCGATTGCGCGCTGCACGAGGCCGGTCCTGCGACCGCCTGGGCGCTCGCCGCCAAGCCCGGCGACGCGCTCGACATCGGCGGCCCGCGCGGCTCGCTCGTCGCGCCCGACGACTTCGACGCCTACCTGCTCGTCGGCGACGAAACGGCGCTGCCGGCGATCGGCCGGCGGGTCGAAGGGTTGCGCGCAGGCGTCGCCGTGACCACGGTCGTCGTCGTCGACGGCCCGGACGAGGTGCAAGACTTCGACACCCGAGCCGACTGGCGGTCGATCTGGCTATTCCGCGACGGCGACGACGGCGCCCGGCTTCGCGATGCGCTCGCGTCTTGGGCGCCGCCGGCGGGCGACGGCTATGTCTGGATCGCCGCGGAAGCGCGCCTGCGCGACTCGTCAAGGGCTACATGCTGGTCGAGCGCACTCACCCGAAAGCCTGGCTGAAGGCCTCGGGCCATTGGGTGCGCGGCCTGCCCGGCGAGAGCGAGAAGCTCGACGGCTGAGGCCGGCGTGGCCAAGGGCGGGCGGCGGGGCTATGGTCGCGCCCCGAATCGCTTTTGTCGAGCACGAAATGGCCGAAAACGAACGCCGCATCGCCCGCACGATCGCCGCCGAGATCGGGGCGAGACCCGAACAGGCCAAGGCGGCGATCGACCTCATCGACGCAGGCTCGACGGTGCCGTTCATCGCCCGCTATCGCAAGGAGGCGACCGGCGGCCTCGACGACACGCAATTGCGCCAGCTCTCCGAGCGGCTCGTCTACCTGCGCGAGCTCGATGAGCGCCGCGCCGCGATCCTCGATTCGATCCGCTCCCAGGGCAAGCTCAGCGACGAGCTCGAGCAGCAGATTCTCGGCGCTCCGACCAAGGCCGAGCTCGAGGACCTCTATCTCCCTTATAAGCCCAAGCGCCGGACGAAAGCGGAGATCGCCCGCGAGCGCGGCCTCGGCCCGCTCGCCGACGCCATCCTCGCCGATCGGACGAAGATCCCCGCGGAACTCGCTAACGCTTACGTGACCGGCGAGGTGGCCGACGTCAAGGCGGCGCTGGAGGGCGCGCGCGACATCGTCGCCGAGACCATCTCGGTCAACGCCGAACTCGTCGGGCGGCTGCGCGGCTACATGCGCGGAAAAGCGTTCCTGCGGGCCAAGGTGGTCGACGGCCAGCAGGAGGCCGGCGCGAAATTCTCCGACTATTTCGACCACGTCGAGCGCTGGGCCGGCGTCCCGAGCCACCGGGCGCTGGCGATGCTGCGCGGCCGCAACGAGAACTTTCTCACCCTCGACATCGAGGTCGACGCCGACGACGCGTCGCCGACGAAGCCGGTGGAGCGCATGATCGCGGAAGCCTATCAGGTTGGCGGCGTCCGTCCCGGCGACTTATGGCTGAAAGACGTCGTGCGCTGGACTTGGCGGGCAAAACTCTCCACCTCGCTCTCCCTCGACCTGATGGTCGAGCTGCGCGAGAAGGCGGACGCCGAGGCGATAGACGTGTTCGCGCGCAACTTGAAGCATCTGCTGCTCGCCGCGCCCGCCGGCGCGCGCGCGACCCTCGGGCTCGACCCCGGCGTGCGCACCGGCGTCAAGGTCGCCGCGATCGACGCGACCGGCAAGCTTCTCGAGACGGCCACCGTCTATCCGTTCCCGCCGCGCAACGACATCAATGGCGCGAAGATCGAGCTCGCCAAGCTCATCGCCCGCCACGACATCGAGCTCATCGCCATCGGCAACGGCACGGCGAGCCGCGAGACGGACAAGCTGGTCGCCGACCTCATCGCTGCGCTTCCAGGCAACAAGCCGACCAAGGTCATCGTCAGCGAGGCGGGGGCTTCGGTCTATTCGGCTTCCGAACTGGCGGCGGCCGAGTTCCCCGAGCTCGACGTGTCGCTGCGCGGCGCGGCGTCGATCGCGCGCCGGCTGCAGGACCCTCTCGCGGAGCTCGTCAAGATCGAGCCGAAGTCGATCGGCGTCGGGCAATATCAGCACGACGTCGACCAGCACCGGCTGGGCCGCTCCCTCGAGGCGGTCGTCGAGGACGCAGTGAACGCGGTCGGCGTCGATCTCAACACCGCGTCGGCGCCGCTGCTCGCGCGCGTATCGGGCCTCGGCGCTTCGCTCGCCGCGGGAATCGTCGCCTATCGCGACGCCAACGGCGCCTTCGCCAACCGCAAGGCGCTGATGAAAGTGAGCCGGCTCGGCCCCCGCGCCTTCGAGCAATGCGCGGGCTTTTTGCGCATCCGCGATGGCGACGAGCCGTTGGATGCTTCGTCGGTGCACCCGGAAGCCTATGGCGTGGCGAAACGGATCATCGCTGCCTGCGGACGCGATGTGCGCGCGCTGATGGGCGACAAGAAGGCCCTTTCGGCGCTCGATCCCAAGGCTTTCGTAGACGAGAAATTCGGGCTGCCAACGGTGCGCGACATCCTCGCCGAGCTCGAAAAGCCGGGCCGCGACCCGCGCCCGGAGTTCAAGACCGCGACCTTCGCCGAAGGCGTCGAGGACATGAGGGATCTGAAGCCGGGCATGCGGCTCGAGGGCACGGTGACCAATGTCGCGGCGTTCGGCGCCTTCGTCGACATCGGCGTCCACCAGGACGGCCTCGTCCATGTGTCGCAGCT
>JBKQKS010000137.1:0-5558 GCA_052147395.1 Roseiarcus sp.
AGCCAGGGAACGGGCGGCGCCCTCTCCGTCATGGCCGGGCTCGTCCCGGCCATCCACGTCGCGCCGTGTAACTTTGCGTCGCAGTACGTCCATGTATTCTTGCACGAAAGGTGGGGTAAAGTTGGCAAGTCGATTTGATTGCACATCGACGTGGATGCCCGGGACGACCCCCGGGTCAAGCCCGGGGGCGGGCATGACGACCCAGGGCGTTGGTCCCTTCTGGCCATTCCTTCGGCGCCGTGCAGCCTTCTCGAGTTTGATTCAGTTATTTTGCGGCGTCGCCTTACCGTCATTCGGACAATACAAGTCGCGACAAGAGCCATTTCTTTCCCCCGATTGCCCTCGCGGGCGCCCGACAACGGATCGCCGTGTTCTTCGAAACCGTGTACAATGCCAAGCGCTTGCATTTGGCGCTCGGCGAAAGAGGCCTAGCCACACTTTCAAAGTGGGCCAGGCGAAAGGGCAGTCCGAAGATGTCACAGGAGAAATTCGCCCTCGTCACCGGCGGCGGCGTCGGCATCGGCAAGGCGAGCGCGCTGGCGCTGGCGCGCGCCGGTTGGAATGTCGCCCTGACCGGCCGGCGGCTCGAACCCTTGCAGGCGGCGGCGCGCGAGATCGAGGCGTTGGGACGCCGTGCGTCGGCTTTTTCTTGCGATGTCGGCGATCCCGACGCGGTGCTGAAATTGTTCACGCAGGTCGAGAATGCGTTCGGCCGGCTCGATCTGTTGTTCAACAACGCCGGCGTCAGCGCTCCGGCGGTCCCGATGGAGGAGCTCTCTTTCGCGCAGTGGAAGGCCGTAGTCGACGCCAACCTCACCGGCGCCTTCCTCTGCGCCCAGGGCGCGATTCGGCTCATGAAGCGGCAGCAGCCGCAGGGCGGGCGGATCATCAACAACGGCTCGATCTCGGCCCACGCGCCGCGGCCGATGAGCGCGCCCTATACCGCGACCAAGCACGCCATCACCGGCCTCACCAAGTCGATCGCGCTCGATGGCCGCCCGTTCGACATCGTCTGTGGCCAGATCGACATCGGCAATGCGCTGACCGAAATGACCTACAAGATGACGAAGGGCATGCCGCAGGCGGACGGGCGCATCGCCGTCGAGCCGACGATGGACGTCGAGGACGTCGCCGCCGCGGTCGTGCACATGGCGAGCCTGCCCCTGACGGCGAACGTGCTCGGGATGACGATCATGGCGAGCAAGATGCCGTTCGTCGGGCGGGGGTGAAGGAACCTACTTCGGCGCCTCGATGAGCGGGCGCAACGGCGCCGGCATCGCGCCGTCCCTTTCGTCGCGCTCGAACAGCTCCAGCCCCTGCGGCTCGTTGCCATTGGCGTGCACGAGCACGATCGAGCCGGGGCGCGGGCGCTCCTGCAGCGCGAGCCACGCGTCGGCGCCGAGCGAAATCAGGTGATTTTTGCGCGCAGCTTGCATCAAGGGGGCGCTGGAGACGAGGCCGGGAAAGCGGAAGAACAGCGACGGCGTCTGGCCGTTGGCGATGATGAGGCGCTCGGTGTCGAGGATCTCGGCGTCCGGGTCGACGCCGGGGGTG
Source organism: Roseiarcus sp. (assembly GCA_052147395.1). Taxonomy (GTDB): domain Bacteria; phylum Pseudomonadota; class Alphaproteobacteria; order Rhizobiales; family Beijerinckiaceae; genus Roseiarcus. The sequence goes on from JBKQKS010000137.1 coordinate 1,555, forward strand.
AGCAGGAAGTTGCGGTCGAACGGAACGCCCCGCGCGAACTGATGATGATAGGAATGATTGGTCCACAGGATGTCGATGGCGCCGGCGGCCTGCCGCTCGATGAGCCAGCGGTAATCCTGGAAATGATGGATGAGCCAGAGGCCGGAGATCGACAGCGCGATCGGCGTGTGCGGCGGAAGTTCGTCGATGAAGGCGCGCGCCAGCGGACGCGGGCTCGGGCAGAGGTCGGCGGTGAGGAACGCGCCGCCGCCGGCGCCATGGACGAGGCCTGCATTCTCGAGGAAGCCGCGCTTGGTCAGGCCCGGCGCCTCCGCAGATTTTAAGATCGCGTGCATAAAGCGCGTGGCGGCGAGCGCGGTCTCGTCGACGTCGCGGCAGCTCCAGCAGGCGGACTTTTCGAGCCGGGTCTCCAGCGTATCCGGGTTGGCCAGGAGCAACGCCGGGTCGCCGCCGAGGCGCATTTCCCGAATCGCGACGCGCGTTTCGCCCTTACGACCCGCGCACAGCCGCAACACCGAGCGGTAATCGGCGACGGCGTCGACGCGCGACAGATGCGTCGGCTCGGTAGGACCGATGGCGCACGAAATTTCGCCGGCCAAAGCCGGCGTCGCAAGGAGGGCGAGCGCGAAAGCGAACGCCGCCCCTGTAGCCGGCCGCGCCGAGGCCGGCTTTGGCCGCGCCGAGGCCGGCTCGAGTAAGCCGGGGTCGGCGCCCCCGGCTACAACGGCGCCCCCGGCTACAACGGCGCCCCCGGCTACAACGGCGCCCCCGGCTACAACGGCGCCCCCGGCGACCATGCAACACGTCATCCCTTCGCGAGCCTCTTGTGCAGCCGCGCCATCAGCGCCGTGGCGAACAGCGGCGTGAACAGATTGAGCAAGGGAATCGCCACGAATCCGGAGATTATGAGGCCGGCGAGATAGACGCGCGGCGCATGACGGCGGCGCAGCTCGCGGGCCTGGCGCCTCGGCTCGAAGCGCATCGCCGCGAGCTCGAAATACTCGCTCCCCAACAGATAGGCGTTGACCGCAATCCAGGCGACGATCCCGAAGCCGGGAACGAACAGCAGGATCAGCGCGATCAAGGTGACGATGGCCGACACGAACGCGAAGCGCAGCGAGAACAGCAGCGCCTCCAGCGCCGGCGCCGGCCTGCCCGGTTCGCCCGAGGGATCGACCTCGCGCTCGACGAGCTCGGAAATCTCGTCGAGGAAGAAGCTCGCGACCAGCGAGGTCGCCGGCGCGGCGAGAAAGGCGAGGCCGACGACGAGACCGACGCCGACCATGACGGTGATCAGCGTCGCGAGCCATCCCGTGTGGATGGCGACGAAGGCGAGCGCGAGCTTGTCGAGCGCCAAGCCGGCGAGCAACAGCACCGCCAGCGTCAGCGCCAGCGACTTCCACATCACGCGCCGGAACGGCGGCGAAAACACGTCGACGAAAGAATCGATGGCGTCCTGGATCATGTCTGCTCAGGCTCTAGCGCGCCGACGCCACACGAATGTGTTGCTCGCCGCATAGTTCCAGACGACGCCGATCAAAGCCCCCGCCAGGCCCGCCGCCCACCACACGCCCTGCGACTGGAACATCCAGGAGGCGATGTTGATGTTGGCGACGGCGCCGACGCTGCAGAGCAGCGAAAAAATGAGGAAGCCGCGAATCAGTCCGACGCCGCGAAAGCTCATCGAGCGGTAAGTGATCTCGTTGTTGAGCACGAAGTTGCTCGCCATCGCCGCGACGGTGGCGACGATCTGCCCGGCTCTGAAGTCGACGAGCCCCGCCGAAGCGACGACGCTCGCGAGCACGGCGAGATGAACCAGGAGACCGACGCCGCCGATCAGCGCAAACAGCACGAACCGCGTCGGCAACAGCCCGCCGGTCGCGTGATGAAAGACGAGGCCGAGAAAATCGAGGCCAACGAGCGGCGACAGCTTCGATTCCCCAGCCAGCCGCTGCCGGAACACATAGGGCGTTTCCACGATGCGCAAACCTTCGCCCGCGGTCAGCACCACGTCGACGAGGATCTTGAAGCCGTCGGCCGACAGCCGGGTCGCGAGCCTGGCGACGATCTCGCGCCGGATCATGAAGAAGCCGCTCATCGGGTCTTTGACCGCGACGCCGGCGATGCGGCGGAAGAACCAGGCGCCGAGGTCGCTGAGCAGCTGACGCGCCGGGGAGAGTCCTTTAGGCCGGATTTCGTCGGGGATTCGCGTGCCGATCGCGAGCTCGGCGGCGCCGGAGGCGAGCGCCGCATACATGTTCGGCAGGATCGTTTCGTCGTGCTGCAGATCGGCGTCGATCACGGCGACATAATCGGCGCTCGACGAGAGCCAGCCCTCGATGACCGCTCCCGCGAGCCCGGAACGGTTGACGCGCCTGAGACAGCGCATGCGCGGATCGCGCTTGGCGATGGCGAAAGCGACATCGAACGTGCCATCGGGCGAATCGTCGTCGACGACGATCATCTCCCAGGGCACACCGCTGAGCGCCGCCTCGAGCTTGGCGAACAATACCGGCACGTTCGCGGCCTCGCGAAAGGTCGGCGCGACGACGGAAAGGGTTGGACGCGAAGCGGCGGACTCCATTCGGGCTCCGTGGAGGAAGGCCCGAGCCGATAGGGCGCCGTTGCGACCTGCGTCAAGCCGCTGCAGCCGCCGCGTCGGCTTCGGCGCCGGGGATGAAGGCGTCGAACGCGGCCCAGAACTGGTCGCGGAATTTGTCGCGCTCGATGAGGATTTCGTGCTCGGCGCCATCGATGACGACGAGCCGGCCAGCCCTGAGGCGCGAAGAGAATCGCTCGCAGGCGCGCAGGTCGATGACCCGATCGGCGCCGGACGCGATGACCAGGGCCGGCGTCAGGATCGAGCGCGGATAGTCGAAATCCTCGAACCGCCGCATGAGCCGAAACGCCGCGCGCAGCCAGCCGACGGTAGGCCAGCCGATGGCGATCGAGCGATTGGCGTTGACCGCGCTCGCCATGCGCGCGAAGCGAACCGGATCGGAGGTGAGCGGATTGCCTGCGAACGGGCCGAGGCTCAGCGGAGTCTCGCTGCCGCCAGGCGCGAAGGCGCCGCCGAGCCCGACCGCGTCGAGCGCCTCGATCACGAAGCGCACGATCTCGGGCCGCCCGACGCCGGCAATCGCGACCATCGGCGAAGTGAGCACGACGCGCTCGAACGGACAGCGCCCGGCGCGAGCGATCATCAGCAGGATCGCCGCGCCCATCGAATGCGCCAGCCCGAACCACGGCCGCGGACAGAACGGCCCGAGCACGTCGGTGACGAAAGCGCCGAAATCGCGCTCGTAGAGCGAGAATTCGTCGATGTGACCCTTCATCGGGTTCTCGAGCTGGCGCTCGGAGCCGCCCTGCCCGCGCCAATCCAACGCGGCGACGCAGAAGCCGCGGGCGACGAGGTCGCCGATGGTCTCGAAATGCTTCTCGATGAATTCGGCGCGGCCGGGGAGCAGCGCGACCGTGCCGCGCGGTTCGCCCTCCGGGGCCCAGCGCGCGGCGCGCAATCTCACGCCGTCGACGGCGCGGAGCTGGTCGACGATGGCGCCGGGCGGCGCCGGATTCACCGGCGTGCTGATCAGTCGCATCTGGGAACTCGATTGCGGCGCCGCCTCTTAGCCCCGAATTCGGGGCGAAGGGAATGCGCTTCTTATGCTGTTTCCTTATGCGACGCGGCGAAACAAGTGAATCAAACGCGAGAGGGCTGCATGGCGCCAAAGGGATGGCGGCACAGGGACCGACGCGGCCCGTCGTCATGCCCGGGCTCGTCCCGGGCATCCACGTCGTTGTGCAATCGAATCGGCTTGCTAATTTTATTCGGCCGTTCATGCAAGAATTCGTCGAAGTTCTGCAAAGCAAAGCCCCACGGCGCCGCGATAGGGGTAGGGAAGGCCTTTTGGGCCTCCCCTCCCTCCGAACCGTACGTGCGGTTTTCCCGCATACGGCTCTCCAGTCGTTGGTTTCCTCATCGGGGGCGTCTCGCTCTGTTCCGG
>JBKQKS010000138.1:0-16305 GCA_052147395.1 Roseiarcus sp.
CGATTGCGACGCTGCGCGACGCGATGGCGAAGGCCAATCTGAAACCGGCCGATCATCCGCTCGCCGTGTTCCTGCAAGCCGACGATTCCGGATTCAGCTATCGCGCCGAGATTCCGCTCGAAGCTGCGCCGGCGGGCGTGAGCGACCTCGGGCCGATGGTGAAGATCGGTCAGACGCCGGCCGGCAAGGCGATGCGCTTCGAGCATCGCGGCGCCTATGACGACATCGATGCGACCTACGAAGCCATCACCGCCTATCTCGACGAGAAGGGCATCGAGGCGGAGGACCAGTTCATCGAGGAATATCTCGACGACGTGAAAACCTCGGACGATCCGAACCTGCAGGTCGACATCTTCGTGCTCCTCAAATGACGCCGGCGAGCGCTTTCCTGCTCGATCTCGACGGTACGCTCACCGATTCGCGTCGGGGCATTCTCGCCACGACGCGCTACGCCTTCGCGCGTCTCGGCGAGGTTCTGGGCCGCGAGTTTCCGTTGCCGGCGGACGAGAAGCTCGGCTCGATCGTCGGCCCGCCGCTGCGCACGAGCTTCGCCGAGTTCGCCGGCGTCGATAACGTCGAGGCGGTGATGCGCTTCTATCGCGAGCGTTACGTCGACGTCGGCGCCTTCGAGAACGAGGTCTATGCCGGCATTCCCGAGGCGCTCGATGCGCTGAAAGCGCGCGGCGCGCGGCTTTATGTGGCGACCTCGAAGAACGCGCGCGACGCGCGGCGCATCCTCGAACATTTCGGGCTCGCGGAGCGGCTCGACGCGATCCACGGCGCGCGCGACGACGGCGGGCTTTCGGACAAGACCGAACTCATCCGCCACGTGCTCGCGAGCCACAGCCTGGATCCGCGTCGCCAGCGCGTCGCGATGGTCGGCGACCGCAAGTTCGACATGATCGGCGCGCGCAACAACCGGCTCGTCGCGCTCGGCGCCCTGTGGGGTTATGGCGGCGAAAAGGAGCTTCGGGAAGCGGGGGCCGACGCGCTCGTCGCGCGGCCGGAGGATTTGGCGAGCGTTTGACGCGACGCCTGTAGCCCGGGGCGCCGACCCCGGCGGGCGCGGGCGTCGCCCGCGGCTACAACGTGCGCCTCCGCTTCCCTCATCGGAGTTCCCGTTGTTTCTCATCCTGTTCAACGTCATCGCCCCGGTCGCGCTCATCGCGTTCGTCGGCTACGTCTGGGGCCTCAGGAAGCTGCCGTTCGACGTGGTGAGCTTTTCGCTGGTCTCGACCTATGTCGGCGCGCCCAGCCTGGTCGTCGATTCGCTCGGCCATTCCGGGCTGCAGGCGGACGGGCTCTACGCGATGGGCGCGGCGGCGGTGCTCTGCGTCGCGCTGTCGCTCGCCGCGGGCTATGCGCTGGTGAGAATTTCCGGCCTGCCGGTCTCGACCTATCTGCCATCCTCGACCTTCGCTAACAACGGCAACATCGGCCTGCCGCTGGCCTTGTTCGCGTTCGGAGCGAAGGGCATGAGCCTGGCGATCGCCTATTTCGCCGTGCACAACATGTTCAACTTCACGATCGGACAGGGGCTCGCGGCGCGTCGCTTCACACTGCGGGACGTGCTGCTGACGCCGCTGATCTGGGCCACGATCGTCGGCGGCGCGCTCAGCGTCACCGGCGCCGAGCTGCCGCAGGCGCTCGGGCGCGCCGCCCATATTCTCGGCGGCATCACGATCCCGATGATGCTGATGGCGCTCGGCGTGTCGCTGAGCCGTATGAAAGTGAAGTCGATCGGCTGGCCGCTCGCCTTCGCTTCGCTCCGGCTGCTCGGCGGCTTCGCCATCGGCTGGGGCGTCGCGCTCGCGCTCGGCCTCGAGGGCAACGCGCGGGGCGTCGTCGTCATCGAAAGCTCGATGCCGGTCGCGGTCTACAACTACATGTTCGCCGCCCGCTACGAAAACCGCCCCGAGGACGTCGCCGGCCTCGTCGTGCTCTCGACCCTGATGGCGCTCGTCGTCCTGCCGCTGTTCCTGCTGACGGTGATGTGAGGCTCACATCGAGATCGACCCCTCGCGGAACGCGGTTTGCTCCAACCAGACGTTTATGAGAACAGGACGGCCGGATTTGGCCGCAGCCCGCGCGCGGGAGAGAACGTCGGGGATGTCCGCGGCGCGCTGCAAAACAAGACCCACGGCGCCGAAAGCGGCGGCGACTTCGTGGTAGTCGCTGCGGGCCAGCGTCACGCCGACGTCGTCGCCGAGCATCTTCACCTGCTCGCGCGCGATCTGCGTCCAGCCGGCGTCGTTGCCGACGACGGCGATGACAGGAATTTTGTGGCGCACGAAGGTGTCGAATTCGGCGAGGCTGTAGCCGACGGCGCCGTCGCCGAACAGGATCCAGGTTTCCGCCTCCGGCCGGCTGAGCGCGGCGGCGAGGCCGAAGCCGGCGCCGACGCCGAGCGTGCCGAACGGACCGGGGTCGAGCCACATGCGAAGACCCCGCGGGCGCAGGATATAGGAGGCGGTGGCGACGAAATCGCCGCCGTCGGCGCAAAAAATCGCGTTGTCGCCGGCCTCGCGGTCGATGGCGCGCAACAGCGCGACCGGATTGACGAACTCGCCCGCGGCGGCGGCGAGCCGGTCGATCTCCGCCTCCTTTTCCGCATCCCGAGCGCGCAACTTCGCGATCCAGTCCGGCCGCGGCGGCGGGACGTGGGCGGCGAGCGCCGCGAGACTCTCACCGACGTCGCCGATCGCCGCGACATCGGGCCGGCGATTGAGCGCGGCGTCGGCGGCGCTGCGGTTGAGCGCGATCAGCGACGCGTTGCGGCCGATCTGCTGACCGTAGTCGAGCCGGAAGTCGCAGGGCGTTCCGGCAAGGATCACGCAATCGGCTTCGCGCAACGCCTGCCGGCGGTTATGGCGCATTTGCAGCGCATGGTCGCGGCCGAGACTCCCGCGCGCCAGCCCAGAGAGATAGACGGGGATGCCGAGCTGCGCGATCGCCGCGGCGACTTTCGCCGCATCGGCGCCGGCGGCGAGCGCCTGGCTGCCGATCACGGCGAGCGGTTTTTGCGCACGAGCGAGGCGAGCGACCGCCGCGTCGAGCCGTGATCGACTCGCGAGCGGCGGCGCGACGGGCTTCGGCTCGGCCGGCAGCGGCGGCTTCGCCCCCGCGAACAGTTGCGAAAAGCGCCGCATCACATACCGGCGCCGCAGCCGCGCCCCGAAGGACTCCCCCTTGCCGGCGGCGGCGGCGTACCATTGGCTGACCAGCGCCTCGTCATAGAGCATGTCGACCGCGCATTCGACGAAGCCCGGCCCCTGCACGCCGTCGCACATCACGGCGAATATCTCTGAGATCGCGGGTCCCAGATCGCGGACGCGCTGCACCCGGCGCACAACCTTGACATTGGGCGCGACGACGGCGCCCTGGTCGATGTCCTGCAATGCGCCGCGCCCTTGCAGCAGGGTCGGCGCCGCGCCGCCGATCAAGAGCGCCGGCGACTGCGAAAGCTGAGCGTTCTTCAGCGCCGTGACGGCGTTGGTGACGCCAGGGCCGGCGGTCACCGCCGCGACGCCGGGTCTGCCGGTGAGCCGTGTGACCGCGTCGGCGGCGAACACCGCGGTCGCCTCGTTGCGCACGTCGACGACGCGGATGCCGAGCGCCTTGGCGCCGACCAGGATCGGCGAAATGTGGCCGCCGCACAGGGTGAACAGCGCCGTGACGCCGTGGGCGGCGAGCGCGGATGCGAGTGCGTCGCCGCCGTTGTCATGGGTTCTCGCCAACATCGCGTCCTCCCGTCACTCCTGCGCCGCCTCGTCGAACAGCCGCGCCAGGGTCTCCGGCTCTTTCGGGAAGCCGGCGCGGATCCACAGCGCCTGCAGCTTCTTCAGCGCCGCGCCGACGCGCTCACCGGGTCCGATGCCGCGGGCGACGAAGTCGGCCCCGGAGAACGGCAGGCGCGGCGGCGGCGTGTCGCTGACGAAACGATAGGCGGAGAGAAAGCGCGCCGGGTCGGCGGCGGCGCCGGCGTCGATCTCGGCGAAGGTCAGCGCATCGCGCGCGCCGTCGGGTCCGCGCTCGTAGAGTAGCGTCCGCAGATCTCCGAGCGACGGCGGCGCCGCCAGTCCGTGCAGCGCCTCTAGAGCGCCCGCGATGGCGTCGAGCCGACGGGTCTCGGCGTTGGAGAGCTTCAGGCGCTCGCGCAGGCGCTCGGCGTCTTCGCGCACCCAAACGGCGAGCGCGGCGAGCCGGCCAATCGCATTCGGCGGTTCGCCGCGCGTCGCTTCCAGGCGAATGAGGCGCTGCAGGCGACGCGGATCGACGATCCCCGACACCAGCCCCTCGAGGAGGCCGGCTTCGGCGGCCTCGGCGACCACCTCGCCGGCCCGCGGCGCGACGATCAGTTTGATGAGTTCGGCTCGGACGCGCTCGCGCGAAAGAATCGCCAGCCCGTCGCGCTCGGCGATCGCGGCGGCGAACCCGTCCGAATCGAGCGGGCCTTGCGCGAAACGCGCGGAAAAGCGGAAGAACCTGAGGATGCGCAGATAGTCCTCGCGGATGCGCTGATGCGGGTCGCCGATGAAGCGGACCCGCCGCGCCGCGAGATCGTCAAGCCCACCGCAATAGTCGTAGAGCCGGCCCTCGCGATCGAGCGACATGGCGTTGATGGTGAAGTCGCGGCGCAACGCGTCGGCGCGGAAGTCGCGGCCGAATCGCACCTTGGCGTGGCGGCCGTAGGTCTCGACGTCCTCGCGCAACGTCGTCGTCTCGATGCCGTGACCGTCGATGACGATCGTGAACGTGCCGTGCTCGATGCCGGTCGGAACCACCTGCAGCCCGGCCTTGCGCACGCGAGCCATGGCGGCGGCGGGAAGCAGCGTGGTGGCGAGGTCGAAATCGCCGTGCGGCGCGCCCGAGATGAGATCGCGCACCGCGCCGCCGACGAGCCGCGTCTCCTCGCCCGGGGCGTCGAGCGCGGCGAAGGCGCGTCCGAGCGGACCCTTCGCGATGAGGCTCGGGTCGAGAATGCGCGGTTCGCCGGTCACAGGAATTTTCCCGGCACCAGCACCCCCTTCTCGATGTGGGCGGGCACATAGGTCCCCTGGGCGCGGGGGGCGATGAATTCGAGCACGATGAGGCCCATGAGCGCCGCGGCGAGGCCGATCAGCGCCAGCAGCGAAACTCTTCCGCGCGTCCAATGTTCAACGGCGAGCGGGAAGCGCAGCCGCAGCGCGAGATAGATCGCGAACAGCAGGAAAGGCGCGAGAAACAGCGCGAAGGTTTCGAGCGCGGCGCGGCCCATGCTGGCAGGCTCCGGCTAGAAGGGAGCGCCGCCGAAAGGCGTTCCGACGATCGAAAAGCGGCGCCCCGCACGCGCCAGGACAGGGCGCTCCCCGCCTCGCGCGCCACTCGAAAGTTCGTCATGGCCGGGCTTGTCCCGGCCAACCACGCCGTCCCGCGACCCGCAGCGCCCGTTCGTTGGCCCCGACTGCTCATGCGTCCGGCTCCGAAGCGCCCGACATTTCGCCAAGTGGCGCCACGTGGATGGCCGGGACAAGCCCGGCCATGACGGCGGAAGCGCTTCGAGACCTTTTATCGAAGCGCCTGCGAGGCCGCGCCCCATCTCCCCTGGATCGCTTGGCTCCGCTCGCGATGACGGTCTCACTTTGGCTCGGGTCATTCTAACGAAACAGCCTCTCGTAGAGATTGCGCAAGATGCCCGCCGTGGCGCCCCAGATATAGCGCCCCTCGTGCGGCATCGCATAGAACCTGCGGCGCTGGCCCTGCCATTCGCGCTCGTGCAGATGGTGATTGGCCGGGTCCATGAGGAAGGCGAGCGGCGTCTCGAACGCTTCCGCAACCTCGCCGTGGTTGAGTTCGAGCGCGAAGCCGGGCCGGATCAACGCGACCAGCGGGGCGATGCGGAAGCCTGTCGTGGTGAGGTAGGCGTCGAGCCAGCCGAGCGGCTCGACGAAATCCGCCTCGAGGCCGATTTCTTCGTGCGCCTCGCGCAGCGCCGTCTCTAGCGCCGTCTCGCCGGGATCGATCTTGCCGCCGGGAAACGCGACTTGGCCCGAATGCGAGCGCAGATGCGAGGCGCGCTCCGTCAAGAGCACGGTGAGCCCGTGCTCGCGGGGGACGATCGGCGCGAGCACGGCCGCGGGCCGCGCCTTGGCGAGCCGGGAAAAATCCGGCGCGACGCCCTGGATCTGGAAATCGCTGGCGTGCGGCCACGCGGTCGGCGAGAACGCGTCGCTCGGCAGCTCCCGCGGCAGGCGGCGGGAGACCAGAGCGCGGAAGGCCTCGGGGCCGAGATCTTGCAAGAAGGAAATGTTCAGAGCCCCTCGATTTCGCTCGCGCGCCGCATCGGAAAGAATTTTCCCGAGCAGCGTACGCCGAACCAGTCCTCGCCCTCGAAATTTTCGATGTCGCCGAGCGCGACGAGATCGTAGAACAACGCGCGCTTGACCAGCGCCCACAGATTCGCGCGCACGAGCACGTAGGGTTTGATGCCCTCGGCGGCGCCAGTCTCGAAGCGCAGCGGGTGCTCTGCGCCGACGGTCACCCAATCCTCGACATTGGTGCGCAACTCGAGCCGCCGGTCCTCGTCGTCGCCCTCGACGACGAGCTCGACGGCGAGGAAGGGCGCATCATCGACCGAGATGCCGACCCGCTCGACCGGCGTCACCAGCACGTATTGCTCGCCGTCGCGGCGCAGGATCGAGGCGAACAATTGCACGAGCCCCAGCCGGCCGATCGGCGAGCCACGATAGAACCAGTTGCCGTCGGCGGCGATTCGCATGTCGATCTCGCCGCAATAGGGCGGGTTCCACAGATGCACCGGCGCCGGGCCGCGGCGGGCGAAGCTCGCGGCCTCGCCGAGGCCTGCGACGGCCTGATCCGGAGCGCGGGCGGTGGAATCGGTTTTGGGTTGATCCGCCATAATCTCGCGGCGATTGTCGACGAGGTTGATCTCACGAAGCGGCGCACGCCGCCCTGGGTTAGTGTAGAGTCCTCTTCGGCGCTTGGGAACCCGGCGCCCCAGATGCGGACTTCGCTCGAGGAGATTTCATGCCCATAGCCGAATTCGACGCTGGCGTCGCCAGGACGGCCGAGACGACGCTGATGCGCGTCACCGCGGCGCGCGAGGCGATCGGCGCCGTCATTTTCGGCCAGGAACAGGTGGTCGAGCATACGTTGACGACGCTGCTCGCCGGCGGGCACGGGCTCCTGATCGGCGTTCCAGGCCTCGCCAAGACCAAGCTGGTCGAGACCCTCGGCATCGTGCTCGGGCTCGACGCGTTGCGCATCCAGTTCACGCCCGACCTGATGCCCACCGACATTCTCGGCGCCGAGGTGATGGAGGAGGGCGCCGACGGCAAGCGCGCGTTCCGCTTCCTCAGGGGCCCGATCTTCGCCCAGTTGCTGATGGCCGACGAGATCAACCGCGCGAGCCCACGCACCCAGTCGGCGCTGCTGCAGGCCATGCAGGAGCATCATGTGACGGTGGCCGGCGCCCGGCACGATCTGCCGGCCCCGTTCCATGTGCTCGCGACCCAGAATCCGCTCGAGCAGGAGGGCGCCTATCCGCTGCCCGAGGCGCAGCTCGACCGCTTCCTCATGCAGATCGACGTCGGCTATCCCGACCGCGCCGCCGAGCGGCGCATCGTGATCGAGACGACCGGCGTCGGCGAATCGGCGCCGAAGCCGGCGATGTCGGCGGCGGAGCTGATGGCGGCGCAACGGCTGGTGCGCCGCGCGCCGATCGGCGACAGCGTCGTCGAGGCGATTCTCGACCTGGTGCGCGCGGCGCGCCCCGGCGAGGGCGACGCGGAACTCACCCGGGCCATCGCTTGGGGTCCCGGCCCGCGCGCCGCGCAAGCCCTGTCGCTCGCCGCCAGGGCCCGCGCTCTCATAGAGGGGCGACTTTCGCCCTCGCGCGACGACATTGGCACGCTCGCCGAGCCGGTGCTGAAGCATCGCATGGCGCTCACTTTCGCCGCCCGCGCGGAGGGCGAGACCGTCAGCGCCGTCATCGCGCGGCTCGTCGCCAAATACATCGGCTGAAGTCGATGTCGAACGTCTCGGCCGTCCGTCTGGCCCCCGTTTCGGCCGAAGCGGCGTCGCTCGCGGCGCGGTTGCCGAGCCTCATCCTCGCGGCGCGGCGCATCGCCGAGAGCGTCAAGCATGGCGTGCACGGGCGCCGCCGCGCCGGGCCGGGCGAGACGTTCTGGCAGTTCCGCCCCTTCGTCTCCGGCGAACCGGCTTCGCGCATCGACTGGCGACGCTCGGCGCGCGAGACACGCGCCTTCGTGCGCGAGCGCGAATGGGAGGCGGCGCAGACGCTGTGGATCTGGCTCGACCGCTCGCCTTCGATGCGTTTCGGCTCTTGGCTCGCGCCTTGCGAGAAGCTCGAGCGCGCCTTCGTGCTCGCGCTGGCGCTCGCCGATCTCGCGGTGCGCGGCGGCGAGCGCGTCGGGCTCCTCGGCGTCACCCGGCCGCTCGCGACCCGCGGCGTCATCGACCGCTTCGCCGAAGCGCTCGCCGCCGCCGAGCGCGAAAAGGCGCCGCCGCTGCCGCCCTCGTCGCCGATTCTCCCGCGCTCGCGGCTGGTGTTGATCGGCGATTTCCTGTCGCCGCCCGAAGAGGTCGCCCATGCGCTGGCCGGCCTCGGCGGCGATGGCGTCGAAGGCCATCTCGTAGTCATCGCCGACCCGATCGAGGAGACCTATCCGTTCGCCGGTCACACCGAGTTTCTCGAGGTCGGCGGCGAACAGCGGCTGCGCGCCCCGCGCGCGGAACGGCTGCGGGAGGGGTATCTCAGCCGGCTCGCCGCGCATCGCGAGGCGCTCAGCGCGGCGGCGGCGCGGCGGGGCTGGGACTTGCTCCTGCATCGCACCGATCAATCCGCCTCGTCCGCGCTGCTCGCTCTGACGGCGCACCTCGGCGAGCCGCGACGCGTGGGGGCGTAAATGTTCGGACTCCCCATCGCCTTCGCCGCGCCGGCCGCGCTCGTCGCGCTGGTCGGCCTCGTTGCGCTCTACTGGCTGTTGCGCATCACGCCGCCCCGGCCGCGCGAGGAAAAATTTCCGCCGTTGAGATTGCTGCTCGGCCTCACCGACAAGGATTCGACGCCGGCCAAGACCCCCTGGCCGCTGCTGGCGTTGCGCATGTTCGTCGCCGCGGCGGTGGTGCTCGCGATGGCGGGGCCGCTGTGGCGCGTCGTCGAGCGGGCGACGGGCGACCAGGGCGCACTCATCGTCCTCCTCGACGACGGCTGGGCCGCGGCGCCGACCTGGGAGCGCCGTATCGCGGCGGCGCGCGAGGCCGCGCGGGCCGCGACCGACGCCGGCCGTCTCGTCGCGCTCGAGCCGCTGTCGGCGGGCGCCGCCGACATCGTCGCGCTCGACGCCGGGAGTTTTGCCGCCAAGCTCACCGCGCTCGATCCAAAACCCTATGCGCCCGAGCGCGCCGACGCGGCGCCGGCAATCGGGCGCTTCCTCGCCGCCCATCCCCGGGCCGACATCCTGTGGATCGCCGACGGCCTGGAGCTCGGCGGCGCCCGCGCGTTCGCGGCCGCGCTGAAGGCGCTCGAGCATGGGTCTGCGATCGAGGTCGCCGCCGACGCCGCGACGCCGCTCGCAGTCTCCGGCCTCGACAACGACGCCGGCATTCTCCAGGCGACTCTTTCGCGCGCCGATCGATATGCGGCCGATCACGGGATATTGCGCGCGTTGGACGCTCAGGGGCGGGGAATCGCCGAGGCGAGCTTCGCCTTCGGCGCCGGCCTGACGGCGAAGGCGCGGTTCGAGATCCCGGTCGAACTCGGCAATCAAATCGCGCGCCTCGCCATCGCCGACGAGCCGGCGGCGGGCGCGATCTGGCTCGTCGACGAGCGCTGGCGGCGCCGGCGCGTCGCCATTCTCTCCGGCGCCAGCGCCGACGTTTCCGAGCCGCTGCTGTCGCCGGTCTATTACATCGAGCGCGCCTTGCAGCCATTCGCGGAAATCCGCAAAGCCGCGCCCAACGCCGCCGATCCCATCGGCGCGCTGATCGCAGAAAGACCTTCGGTCGTCGTGCTCGCCGACATGAGCATCGGCCCCGGCGCGGCGCATGACGAGCTCGCCGATTTCGTCGATCGCGGCGGCGTGCTGATCCGCTTCGCCGGCACGCGGCTGGCGGCGGGCGAGGACGACCTGATCCCGACGGCCCTGAGGCGCGGCGGGCGCACGCTGGGCGGCGCGCTCTCATGGGAAGCGCCGAAGCACATCGCGCCCTTCGAGCCGCCGAGCCCGTTCGTCGGCCTCGTCGCGTCCGCCGAAGTAACGGTGACGCGGCAGGTGCTCGCCGAGCCCGAGCCGGGGCTCCCCGACAAGACCTGGGCTCGGCTCGCCGACGGCACGCCGCTGGTGACGGCGGCGCGGCGCGGCAAGGGCCTCATCGTGTTGTTCCACGTCACCGCCGACACCACCTGGTCGAACCTGCCGCTCTCCGGCCTGTTCGTCGACATGCTGAAGCGCATCGTCGAGCGCGCCAACGCCGCGCCCGGCGCCACGGGCGCCGCGAGCGCCACGGGCGCCAAGGGCGCCGCAGCCGCGACCGAGCCGCCCTACCGCACGCTCGACGGTTTTGGAACGCTCGGCGCGCCGCCGGCCGACGCCGCGCCGATCCCCGCGGGTTTCGACGCCGCCGCCAGCGCCAGCCATCCCCCGGGCTTTTATGGCGCGGCGGAGGCGCTGACGGCGGTCAACGCGCTCACCGAGGGCGAGCGGCTCGTCCCCGCAGACTATGCCGGACTGCCCCGCCGCGCCGGCGGGCTGGCGTCGACGCCGCCGATCGATTTGAAGCCCTGGCTGCTCACCGCCGCGTTTCTCGGCTTCCTCGCCGATTCGCTGGCGAGCCTCTGGCTATCGAGCCCGCGCCGCCGCGCCTGGCGCGCGGCGGCGCTGGGTATGGCGCTGGTATTGGCCGCCCCGGCGCCGCGAGCCAACGCCGGCATCAGCGACGAGGCCGCCGCGCTCGACACCCATCTCGGCTACGTGATCACGGGCGACCGCGAAGTCGACGAGACGACCCGGCTCGGTCTCGTGAGACTCGGCGAGACCCTCGCGCGGCGCACCTCCGCGGTCCTCGCCGATCCGGTCGGGCTCGATCCGGCGCGCGACGAGTTGGCCTTCTACCCGCTCATCTACTGGCCAGTCGTCGCCAGCCGGCCGCCGCCGCCGCCGCTCGCGGTCGCCCGTATCGCGGAGTACATGAAGAACGGCGGCATAGTCGTGTTCGATACTCGGGACGCGCTCGATTCGCGCCCGGGCGGTCCGCCGACGCCCGAAGGGGTGTGGTTGCGCAAGCTGCTTTCCGGCGTCGACGTGCCCGAACTCGAGCCCGTGCCACCCGATCACGTGGTCACCAAGACTTTCTATCTGCTCGATCGCCTCGTCGGACGCACCGATATGGGCGAAACCTGGATCGAGGCGTTGCCGCCTTTGGACCCCAACGACCGGGTCCCGCGCCCGGCGCGCGCCGGCGACAGCGTCTCGCCGATCATCATCACTTCCAATGATCTGGCCGGCGCTTGGGCGGTCGACGACAGCGGGGAGCCGCTGCATCCGCTGATCCCCGGCGGTCCGCGCCAGCGCGAGCTCGCATTGCGCAGCGGCGTCAATCTGGTGATGTATGCGCTCACCGGCAATTACAAGGCCGATCAGGTTCACGCCAAAGACCTGCTGGAAAGGCTGTCGCATTGAACGCCTGGTCGCTCGCCTTCGCCCCGCTGCTGCCGCTCGTCTGGCTCGAGGCGCTCGGCGCGGCGGCGCTCGGCGTCGTCGCGCTGACGCTGTGGCGGCGCCCGCGCGCCACGATGTTGCGCGCGCTTGCGGCGGCGCTCATCATCCTCGCGCTCGCCGGCCCCAATCTGCAGCGCGAGGACCGCAAGCCGCTGACGGACGTCGTCGCGCTCATCGTCGACCGCTCGGTCGGCAACCGGCTCGCCGAGCGGGCGACGCAGACGGACGCCGCGCTCGCCAATGTCGAGAAGCAGCTGAAGGCTGAGGGCAACGTCGAGCTCCATGTCGTCGAGACTCGGCGCGACGATCCCGACAACCATGGCACGGAGCTGTTCGGCGCGCTGAAGCAGGCCTTCAGCGAGACGCCGCCGGAACGCATCGGCGGCGGGATCCTCATCACCGACGGCATCGACAACGACATTCCCGCCTCGCCCGATGCGCTCGGCTTCCACGCGCCGCTGCACGTGCTCGTCACCGGCCACCAGGGCGAGCGCGACCGGCGCATCGAGCTCGTCGAGGCGCCGCGCTTCGGCATCGTCGGCAAGGACCAGACTATCCGCGCCAAGGTCATGGACAGCGATCCCGCGAGCCCGCCGGCGACGCTGACGGTGACGCGCGACGGCAAGCCGCTCGCGACCTATCGCGCGCCGATCGGCGAAGTGATGAACATCGCGGCGCCGATCGAGCACGCCGGGCCCAACATCTTCGAGCTCGAGGTCGACAGCGTCCCCAACGCGCTCACCAAAGTCGACGAGAAGGCGGCGGCGACGATCGAAGGCGTGCGCGACAAGCTGCGCGTGCTGCTGGTCTCCGGTCAGCCTCATCCGGGCGAGCGCATGTGGCGGAACCTCCTCAAGTCCGACGCCAACGTCGATCTCGTCCACTTCACCATTCTGCGTCCGCCGGAAAAGGCGACCGACGGCACGCCGATCAACGAGCTGGCGCTCATCGCCTTTCCCGTCGCCGACCTGTTCGGGCGCAAGATCCAGGATTTCGATCTCATCATCTTCGACCGCTATTCCAGTCAGGCGGTGCTGCCGAGCGTGTATCTCGACAACATCGTCAGATACGTGCGCGACGGCGGCGCGCTCATGATTGCGGCGGGGCCGGAGTTCGGCACGCCGGAGGGTCTCTATTTCACCCCGCTCGGCGACGTCTCGCCGGCGCGCCCGACCGGCGAAGACGCGGTCGGTCCGTTCAAGGCCGCGATTTCGATCGACGGCGACCGGCATCCGGTCACCCGCGGGCTCCCCGGCGCCGATCGCGACCCACCGGCCTGGGGCCAGTGGTTCCGCAGCATCGGCGCCGAGCCGACGGCGGGCGTCACCGTGATGCAGACGCCGGACAAGGCGCCGCTGCTGCAGCTCGCCCGCGTCGGCAAGGGCCGCGTCGCGCTGTTGCTTTCGGATCAGATGTGGCTTTGGGCGCGCGGCTACGACGGCGGCGGTCCGTATCTCGACCTCTTACGCCGGCTCGCCCACTGGTTGATGAAGGAGCCGGAACTCGAAGAGGACGCGCTCAGGCTCGGCGCCCACGGCCATAAACTCGTCATCGAGCGCCAGAGCCTCACCGACGCGGCGCCGCTGGCGAAGCTCACCGGACCCGACGGCTCGCGCGACGTGCAGTTGAAGTTGGCCGAGCCCGGCCTTTCCCGCGCCGTCGTCACTGTCGACGACGACGGGCTCTATCGCGCCGTCGACGGCGAGCGCGTCGCGCTCGTCAATGTCGGACCCGACAATCCGCTGGCGTTGCGCGAGGTGCTGTCGACGACGGAGAAGCTCAGGCCTATCGCCGAGGCGACGGGCGGCGGCGTATCCCGCCTCGCCAATGCCGCAGGCGATTCCGTGTCCGTGCCGCGTTTCGCGCCGATGCACGCTGCGCAGGTCTATAGCGGACCGGGCTTCGCCGGCCTGAAGCGCACCGATTCGAGCCTCATCGTCGGCGTCTCCCGCGCCCCGCTCGCCGAGGACCTCGTCGGCCTCGTCGCTCTCATCGGGGCGCTCGTCGGCATGTGGCTCAGCGAAGGGCGGACCCGGCGCGCCCGCAACGTAGTCTGAAGAGGAGGAGCTCGCATGGAAGGCGGTTGCACATGTCGGCGCATTCGCTACCGGCTCACTAGCGAGCCGTTGATCGTCCACGCCTGCCACTGCACATGGTGTCAGCGCGAGACGGGCACGGCGCATGCGCTCAATGCGCTCTACGAGGCGGATAGGGTCGTTCATCTCGGCGACGAGCCGGAGCTCGTCGACGCGCCCTCGGCGAGCGGCAAGGGTCAGAAAATCGCGCGCTGTCCGACCTGCAAGGTCGCGGTGTGGAGCAACGACCCGCAGGCCGGCCCCGCGTTGCGCTTCGTCCGCGTCGGCACGATGGACGAGCCGGCGCACTGCCCGCCCGACATCCACATCTACACCTCGACCAAGCTGCCGTGGGTGGTGCTGCCGGCGGGCGCGCGCGCGGTTCCCGCGTTCTACGACCTCGACAGCGTATGGTCGCAGAAGAGCCTGGAGCGGCGGCGCGCGCTGCGCGAGAAGGCGCGCAAAGGCTAGGCGACGCCGCGTCCCGGGAGTTCGGATCGAACGCTCGGTCCCTTGCAGCGCAAGTCACTGAAGGGCGAGGCGCGGGCGTTGTATGCGCTGTCGATTTAATCCGGCCATCCAAATAGGAGCGTCGGCGTCCACGCCGACGTCTCGACACGATCGTATACCGTATGCCACAAATACCAAAGGGATTGCATCAACCCGACGACGAGCGCGAGGACCATCAGTACGAACGGTTCGACGGTAGGGCGACGCGGCGTTGCGGAGAGCGCCAGCCCTACGCCCCCAGGATCGCCGCGCTTCGCTCGCGATGACGGCCGCGCTTCGCTCGCCTTTGACGGGAAAGAAGGTTCGCGCACATCTTTTGCCGCCTCGCCTGAGCGGACCACGGCTGACATCGGACCCCTTCGATCACGCCGCCGTCCCCCACAGGTCGTAAGCATCCGCCCGTTCGATCTTCACGCTGACGATATCGCCCGCACGCAGCGGGCGGCGGGTGGTCACGTGGACTACGCCGTCGATCTCCGGCGCGTCGCCCTTCGAGCGGCCCCTGACGACGCCGGCGCCGCCCTCGTCGATGAGAACTTCCAGGCGCTTGCCGATCTTGGCCTGGAGCTTCTTCGCGCTGATGCCTCGAGCTTTCTCCATGAAGCGCTTCCAGCGGCTGTGCTTGATCTCGTCCGGCACGGGTGCGAGGCCGAGGTCGTTGGCGCGCGCGCCTTTGACCGGCTCGTATCGAAAAGCTCCCACGCGATCGAGCTTGGCTTCACCGAGCCAGTCGAGCAGCAAACGGAAATCGTCCTCGGTCTCGCCGGGAAAGCCGACGATGAAGGTCGAACGGATGGTGAGATCGGGATAGATCGCGCGCCAGGCGCGGATGCGCTCCAGGGTTTTTTCCTGGTTGCCTGGCCGGCGCATACTTTTAAGCACCTTCGGCGAGGCGTGCTGAAAGGGGATGTCGATGTAGGGCAGCACGGCGCCGCCATTCATCAGCTCGATCACTTCGTCGACATGCGGATAGGGATAGACATACTGCAGCCGGACCCAGGCGCCGAGCGAGCCGAGTTCCTTCGTCAGATCGAAGAGTTTTGCTCGCACAGCTCTGTCGCGCCAAAAACTCTCGGCATATCTGATGTCGACGCCATAGGCGCTGGTGTCCTGGGAGATCACGATGAGCTCTTTGACGCCGGCTTTGACCAGCCTTTCCGCCTCCTTCAGCACTTCGGCGGCGGGGCGGCTGACGAGGTCGCCGCGCAGTTTCGGGATGATGCAGAACGTGCAGCAGTTGTTGCAGCCTTCGGAAATTTTTAGATAGGCGTAGTGGCGCGGCGTCAGCTTCACCCCTTGCCCGGGGATCAGATCGACGAACGGATTCTTTGGCGCCGGCGCGGCGCCGTGGACAGCGGCGAGCACGCTCTCGAAATCCTGCGGCCCCGTGATCGCCGACACATCGGGAAAAACGTCGCGAATCTCATCGGGCTCGGCGCCCATGCAGCCGGTGACGATGACGCGGCCGTTCTGCGCGAGCGCGGCGCCGATCGCCTGCAACGACTCCTTCTTGGCGCTGTCGAGGAAGCCGCAGGTGTTGACGATCACGGCGTCGGCGCCGGCGTGGGTGTTCACGAGCTCGTAGCCCTCGGCGCGCAGCCTCGTCAGGATGCGCTCGGAATCGACGAGCGCCTTGGGGCAGCCGAGAGAAACGAAGGAAACCCGCGAGCGGCGGGAGGCGGTTTCGGTCATCGCGCCCGATTGCCACGGGGAAGCGTGGCGGGCAAGCGCCTGATGAGACCCGGCCGGATGTCAGCCCGCGAACCGGGTCGCCGCGAACGACGGTTCCGCGGCGGCGAAGGCGTCGAGCCAGGCGACCAGCTTCGACTGAGCCGCGCGCCATTCGCCGGATAAGCGCAGGTCGAGATAGCCGAGGGTGCAGGCGAGCGAGATGGCGGCGGCGTCGATCGGCCCTTGGGGCGGCGCCGCCTCGAAGCGCGCGAGGCCGCGCGCGATCTTGCCCGACTGGTGCTCGCGCC
>JBKQKS010000139.1:0-6158 GCA_052147395.1 Roseiarcus sp.
ACCGCCCGCCATGACGTCTGCTTAAGCATTCCGATCAGCAGCGGCAGACCAGTGAACAACACCGTGCCGCCGACGACCAGCCAGACATAGAGCGACGGGCTTCCGACCGGCAGTTGCGTTGGAGGGAAGAAGCCGACGAAGAAGGAAAAAGCGACGCCGGCGAAGCCGACGCCGGCGATGATCCACATGCCCGTGGTTCCGCCTGGCACACGATAGCTGCGCTTCAGATCCGGCTGCGAATAGCGCAGACGGATCGCGGCGGCGTACATCAGCATATACATGATCAGGTACAACGTGATCGTCACGGCGCTGAGCAGGAAGAACGCCACGCTGACGTCGGCCATCACGAAATAGGCCAGCGAGAGGATGGTGACGATCGCGCCTTGAACGATCAGGATGCTGATCTGCACGCCGTTCTTGTTGGTCTTCGCCAGGATCGGCGGGATTTCGCCCTCCTGTGCGGTCCACAGCAAGCCGCGGCTGGGGCCGCTGATCCACGCCATCACGCCGCCGATCCCGCCGAAAGCCAGCAACAGGCAGACGATCGGCGTCGCCCAGTCAATTCCGAAGCGCGCAAATATGTCCTGGAAGGCCTTCATGAGTCCTTCCTGAAGATTGATCTGCTGGTCGGGCAGCACGGTCGCCACCGCGAACGAGCCGAGGGTGAACAAGAGGATGATCACCACTGACGCGATCAACATGGCGATTGGAAATTGTCGCTTCGGGTCGGACATTTCGTTGGCGTGCACGGCGTGCACCTCAACGCCGGCGAACAGCAGAATGATGCCGGCGAGAAAGGCGATATCGCCCAATCCGGTAATGTGAGGAAAATAGCGGGGATGAGCGTGGCCGCCCGCTATTGACATGACGGAAGCCGAATCCGTCGAAACGGGGTGCAGCAAGGCGATTGGGTTGCCCTGGCCGATCCAGATCACCGCCAGAATCATGATCACCACGCCGGGCAGCACCGTTCCTAAGAGGAAGGCCCAACTCGTCACCGACGCGATGGCGCTCACGCCACGCAACGTGATCAGCGTTGCGGCCCAATAGGCGGCGATGCAGAACATTCCGACAAAGATTCCGTTATTCGCGAGTTCCGGCTTGCCCACGACATAGGCGATCGCGGCTGCGGAGAACGCGAGCACGGTCGGGTACCAAACCACGTTCTGGATCCATTGCAGCCAGATGGCGACAAAGCCCCAACGAGAACCAAACGCCTCCTTCACCCAGGTATAGACGCCGCCCCCCTTGTCGCCGAAGGCGCCGCCGAGCTCGGCCGAGACCAGCGCGGCGGGAATGAGAAAGATGAACGTGGCGAAGGCGATGTAGACGAACAGCGTCAGCTGTTCCTTGGCCATCATCGGCAGGCCGCGCAGGCTGACGACAGCCGCCGCCGTCATCATAGCAATGCTGAAAGTGGAAACCACTGCCAATTTGGGCTGGGCCATCGAAGCCTCCTGTTGTCCGAAAATCAGTGATGGAAGGTCGGCCCGGCGGCCGAGTACTGAACCGGGTTCGCCTGCAGATGCCCGAGCGCTCGGCCGAGATCGTCGAGCAACAGTTGCGCGAGATCGCGGCTGACCCCGTGGCGGATCAAGATCCGTTGGATGACGGTCGCCTCGCGGTTCGCTGGCAGCGGATACGACGCGATCAGCCAGCCGCGCGTACGGACTCGCTCGGACAGATCGTACATCGAAAAGCCATAGTTGTGACCTTCGTTCAGCTTGTAGCAGACCGCCGGCAGCGCGCCCTTGCCGTCGTAAACCAGTTCCAACGGACCCAGCTTGGCGATCTCGCCGGCGAGCCATTGCGCTGTGTCGGCGCAGGCCTGCTGAACCAGCGTATAGCCATCGCGGCCAAGGCGCAGGAAATTGTAATATTGCGCGATGATCTGGCCGCCGGGCCGGCTGAAGTTCAGCGCGAAGGTCGGCATCTGACCGCCGAGATAGTCGACGTTGAAAATGAGCTCGTCGGGCAGATCCTCCTTGTCGCGCCAGATCACCCAACCAACCCCAAGCGGCGCCAGTCCGTATTTGTGGCCTGACGAGCTGATCGACTTGACCCTCTCGACGCGGAAATCCCATTCCAGCTCCTGCTGGAGGAACGGCGCGATGAACCCGCCGCTGGCGGCGTCGACGTGGATCGGGATGTCCAGACCGGTTTTGCGCTGAAGGTCGTCGAGCGCCGCCGCCAACGCGGCGATCGGTTCGTAGACGCCGGTGAAAGTCACGCCGAGCGTCGCAACCACGCCGATGGTATTCTCATCACAATACTTCTCGAGATCCTCGGGTCGCAGCCCCAGCGCGTCGCCCTCGAGCGGAACCTGACGAATCTCGACGTCGAAGTAGCGCGCGAATTTATGCCAGCACACCTGCACCGGCCCGCAGACAAAATTTGGCTTCGCATACGACTTGCCGGCGGCGATGCGCCGATTGCGCCATCGCCACTTGAGCGCCAGTCCTCCGAGCATGCACGCCTCGCTCGACCCCGTGGTCGAGCACCCCACGCTCTTCCAAGCGCCCGTCGCGTGCCAGAGATCGGCGATCATGTGCACGCAGCGATTCTCGATCTCTGCGGTCTGCGGATACTCGTCCTTGTCGATCATGTTCTTGTCGATCGACTCGGCCATCAACTGGCGCCCTTCCGGCTCCGACCAGGTGGTGCAGAAAGTCGCCAGGTTCTGGCGCGAGTTGCCGTCCATCAGCAACTCGTCATGCACCAGATTGTAGATCGGCTGTGCGGCGGAGGCGCGCTGCGGAATGCGGTATCTCGGCAGCCGACGGTCCGCCCATTCGGTGGCGTATACGTCCTCGATGTTCGGCGCGTCGGACACGTTTATCCTGTGCAATGGCATAGCGGTCTCCTGCCTATTGATTGCTCCCGTCGACTCGCGAGTTCGTCGATGCGTTCATCGCGCCCATCATAGTTTGAGGCGGATCACAGGAAAGGTTCGGAAACTACCTACTCCAGGGCGCCGTCGATCAGCCCGGCTCTTCGCGCATGTCTTCGTATTGGAGACGAGACAAAGATGCGCAGGTGTGGCTCGATCCATCTGAGGATTTGGCGGGCCGCTTCGCGAAACCGATTTCGCTTTACTAGCGAGTGCGTCGAAAGAGTGTAAGTAGTTTCCGAGCCTAGCAAGGCGGCGGCGGCGGCGCCAAAGTGCACCGCGATGTCGAGGTCGCACTATCCGATCCGCCGAGACTTTCCCAATCGGACCTCCGGATCGCGAAATTCGGCAATTTCGTCTCAGGGACTGAGGTTGAGACCTCATCGCCGTGTCGCCGAAGGAGCGAAGCCATGTTCTCCCCTACTTTGTATATCGTTGTCTTCGTCTTGATCGTCGCCGGCTACCTGGTCGCCGCGAGCGTCAGAATCTTGCGCGAATACGAGCGCGCCGTGGTCTTCACTCTGGGCCGCTTTCAAAGAGTGAAGGGGCCCGGCCTCGTGCTGCTGATCCCTCTCATCCAGGAAATGGTGCGGGTGGACTTGCGTATCCAGGTTATCGAGATACCGACCCAGGACGTGATCTCTCGAGACAACGTCTCGATGAAAGTCGACGCGGTGCTCTATTTCAACGTCGTCGATGCCGAACGCGCCATCATCAAGGTTCAAAAGTACCTTCCCGCCACCAACATGCTGGCGCAGACGACCTTGCGCTCGGTGCTCGGGCAGCACGAACTCGACGAGATGCTTTCCGAACGAAAGAAGCTCAGCACCGACGTTCAGAGCATCCTGGATTCCCAGACCGAAACCTGGGGGATCAAGGTGAGCAACGTCGAGATCAGAACCGTCGACCTCACAGAGAACATGGTGCGCGCCATCGCCAAACAGGCGGAGGCGGAACGCGACCGTCGCGCCAAGATCATCCATGCGGAAGCCGAGTTCCAGGCTTCGCAAACCCTGGTCAACGCTGCAAAGATCCTCTCCAGCACGCCGGCCGCCATGCAGTTGCGCTACTTGCAAACGCTGACCGAGATCGGCGCCGAACAGAATTCGACCGTCGTCTTCCCCATGCCGATCGACATCATCAAGCCGTTCCTCGAACTTTTTGACAAGCCCGGCAAACCTGCGGGCGCCAATGGCGATGCTCGTGTCGCGGTCGCGAAGGAGACGCCGCTGGTCGCGGCGGGAACGAACGCATGATGCGCCGCCGATCGTGGCCGCGAAAGTCGCTCTCGAGCAATAGAAGCAACGCGCCGCCGGGCCGGCGCCGCCGATCAAGCCAAGCCCGCTCTTGCGGGTTTGGCCCGCGTCAAACAGCGCCCGGCGGTCCGATCGATATAGAGTTGCGCTGGCGACGAGAAGTTGCGCCGCCGGCCAATCACAAAGGGACAATTCCATGAAGACGGCGGACCAACCGATATCGAAAGCCACGATCGCTTCGAGCCAATTCGGCTCGGGATCGCAGGCCTCTTCGAGCCTGCGCGCGACGGCGCCCCGAAACACGACGACGGCCTGGCCGGACTACATGGTCGATGCGCTGCAGCGCAGCATCCTGTTCCTCGATCTGATGCGCCGGCGCGGCGACGAAGAGATCGAGATAACTTCACGACCACTGGCGACTGTGCTGCGCTTCGATCATGAGGTGCTGATGGACGGTCGGTCGCTGCCCCGGCCCATGAACTACATGCTCTCGCGCATCATCCCGCCGCCAGGGACGGTCATCGATCCGCGGAAACGGCCGGTCGTCGTGGTGGACCCGCGGGCCGGCCAGGGGCCAGGCGTCGGCGGCTTCAAGGCGGAGAGCGAGATCGGCGACGCCCTCCAGGCGGGCCACCCCGTCTATTTCATCGGCTTTGCTGCGACGCCGGTACCCGGCCAGCAGTTTCTCGATGTCGTCGAGGGGCAGGTTAGCTTTTTCGAGCGCGTGGTCGAACTCCATCCGGACGCGCCACGTCCCTTCGCCATCGGCAACTGCCAGGCGGGCTACCAGACCCTGATGGTGGCCATCCTGCGGCCCGACCTGTTCGGGCCCTGCCTGGTTGCCGGGTCGCCGATGTCCTACTGGCAGGGCGTGCACGGGAAAAACCCGATGCGTTATGCCGGCGGCCTGTTCGGCGGCAGTTGGCTCACCGCCATGTCGAGCGACCTAGGCAAAGGGAAAATCGACGGGACGGGATTGATCCTCAACTTCGACATTCTGAACCTCGCGAATTGGCTGTGGGGCAAGCAATACGAGGTCTATACGCACATCGACACCGACGCGGCGCGCTACCTCGCGTTCGAGAAATGGTGGGGAGACTTCATCCAGCTGAACGGCGACGAGTTGCAGTTTCTGGTGGATAACCTGTTCATTGGCGACAAGTTGACCCGCAACCAGCTTATCTCTCGCAATGGGACGATCTTCGATCTTCGCAGCGTCACCTCGCCGATCATCGTATTCACCTCGATGGCGGACAACATCAGTCCGCCGCCGCAGACGCTGGGTTGGATTCTCGATCTCTATCGGGACGTCGACGACATCCGCGCCACTGGGCGAACGATCGTCTATTGCGTGAGCCAAAGCGTCGGGCATCTCGCGATCTTCGTCTCCGCCAAAGTCGGCGCCAAGGAGGACGAAGAATTCGTGCAACTGATGGACGTCATAGACTGCCTTCCCCCCGGCCTCTATGAGATGGTCATTGCCCCGCGGCCGGCCAATGTGCCCGCGGCCGGCTTCATCACCGGCGATTGGATCGCCCGATTCGAAACACGTTCGCTCGACGACATCAGAGCCCTCGGACGCAACAGCCCCGAGGACGACCGTGCATTTGCCGCGGTAGCCCGGCTCTCGGAAATGAACCTCTCGCTTTATCGCACGTTCCTGCAACCTTTCGTGCGTGCGTTCGTCAACCAGCCAATGGCGGACCTTTCGCGGGCTCTGGACCCGCTCAGGCTCAGCTACACGATGTTCGCCGACAGCAACCCCTGGATGAAAGGGGTGCGGCCGCTGGCGGAGGCTGTTTCCGAAGCGCGACGGCCGGTGGCGGCCGACAATCCGTTCCTCGCGATGCAGACACAGGCATCGGAGCAAATCACGACCGCTCTGGACGGCGTTGGCGCAGCGCGTGACAAACTGGAAGAGCAGATGTTCTTCGGGTTCTATGGCGCCCCGTTCGTCCAGGCGCTCCTCGGCATCAACGAGGACAGCATCGTGCGGCCGGTTCCGGACATAT
>JBKQKS010000140.1:0-39849 GCA_052147395.1 Roseiarcus sp.
GGCGACCCCTGCGCCCGCCAAGCCCGCCGCGACGGCGACCCCTG
Organism: Roseiarcus sp.; assembly: GCA_052147395.1. GTDB lineage: Bacteria > Pseudomonadota > Alphaproteobacteria > Rhizobiales > Beijerinckiaceae > Roseiarcus. Next base: position 45 of record JBKQKS010000140.1, read on the forward strand.
CGCCTGCCAAGCCCGCCGCGACGGCGACCCCTGCGCCCGCCAAGCCCGCCGCGACGGCGACCCCTGCGCCCGCCAAGCCCGCCGCGACGGCGACGCCTGCGCCTGCCAAGCCCGCCGCGACGGCGACCCCTGCGCCTGCCAAACGCCCGGCGGCGCCGAAAGCGGCCGCGAAAATGGAAGCGCTCGTCGGCGAGGCTGCGGCGACGCCCGCCAAGGGCGCCGCTGCCGCGCGCAAGAAGCCTACCCCGGTGGCGGACTGAGGGCGACTATCCGCTCCGCGCCCGCGCCGTCGGCGCGGGCCCGAATGCCTTCGACGAGCGTAACTCGACCGCCGGCGCCGAGGCCGCCTCGCGGCGACGAAAAGCGAATCGTCGAGCAGGTCTGTGTTCATATTTTGTTCTTAGCGCATCCGGGGTTCGGTTACAAGGCCTCCGGGGCGATATTTGCGCCGCCAGCCCCCTTCGCTCCACGTCCATGACTGCGGAGCCTGTGCGACACGACCGCGGAAATCGACGCGGCGATCGCGGCGTTCGTTCCGGTGATCGAGCCGGCGCGCCACGGCAGTTTCGACGCTGTGCGCTGTGAGGGTTGCGCTGAGATTGTGAGGTTCGGCAGTCGGCAATCGGGAGCGCCTGAAGCTTCGCAGCGCAGAAGCGCGTCGCCTACTGTTTTTCATCGAGACTCGGTTCGGGCCGCCCACGGCCCCCTCACTCCCGATGATACGGATGCCCCGCGAGAATCGTCAGCGCGCGATAGATCTGCTCCCCGGCCATCACGCGCACGAGTTGATGCGGCCAGGTCAGCGCGCCAAAACTGAGCGTGCGGGTGGACGCGCGTAAGCTCGGGTCGAGACCGTCGGGGCCGCCGATCAGGAACGCGAGCGCCGGCGCGCCGGAATCGCGCAACCGCGCAATATCGGCGGCGAAGGCTTCGCTGGTCGGCGAGGGGCCGCGTTCGTCGAGCGCGATCACGAACGCGCCCTTGGGCGCGGCGGCGATGAGGGTCTTGGCCTCATCGGCGCGGCGGGTCTCGGGCTGGCGAGCGCGGCTCTCGTCGAACTCGCGCCATTCGACGGGCGTGAGCCCGAGCTGAGGCGCGAGCCCGGCGATGCGCTCGACGTAACGGCGAAGCAAATCACGTTCAGCGCCGGCCTTCATCCGGCCGACCGCCAGCACCGAAAGCCGCACCTTCAGCGCGCGCGCGTCTCGCCCGGGCGGTCCGCGCGCCACCTCTTCTCGAGATTGTAGAACTGGCGCACTTCCGGGCGGAAAATGTGGATAATCGCGTCGCCGGCGTCGAGCAGGACCCAGTCGTTGAGCGGCTCGCCCTCGATCTTCGGCGTTGGCAGACCGGCGTCGCGGCAGGCGCGCACCACCCGGTCGGCGATCGCCCCGACGTGGGTGTTCGAACGTCCGGTCGCGATGATCATCACGTCGGCGATGGTGGTCTTGCCGGCGACGTCGATGCGCACGATGTCCTCGGCCTTGGCGTCCTCGAGGCTCTCGATTACGATCCTGGCCAACCGGTCGTCTGTGGGCGGCGGGGCCGGGTCCACCCATTTGGGTGGCGGGCGGCGGCGGGCGGCGGCGGGGAGGGGTTCGTGCGAGGTCTCGGCGGAGAGTGTCAGCGGCGCATCCTTTCGCAGGGCCGGCCGACTCGACCGGCTCCGATACGAAACATGAGCCGCGAAGATCAAGATTTCAAGACGGCCGGCTGCATCGTCGTCAATCGCTCGGTTCGCCGGGGACGAGTATTTTCACGATTTCGAGGTCTCCTGGGCGCCGGCCGTGGGCGCTTTCGCGCCCCGCGACAGAAAACTCGCGAACAGCTCCTGATAGCGCTGAACGCCGCTGGCGTTCAGCGCGAACCAGTTCTGCAGCACGGCTTCGGGAGAGATCGCATCGAGGCTCGCGTCGAGCCGATCCCCGAACCGCTGCAAGAGCCTCGTCTGCAACTCGCGCATGTCCGGCAGGCCGAGGAATTCTCGCGCCTCCGCGGGCGTGCAGTCGATTTCCACGTTCACTTTCATCGACCACCCTTCGAGCCGAACGAGCGAGGTCACGCCGCTTCGTCAATCCGCCCGCATCTGCACGTACGAGCCGGGGGCGTCCTCGACCACCGCGAGCTTGCCGTCGCCCGGCGTGCGCGCCGGGACGCGGCCGCCGTCGAACTCGGTCACCCACTGGTCCCACAGCGGCCACCACGACCCCTTTTGCGCGGTCGCGCCCGCGAACCATTCATCGGGCGTCGGCGGCAAGTTGTCGTTGGTCCAATGGCCATACTTGCTGCCGGGCGGGCTGATCACGCCCGCGAGGTGTCCGGAGGCCGCCAGCACGAACTTGATCGGTCCCGAATAGATCTTCGTCGCCGCATAGGTCGATTTCCACGGCGCGAGATGATCCTCTCGGCATGACAGCAGGAACGACGGCGTCTTCACCTTCCTCAGGTCGATCGGCGTGCCGGCGAGCGTGATGCCGCCGGGCTCCTTCAGCAGGTTCTTCTGGTACATGTTGCGCATGTAGAAAGAATGCATCGCCTCGGGCATGCGGGTCGCGTCGGCGTTCCAATAGAGAAGGTCGAACGGCGCCGGCTCCTTGCCGAGCAGATAGTTGTTGACGACGAACGACCAGATGAGGTCGTTGTCGCGCAGCAGGTTGAACGACATCGCCATGTCCTGCGCCTCGAGGTAGCCATGCTCGTGCATGCGCTTCTCGACCGAGGAGATCTGCTGCTCATCGACGAACACGCCCATGTCGCCGACCTCGGTGAAATCGACCAGCGTGACGAAATAGGTGGCGCTGGCGACGCGGTCGTCTCGGCCATGGGCGGCGAGATAGGCGAGTGTCGAAGCCAGAATTGTGCCGCCGAGACAGTAGCCGATCACATTGATGCCGCGCTCGCCCGTCGCCGCCTCGATGGCGTCGAACGCGGCGAGCACGCCATCGGTCATGTAGCCTTCGAAGGTCTCCTGCGCGAGCTTCTCGTCCGGATTGACCCAGGAGGTCACGAACACCGTATGTCCCTGGTCGACCGCCCATTTGATGAAAGAGTTCTTCGGCTGCAGGTCGAGCACGTAGTACTTGTTGATCCACGGCATCAAGATGAACAGCGGGCGTCTGCGCACTTCGGCCGTCGTCGGCGCGTATTGGAGCAGCTGCAAGAGCGCGTTCTGGAATATGACCTTGCCCGGCGTCGTGGCGATGTTCTGGCCGAAGTGGAACGCCTTGGTGTCGGTCATCGAGATGTGAAGCTGGCCGTCGGGGTGATCGAGATCGGCGAGCAGGTGCTCGAGCCCGCGCAGCAGGTTCTGCCCGCCGCTTTTCAGCGTCGCGTCCAGCACCTCGGGATTGGTGGCGATGAAATTCGACGGCGACATCGCGTCGACGAACTGGCGCGTGTAGAAATCCACCTTGCGCGCGGTCCGGGAGTCGAGTTTGCCCTCGAGGTCGCGCACCATCGACAGCAGCGATTTCGACGAGACGAAATAGCTCTCCTTGATGAAGTTGAACACGACGTTCTCGGTCCATTCCGGGTGGCTGAATCGCTTGTCCTTCGGCGCGACGGCGTCCGTGCTTTCGATGGCGAGCATCCGCTCGGCGGCGTGGCGCCACACCGTCAGGCTCGAGTTGAACAGATCGATTTGCGCCTTGGCGACGGCCGCCGGATCGCTCATCATCTTGGTCATCAGATCGATGAAGGGACCGCCCAAGGCCGTCGGGTCGCTCATCCCGACGTGGCCATCGTCGGGATGCCGGGACAGGAAGCGCAGCATGAGCTTCTGGCTCTGTTCGGCTATGGTTTGCAACTCGCCCGCGAGGACCGTAGGATCCCAGGCGGTTACAGTGTCGTCAGCCTTCATGTGGTCCTCCCTTTGCCGATGTGGCTCCGCGCGCCGCAATTCGCGCTCGACCATCGCGGGCCGCCGCGACCGCACGAACGCCGGTTGCCGGCGCTCCGATGTCGCCAATGTCGGCCCAACGATACCCTGTCCCGTTCCGATCGGCTACAGCCGTAGCGGCGCCATTAGACGGATTGCTCAGAGCGACGCCCCGGATGATGACAGCGCCGACCGCCTCTCAGCAAGCTAATTTTTTGCCCGATGCATTTGGCTCGCCGCGTGCGCCCGCCGCAAGGCAGTGGAGGAGAGCGCCGAGCGCGGCCCATGCAGGAACAGGATCGCCGGCGGTTCGAAGCGGGCGAAACGACGCGCCTCGCGCTCCGGGCGGCGGAAGCGCGCGAGCGCGATCGCCGCCGGGCTCGACAGCGCACGCAGAGTCGAACCCGGCCGGTCGACGACGACGATCGGCGCGAGGTCGGCGATACCGCGCCAGCGCCGCCAGCGATGGAAGCCGATCAGATTGTCGGCGCCCATGATCCACACGAAGCGCACGTTCGGCGCCCGGCGCACGAGATAGCTCAGCGTGCGGTGGGTGTAGCGCGAATCGATCTCCGCCTCGAATCCGGTGACGGCGACGCGGGGATGGCGGGCGAGCCGCTCGGCCGCGGCGATCCGGGCGTCGAGCGCGGCGAGGTCGGCGGCGCTCTTGAGCGGATTGCCGGGGGTCGCGAGCCACCACATCCTGTCGAGGCCGAGCCGGCCGAGGGCGAGCTCGCTGACGTGGCGGTGGCCATCGTGCGGCGGGTTGAACGAGCCGCCGAGCAGCCCGATCGTCTGGCCCGCGCCATGGGGCGGCAGCCGCACGAATCGCGGGGCGGTCATCCCGCGGCCTGTTCGGCGAGTAGCTCGGCCTGGCGTTCGGCGGCGAGCGCGTCGATCACCGCATCGAGTCCTTCGCCCTCCATGATCCGGTCGAGCGTATAGAGGGTCAGGTTGATGCGATGGTCGGTGAGCCGCCCTTGCGGAAAATTATAGGTGCGGATGCGTTGCGAGCGGTCCCCGGAGCCGACTTGGGCGCGCCGCTGCTCGGCGCGTTCGGCGTCGGCCTGGCTGCGCTTGGCGTCGAGAATGCGCGCCCTGAGCAGCGCCATCGCCTTGGCGCGGTTGCGATGCTGCGAGCGCTCCTCCTGCATCGCCACCACCACGCCGGTCGGCAGATGGGTGATTCGGATCGCCGATTCGGTCTTGTTGACGTGCTGGCCGCCGGCGCCGCTCGAGCGCATCGTGTCGATCTTGAGATCGGCCTCGTCGATCTCGAAGTCGACCTCGCGCGCTTCGGGCATCACCGCGACGGTCGCGGCGGAGGTGTGGATGCGCCCCTGCGCCTCGGTCGCCGGCACGCGCTGCACGCGGTGCGCGCCGCTCTCGTATTTGAGCCGCGCGTAGGCGCCGCGGCCGGCGACCTCGGCGATGACCTCCTTGTAGCCGCCGGCGCCGCCCTCGCTCGCCGACAGCACGTCGACCTTCCAGCCCTTGCTTTCCGCGTATTTGAGGTACATGCGGAAAAGGTCGCCGGCGAACAGCGCCGCCTCGTCGCCGCCCGTGCCGGCGCGCACCTCGAGGATCACGTTGCCCTCGTCGGCAGCGTCCTTGGGCAACAGCGAGATGCGGATCGCTTTCGTCAGCCCATCGAGATCGCCGCCCGCGCTCTCGAGCTCGCGTTCCGCCATCTCGCGCATTTCCGTTTCGAGCGCAGCGTCGGCGAGCATCGCTTCGAGGTCGGCTCGCTCCTTCTCTTTGGCGCGCAGCGAGCGGATCGAGGCCGCGATCGGTTCGAGCTCCGCGAATTCGCGCGACAGCGCGCCGAACTCCGCGCCCGCGGCGCCTTCGGCAAGGCGCGCGCCCAGCTCTTCGTGGCGGCGCAGGATGAGGTCGAGATTGTCTTCTACGGACATGCAGCGCTCGAGGAGACGGAACCGCGTCGAGAGAGGGGCCGCGCGGGCCGCTACAAACGGGTTCCGAGTTTTTCGGCGAGCGCCGCGAGCGGCTCGCGCAGGCTCGCGCGATCGCCGGCTTCGACGAGCAGCTCGTCGAGCTCCTCCCTGACCGCGGCGACGTTCATCGACAGCATCATCGCCTTGACCGGGCCGAGCGACGCCGCCGACATCGAAAGATGGCGGAAGCCGAGCGCGATCAGCGCCATCGCCTCCAGCGGCTGGCCGCCGATCTCGCCGCAGAGCGAGACCGGCCGCCCCACGCGCTCGCCGGCCGCCGCGACGGCGCGCAAGGCGCGCAGAAAAGCGGGCGACAACGCATCGAAGCGGAACGCGACGCGCTTGTTGTTGCGGTCGGCGGCGAACAGATATTGCATGAGGTCGTTCGAGCCGACCGAGAGGAAATCGGCGCGGCGGGCGATCTCATCGATCTGATACAGCAGCGCCGGCACCTCGACCATGGCGCCGAGTTCGGTCGCCGAAGGCATCGGGCGGCCGACGCGCCGGGCGAAAGCGAGCTCACGGTCGAACAGCTCCCGTCCACGCTCGAATTCGGACACGTTGGAGACCATCGGCAGCATCACTCTGAGCGTCCGGCCTTCGGCGGCGCGGATCATCGCGCGCAGCTGCATGCGCAGGATCCCTGGACGGTCGAGCGAAATGCGCACCGCGCGCCAGCCGAGCGCCGGGTTCTCCTCCTCCAGGCCCTTCATGTAGGGCAGCCGCTTGTCGCCGCCGATGTCGAGGGTGCGGAAGGTGACCGTCTTGCCAGCCGCGGCGTCGAGCACGGAGCTGTACAGCCGTTCCTGGTCGTCGAGCCGCGGAAAGTGCGCGGCGAGCATGAACTGCAGCTCGGTGCGGAACAGGCCGACCGATTCCGCTCCCGTCTCGTGAAGATGCGGCATGTCGATGAGCAGGCCGGCGTTCATGTGCAGGCCGACGCGCACGCCGTCGAGGGTGACGCCGGGCAGGTCCCTGAGAGCGCGATACTGATCGCGCCGGCGCGCGCGCATCCGCGCCTTTTCCCGAAACGAGAGTTCGAGGTCCGCGGGCGGGCGCAGGTGCACCTCGCCGGTGACCCCGTCGACGATGATCGCGTCGCCGTGCTCGACGATTTCGGAAATATCCCTGATGTAGCTGACGGCGGGGATGCCGAGCGCGCGGGCGACGATGGCGATGTGCGAGGCGGCGCCCGCCTCTTCGAGCACTAGGCCGCGCAGCCGCGAGCGGTCGTAATCGAGCAGCGCCGCCGGGCTCATCGAGCGGGCGACCAGGATGGCGTTCTCCGGGAGCTCGCTCGGCAGCAGCACCAGGCTCTGACCGGCGAGCTGATGCAGCAGCCGGTTGGCGATGTCGGTCAGATCGTGTAGCCGGTCGCGCAGATAGGGATCGGTCTGCCGCTGCAGCTTGGCTCGGGCGTCGTTCTGGACGCGCTCGACCGCGGCCTCGGCGGTGAGGCCGCTCTGCACCGCCTCGCGCAGCCGGCGCAGCCAGCCCCGGTCGTGGGCGATCATGCGGAACGCCTCGAGCACGTCGCGGTGCTCGCCTTCGGCGCCGTCGTCGGAGCGGTCGATCATCTCGTCGACGGAGGCGCGCATCGCGTCGATCGCGGTCTCCAGCCGCTTGACCTCGGCGTTCACGTCGTCGGCGACGATCTTGGAGACGATGACTCGCGGCTGATGAAGCACGGCGTGGCCGAGGCCCAGGCCCTCGGCGATCGCCACGCCCTTGATCGACAGCGGCCGGCGGCTGGCGATCGGCGCTTCCTCGCCGGCGCCCGGCTGCAGTTCGCCCGAGGCGATCATTTCGGCGAGCAGCATCGCCGTGGTCTGCAGCGCCTCGATTTCCTCTTCGGAATAGCTGCGCCGGGCGCGATTCTGCACCACCAGCACGCCGAGCGTGGCGCCGCCGCGCAGCACCGGCACGCCGAGGAACGACTGGTAGATTTCTTCGCCCGTTTCCGGCTTGTAGGAGAAGGCGGGGTGGTTCTGGGCGTCCGCGAGCGCGACCGGTTCGGCAGTGCCGGCGATGAGGCCGACGAGGCCCTCGCCGGGGCGCATCGTCGTCAAGTGCACGGCTTCGCGGTTGAGGCCTTCGGTCGCGAACAGTTCGAGGGCGGCGTCGGCGCGCGCGACATAAAGCGAACACACCTCGGCGACCATGTTCGAGGCGATGAGCACGACAATGCGGTCGAGGCGCGCCTGTGCGGCGATTGGCTCCGCCATCACCTCGCGGAGCCGTCGCAGGAGTAAACGCGGTCCGCCCGGCGCGCGCATCAGATCCCGGTCCCCGTTGTCTTCAAATCCCGGATCTCAGTCGCCTGAGCCCTCGCATACGAGTGCGACGCATGGTCGATCACGAATGAAGCCTATAGGTAAGAGTTGGTTCGCGGGCAAGCGCTCGAGCGTCGCGAAAGCGCTCGAGCGTCGCGGTCGGCGCCGGACTGCGCCCCTTTGCCGCGCCGAGGGTCCGGCTCGGCGCGAGCGGTTTTTGATCCAATGCATTTGAGCGAAATCCAAACTGCGTTAATTCCCTCTAAATTTACACGTCTTATTGTCGGCGCTGGAGCCGCGGAGGGAGTGCGGTCGCAGAATGAAGGGGGATAGTTTTGGCTTTGGCTGACGTCCCGCGCGAGGCGGGCCGGGCGGCGCCACGTGTGCGAAGGTTCCTGATTCCGGGCGCGGCGGCGATGGCGTCGTCTGCCCTCCTGGCGCTGGGGATCGTGCATTTTCGCGCGCCCGCACCGCACGAGGCGGTCGTCTACGCGCCTCGTGCGGCGGGAATCTATGGTTCGCTCACGCCGCCCGACATCGCGGTCGGCCCGCCGCCCGAGGCGTTCGCGCGCCTCGCGGCGCCGGCCGCCTGGAGCGAGGATTTGGCGACGGCGCCCGCTCAGCCGCCGGCGCGACTTCGCGAGGCGCCCAGTCCCTTCGGCGCACTCTCGGATCCGCGTCTGCAAGCCGGGCCCTCAGGGTTGGAACCGGCGCTCCGGCTCGCGTCGCGCGAGAGCGAAATTCCGTTGCCGCCGCTGCCGCCCGGGTTGGCGGCGGCGCAGCGGATCGCGGTCGCGCCGTTGCCCCCGCGCCGGCCCGCCGACCTCGGCGCCACGCCCGCGCGCCGCCTGGCGTCCGTGGAATCGCAACGCACGGAGATTGCGCGCGCCCAAGCGCCGCGCGCAGAAGCGCCCGATACCCGGTCGATCTTCGAAAAGTTGTTCGGCGCCCCGCGTCCGCAATCGAGCGCCGTCGCCTACGCCAATCCCGAGGCGCCGCCGCCGCCCCGCAGCGCGTTCTTCGACCCGCTGCGCGGCGCGCTTTCACGTTACGACAAGTACACCGCCGTTTACGACATCGAGGCGCACACCGTATATCTGCCCGGTGGGGCCAAACTCGAGGCGCACTCAGGGCTCGGCAGCTATATCGACGATCCCGGTCACGTGAGCCTGCGCGCCAAGGGCGCTACGCCGCCGGACGTCTACGAGCTGAAATTGCGGGAAAAGCCGTTCTACGGCATCCAGGCGCTGCGGCTGACGCCGATCGGCAGCGGCGATCAATACGGGCGCAGCGGCCTGCTCGCGCATCCCTACATGCTCGGACCCAACGGCGATTCGTTCGGTTGCGTCTCGTTCAAAGACTACGACGCCTTCCTGCAGGCCTTCCAGACGGGCGAGATCAAGCGCCTTGCCGTGGTCGCCAAGTTGCAGTGACCGCGTCGCGCCGGCTCAGCGGCCGCGGCGATAAATGAAGATGCGCTCGTGCCCGTCGCCCGGGGGCGCGGTCGTCGACGGCCGCCGCGAATCGGAAATGCGCGGCGGCGGACCCGGCTGCACATCCTCCTTGGGTGGAGCCTCGAGCTGGATGATTTCATGCCTGGAGGTCTCCAGCGGCACCGTTTCGCCGGCGAAATACTTGCGCCGCCGGCCTGGGCCGAAAACGTCGAGGAAGGTCACCCCAATGAAGTTCTCGGTGCGCCAGCGCACTTCGCACACGTAGAGCTCGCCGTTGACCTCGTCGTGCAGCATGATCACCGAGGGGCCGCGCCGCGGGTACATCACTTCGACCTTGGCGCCGCCCTTCGAGATGTTGACGATGTTTGCGGCGGTCGAGATCATACGGTCGGCGCTGGCGACGCGCGCGCGGTAGTTGCAGGCGTAACGCGTCTCGCCGCGCCGTTCGTCGTGTGCGAGCGGCGGCTGCGAATCTTGGCCTTGGCGCGCCTTGGCGTAGCCGACCGATCCGCTGGATAGGGAATTGACTGGCAGCCCTGAAGCCATGCGAAGCCTCCAATGTCGAAGCTACAGCCTCGACGTAAAAAGCTCTCCCACGATTTCGTTCAAAACTTATTTATCGCCTCGCGGCTCAATAGATGACGCGGTGCTTGTAGATGCGGGTGAACGACGGCGGCGGACCGGCGCTTTCGGGCGGCGGCGCGGGTTCGAAGCGTGGCGGCGGCGGATCGGGAAGCAGCTGTTCCTTCGGCGGATGCTCGAGCTGGATGATCCTGTGATTGGTCCTCTTCAGCGGCACGGTTTCGCCGGCGAAGAACATGCGCCGGCGCCAAGGGCCGAATACGTCGAGGAAGCGCACGCCGATGTGGTCGTCCGTGCGCCAGCGCACCTCACATTCGTAGATCTCGTTGTTGGCGAGATCGAACAGCATGATCGAGCTCGGGCCGCGGCGGGGAAACATCACCTCCACTGTCGCGCCCTCGATCGAGATGCTGACAATGCGCGCCAGAGTGGAGATGTCGCGGTCGGAGCTCGCGACCCGGGCAGGATAGTCGCAGGCGTAGCGCAGCGCCCCGCTAGGCTCGTCCGTCGGGCGCACCGGCCGGGGCGGCGGTGCGCTGCGGGCCGGCTCACGACTGTCCGGCATCCCGATCGCGCTGGTGTTGCGCAGGAGCCTCGCGGTCTTGCCGGCCCTGGGGATGGGTTTTGCGGTCGCGCTCATATCACGGCTCCAAGCGCGGGCATACGACTCGGGCGTGAATACAAAGCGCCGATATTCGCTAAAACCCTACGTTCGAATCGGAGCTTGTCGTGCGTGGCCTGCGCCGGGCTGGACGCGCGGCTCAGCCCATGGGGGCGTCAGGCGGCGAGGCGGAACCTGACGGCCTCGCCGGTCGCCGTGAGGCGCCTCAGCGGCGCCTTGCCGATGTCGGCGCCGGCGACCGTCTCTTCGGAAAAGACGACCGCGACGACCGCGTCGGCGCCGAAATCCTCGGCTTCGCGAATCAGCGCGCGCAACGCAATCTCGCGATCGGCGTCGCTGATCGGCGTTTCGGCACAGCGCCACCCGGTCATCGACTTGATTTTGCCGAGAGAGACATGGGCGCGGCCGTCTTGGAGCGCGCGGGTGAAACTGACTTGCATGGGCGCCACTATCTCTCGTTTATTCCGGATGCGGCGAGAACATCCTCGCTGCTCATTAAGACGGGGTAAACCGGAACGCTTTTCAAAGGGTTGGTTCGCAGCCGCGTAACCGGGCCGAATTCCCTGGCGCCCTTGTAGGCGAGGTCGCTGACCTCGCTGCATCCGCTCGAGACACTCGCGCCGGATGAGGCGCTTACGCTCCGACCGAGGTCGTCCTTCGACAAGCTCAGGATGAGGGACCTCGGCTACAGAAAGGGGCCGCCCGGAAATTTGCCCCGGGCGGCCTTGTAGGCGAGGTCGCTGACCTCGCTGCCTCCGCTCGAGACGCTCGCGCCGGATGAGGCGCTCACGCCCCGACCGAGGTCGTCCTTCGACGAGCTCAGGATGAGCGACCTCGGCTACAGAGTGCCGCCCCGCGAATCATGGGCCTTTTCGCGGCTATTCGCCGGTGGCGGCGGCGGCCGCCGCCGCCTCCTTCTTCTCGATGTCTTCGCCGGTCTGCTGGTCGACAACGCGCATCGACAGCTTCACCTTGCCGCGATCGTCGAAGCCCATCAGCTTCACCTTCACCTTGTCGCCTTCCTTGACCACGTCGGTGGTCTTGGCCACCCGGCCTTTGGAGAGCTGCGAGATGTGCACCAGGCCGTCGCGCGAGCCGAAGAAGTTGACGAAGGCGCCGAACTCCATGGTCTTCACGACCGTGCCGTCGTAGATCTGGCCGATCTCCGGCTCCGCGGCGATCGACTTGATCCAGTTGACGGCCGCCTTGATCTTCGCCCCGTCGCTGGAGGCGATCTTCACTGTTCCGTCGTCCTCGATGTTGATCTTGGCGCCGGTCTTCTCGACGATCTCGCGGATCACCTTGCCGCCGGTGCCGATCACTTCGCGGATCTTGTCGGTCGGGATCTTCATCTGTTCTATGCGCGGGGCAAACTCGCCGAGCTCGGCGCGCGCGCCCGAAATGGCCTTGGCCATTTCGCCGAGGATGTGCAGGCGGCCCTGCTTGGCCTGGGCCAGCGCGACGCGCATGATGTCTTCGGTGATGCCGGTGATCTTGATGTCCATCTGCAACGAGGTGACGCCGTCGGTGGTGCCGGCGACCTTGAAGTCCATATCGCCGAGATGGTCCTCGTCGCCGAGAATGTCGGAGAGCACCGCATAGCGGTCGCCCTCGAGGATGAGGCCCATGGCGATGCCGGCGGTCGGCCGCTTCAGCGGCACGCCGGCGTCCATCAGCGCCAGCGACGAGCCGCACACCGTCGCCATCGACGACGAGCCGTTGGACTCGGTGATCTCGGACACGACGCGAATCGTGTAGGGGAACTCCGCCGGCGGCGGCAGCATCGGATGGATCGCGCGCCAGGCGAGCTTGCCGTGGCCGATCTCGCGCCGGCCCGGCGTGCCGAGCCGCCCCGTCTCGCCGACCGAATAGGGTGGGCAGTTGTAGTGCAGCAGGAAGCGCTCGCGATAAGTACCCTCGAGCGCGTCGATCATCTGCTCGTCCTCGCTGGTGCCGAGCGTCGCGACCACCAGCGCCTGGGTCTCGCCGCGGGTGAACAACGCCGAGCCATGGGTGCGCGGCAGCACGCCCACCTGACAGTTGATCGGCCTGACCGTCGTCAGATCGCGGCCGTCGATGCGCAGGCCGTCGTCGAGGATGTTCCAGCGCACCACCTTGGCCTGCAGGTTGTGGAACGCTTCGGCGACCGCGTCGGCGGGGAACTCGGCCTCTCCTTCGGCCGGACACAGCGCCGCCATCACCTTTTCGCGCGCCGCATCGACGGCCGCATAGCGCTCCTGTTTCTGGGTGATCGCGTAAGCCGCGCGCAGGTCCGTCTCGACCGCCGCGAGCGCCGCGTTCTCGACATCAGAGTGATCGGCGACGACGAGTTCGCGCGGCTCGCGCGCAGCCTTCTCGGCGAGCCTGATGATCGCGTCGATCACAGGCTGGAAGGCCTTGTGGCCCGCCATCACCGCCTCGAGCATCATGTCCTCGGAGAGCTCCTTGGCCTCCGACTCGACCATCAGCACCGCGTCCTGGGTGCCGGCGACGACGAGGTCGAGCGCCGAATCCGCCATCTCCTCGAGCGTCGGATTGACCTTGATCTCGTGCTTGATGACCGCGACTCGCGCCGCGCCGATCGGGCCCATGAAGGGAATTCCGGAGAGCGTCAGCGCCGCCGAGGCCGCGACCAGGGCGAGAATCGCCGGGTCGTTCTCCAGGTCGTGGCTCATCACGGTGGCGATCACCTGCGTTTCGCAGCGGAACCCGTCGGGGAACAGCGGGCGAATCGGGCGGTCGATGAGCCGCGAGACCAGCGTCTCGTTATCCGACGGGCGTCCCTCGCGCTTCAAAAAGCCGCCGGGAATACGGCCGGCGGCGAACGCCTTCTCCTGGTAGTTGACGGTGAGCGGGAAGAAGTCTTGGCCGGGTTTGGCCGCCTTGGCGGCGACGACGGTCGCCAGCACCGTGGTCTCGCCCCAGGTGGCGAGCACGGCGCCGTCGGCTTGACGCGCGACGCGGCCGGTTTCGAATGCGAGCTCGCGCCCGCACCAGTTCAGTTTTACACGTTGAATCTCGAACATATCCGTTCATCCCTTCGGGGTCGTCGGGATGCGAAAGCATCGGGCCGAATTATTTCGGCCCCGGATCGTACGCCCGTCATCGGCAAGACGGCGAGAGGTTGGGCGCGCCAACCCCCGGCTATCCTGCCATGACGCGGCTTTCGCATACGCGACGGTTGCGCACGGCCGACGCTTTTGACCCGGCCGCGCGGAGTTTTCGTCAGCGGCGGATGCCGAGACGCTCGATCAGGTCCTTGTAGCGGGCCTCGTCGTTACGCTTGACATAGTCGAGCAGGGTGCGGCGCTGCGAGACCATCTTCAGCAAGCCGCGCCGGGAATGGTTGTCCTTGACGTGGGTCTTGAAGTGATTGGTCAGGTTCGCGATGCGCTCGGTCAGAATGGCGACCTGAACTTCCGGCGAGCCGGTGTCCCCGGGCTTGAGAGCATAATCGCGAATGAGCTGCGCTTTGCGCTCGGCAGTGATCGACATCGGTTTTTCCTCGTGTTTTTAAGGGGGCGGCCGAGCCGGGATGTCGTCCAGGTCGGTCGGGCGCCCGCGGCCTGGGATTCAGGGCGCGGGTCGGCGGCTTATACAGGTTTTTCGGCGCAAGGCCAGGAAAAGTTGCGCGGCGCGGCCGTGGCGCCCCTCCTCCCCCCACTCCCGAAAGGCGCTCCGCCCGTGTAGCCGGGGGCGCCGACCCCGGCAGCCGCGCTCACCGCGCGCGGCTACAAAGGCGCGCCTCCCGGATCGCGTGGCGTGAGCGTTCGAGCCCGCAGCGGCCTTGCAATCCGCCGCGCCACGCGCGTCAATGCTGCGCGGCAGGCTCGGGCGCCGTATCGTCCGAATCGTCGGCGCCGAATCCGCGGGCCCGCAACATCGCCGCGCTGATCGTGTCGGCTGTTGCGACATGGTCGGCGATCATGTGCGGCAAGGGGCCAGCGAGAAAGGCGGCGACCGCCGCGGAGCGTCCGCGGGTCCGATCGCTGCGCGCGACATGCAATTGGTCGAGAATGTCGGCGTGCAGGTCGAGGTGGCGTTCGAGAATGGGAATGTTGGCCTCGCGCATCAGCGCCTCTTCGCGCGCGAAATGTTTTGCGATCGCCGCCTCGATGCGGTCGAAACGCTCGCCGATGTTTTGCGCGCCCGGCGCCGCCGTCAGCAGGTTTTCGATCTCGGCGTGGTCGCGGTCCATGATCGCGACGCCCAAGCGGGGAATGTCCGTCATCGTCTACTCGTCTTTCGCGGTCGGGTTTCGCGTGGGACAACGATTTGCCGCGGCAGTCGGCGCTGGGACCGCTGGCGTCGGCGCCGAACGCAATAGACGCGCGCGTTGGAAGCCTCCTTGACTTTGGTTAATCTCGCCGAAGCCTCGAAAGGTCAGCAGCGCGGCCCGCCCCCTTTTTCGCGCGGGCGGCGGCGATGGAGGACATGGTGTCGAGATCGAAGGCGCGATTGTGGCTCGATGCGTTCACCGGCTTCTACAAGCCGGGAGTCGAAGAGGTTCGCGCCCTCGATCCCGTCTCGCGCTTCCTCTACGCCGCGCGCAGCGTCATCCTGGTCATCTCCGCGCAGGCGGCGATCATCGCCGGCCTCATCGCGATCCGCGACGGGCGCTTCTCGGCGCCGGAATTCGCCGGCGTGTTCGTCGGCTTCGTCGTCGCGCACATGATCAGCAATCTGAGCAACGACTATTTCGGCTTCATACGCGGCCACGACACGCCGGATTCGCCGCGCATGCGCTACACCGTGCACCCGCTCGCGAGCGGCGTGCTGGAAACCCGGACCCTCGTTGCCGGGCTCGCGATCCTCGGCGCGATCGGCCTCCTCATCATGACGGCCTTCATCATCGAGCGCGGCTGGACGGCCGCCGCGTTCGCCGCCGCGGGCGTGGCGCTGTTGTACCTCTATGACGCCGCGCCGACGCCGCTGAAGAGCCTCGGCCTCGGCGAACTCGCGACCCTGATCGTTTGGGGACCGCTGATGATCGGCGGCGGCTACGCGATGATCACGGGGCGGGTCGACTCCGGCGTGATCGCCGCCTCGATCCCCTATGGCCTCGGCGTGATGAGCATCCTGACCGGCAAGCATATCGATCAGGCGCCGTTCGATGCGGGCCGCGGCATTCGCACGCTGCCGGTCATCATCGGCGACGGGCCGGCGCGAATCCTGGCGATCGTCAGCATCGTCGCAATGTACGTGATCGTCGCTGCGCTGGTGATGGCGCGTGCGCTGACGCCGTTCGCGGCGACGATCGTCGTCGCCCTGCCCCACGCGGCATCCGCGATCAGGATCCTGCGCGCGCCGCGGCCCGCGGCGCCGCCTCGAGGCTATGTCGGCTGGCCGTTATGGTTTCACCGCGCTTGTCTGGTTCACAACCGGCGGTTCGGCTGGGCCTATATCGCCGGTCTGGCGCTCGGCGCGCTATGGGCGGTCGGCACCCGTTGGTAGGCGCCGCACGACCGCGGTCAGAGTGCGTAAGGCGCCATCGCCAGCGTCGCCAACCGCCAGACGGGCAACGCATTGGGTTGCGAGGTACGGGGCCGCGCGCGTTTGCACCCCGCTTCGACTTCACAGGCGAATTCGATCGCGTCGCCGAAGCGATGCGCTATCGGTTCCCGGCCGCGCTCAGATCTGCACCACAGTATTGAAATCGAACGTTTGCCCAGGCGGGTTCTCGCCGATGCGCAGGACTTTTTCGCTGGCGAAGTTGCAGGGCGGGACCGGCAGGTTGTAGGGGGCCGGCACGCCTGCGAACACTCTCCCGGCGAGATCGTACTTCGAGCCGTGGCAGGGGCAGAAATAGCCGCCCGGCCAGTTCGCCACGCCCTCGAGGCCGCCGGGGGTCGGGACGTAGTTGGGCACGCACCCGAGATGCGTGCATACGCCGACCAGCACGAGCCATTCCGGGTTGACCGAGCGATGCCAGTTGTCGGCATAGGGCGGCTGCTGCAGAACCTTCGCTTCGGGGTCCCGGAGCTGCGCCAGCAGCGCCGGATCCTGCAAGCCCTTCACCGCCGCCTCCGTGCGCCGCGCGATGAACACCGGATGCTCCTGCCAGCGCACCACGATCTGCTGCCCCGAAGCGATGGCGCCGATGTCGACGTCGATCGGGCCGCCCGCGGCGAGCGTTCGCGCGTCCGGATTCATCTCGTCGACGAACGGCCATACCGTGGCGCCGACGCCGACTGCGGCCATGGCGGCGGTGGCGATGTAGAGAAAATCCCGGCGGCCGGAGTCTACCGGGTCGGAACCCGAGGTCTTCAAAGCCATCTCGACCATCAACCCCTCCTCGAGGGTCTCGAGCCCCCGCAGCTTTGCCGTCGGCGGCGCCTGCCCGGAAGGAGCGCAGATCGCGCGTCGCCCCCAGCCATATATTGCGCCCGTTCGGTGTCCGCCCGAGGCGCAGGGCATCAAATTTTCGTCACCTCGACGCGGCGGGCCTCCGGCGCCGTCGCCCCCTCCTCGCTCCCTCGACAAGCTCAGGATGAGTTGTCATGCGCTTAGCGCACCTCGCTGCATGAAACGCGCCCCTTTGTAGCCGCGGGCGTTGACCGCGGCTGCCGGGGTCGGCGCCCCCGGCTACAGGGCTCCTTTTCAGGAGAAGGGGAGAAGGGGGTTCCGCACGTCGGCGCCCGGCCTCAGTGAGGCCCGCTTTGGCGACGAGGCGCCGAAGGAAGTCGCTGGGCACGGGGACCTGGCGCCACACGCTCGGCAGGAACAGCGCCCGCCGACCGCCGGCGCGCACGCGAGGGGCATTGCCGCGATACGCGCCTCTTTGCGCCATCACCGATTTGCCTGAACCCGGTCAGCCGCAATGTGCAAGCCAGCGGCGACTGTCGAGCTATACATTGAAAAAGCAATGAACCCCGGGTTCCCATAATGCAGTCATCGAGACGCTGTTCTCGACCGCGCTCCAACAGTGATGAAGCTTTCCGTTCTTTGTTTCGTCGCGAAGTGTCTCTGAGGAACATGGCGGCGAAGAGTCGACCACGAACGCCAATATAGGATTTCCGCTGAGATTCAGGCAGTTTGCACTGAAGGCGATGTCGACGCGACCGATGAAGCGCCGCCGTCGCAAGTCGATTGCTCACGAACCGTCAGCCAGCCCGAGGCAAGCCGCCTACAGGTCAATTCACCAAGCCTGGTTAACCATTTGTTGTTATACACAGTATATATTAACGTGGATTACTCGTCGATTCGCCCGAGAAGGCCTTCCCGTGAACACGTTCACCGCCACGACCAGCGCGGCCGCAGTCCTGATCTCCATCGGCTCCGCCGTCGCCGCCGACCTGCCTACGACCAAGTCGCCGCCGCCGCCGCAGGTCGTTGCCGCGGTCGGGCCTCTTTGGTCGGGTTTTTACGGGGGTCTCGACGCAGGCTACGATTGGGGCCGCTCCGTAAACGGAATGGCGATCTCGTCAACGACCCTGGCGGCCTTTCCGCCGGTGCTCGACGCTGTCGAGGGCGCCGGCTCCCGGCCGATGACGGAAAGCGGGGCGGCGCTCGGCGGACAGATCGGCTACGCTTTCCAGGCGACGCCGCTCCTCGTCGCCGGGCTCGAAGCGGACGCCGACTGGAGCGGCGAGAGAGGCAGTCTGAACCAGGCGCCGCCGTTGCCGGTGTTCGGCGGCGCCTTCACGCTGAACCAGAGCCTGTCGGCCGATTGGACCGCGAGTCTGCGCGCGCGTCTCGGCGTCACCCCGATCAGGAACCTGCTGTTCTATGGCCTCGGCGGCGTCGCAGTTGCCGGCTTGCATTACGCCAGCGCCTTCGACGATCCGTTCAACGAAGCCGAAAGCATCGACCGCAGCGCGACCAAAGCCGGGTGGATCGCCGGTCTCGGCGTGGAATACGCCCTCGACGCACACTGGTCGGCGCGGCTCGAATACACCCACTCGGATTTTGGCCCGGTGACCGGGACCGGCGTGGATACGCTCGTCGATCAGTCCCAAGCTTACGTCTTCCATACTTCCGGTCATCTGCAAGACGACGCCGTGCGGATTGGCGTGAACTACTGGCTCGGCAACTGATCCGCCCTCTTCGCGCCGGTCGGACTCCGGGTTGCGGCTACAGTAGCTTTCTCTCCTGTTTTCGGTTGTCAGGCCGCTCCGGCGCAATTGTAGCCGGCCGCGCCGAGGCCGGCCCCCGCCGCGCTTGTCAGCTGAGCCAGCCGGCCTCGACGCGGCCGGCTACAAACATCGCGGCGACTTACCGCCTTTCGGGCAACACAACTCGCAATAAGAGCGAAAGGAACATCCCTCGCTCGACCCGGGCGCGGGCGAGCGTTGCGTCGGACCGGCGATCGCCGGCCTCAATGCAGCGTCCCGCCCGCTGCAAGCCGGAGCGGCGCCAGCTCGGCGGCGGAGACCTCGCGCCACGGCGCACCGAACGATTCGACGCGGTAGCGATGGGCGTGCGCGCCCTGCGGCCAGTGGCGCGGATCGAGCCCCGCTTTCGCCATCAGGTGGCGGATGAACTCGCTGGGCACGGGGACCTGGCGCCACACGCTCGGCAGGAACAGCGCCCGCCGTCCGCCGGCGCCGAGGATGAGGCCGTCGCGGTCCGGCTCCAGCGCGCCGGCGAGCTCGGCCTCCGATCCCGCCGCCACGGGGCGTGGATGCGAGAGGATGGAGACATCGACCTCCAGCCCCGAGAGCTCGGAGGCGTCGAGACCGGCGAATCTGGGATCGCCGAAGCCCGCCTGCACCGCATTGTGGACGACGTCCTCGACGAGGCGGCGCTGCGGCGCGACCGAGCCGATGCAGCCGCGCAGCTTGCCCTCGTGCGTGAGTGTGACGAACGTGGCGCGCATCGCTGTCAACGCCGGCGGCGGGCTCGAGTCGAACTCGATTTTGGCGACGCGTCCGCCCGAGCGCGCGGCGGCGTTGAGCGCGGCCATCGCCGCTGCCAGCAGTTTCGCGCGGTCGGCGTCGGCGAGCCGCGCGGAAGCCGCGTATTCGAAGGCGAAGGCGCCATAGCCGACGACCCGCGAGCGGTCGGCGGTGACGTCGCCGGAGGTCGCCAGATGCAGCGCGCTGATACGCAGGTCGCGCTGGTCGGCGAGCCGCAGCGCGCCGCTGATCGGCAGGAAGCCGCAGGCGCGCTCGCCGCTCATCGCCGCCGCGTCATAAGTCTCGATGCGCCGAGCGGTATCGCCGTCGATCGCCACGGCGCGCGCCTGGTCGAGAAAATGCGAGAGATCGGAGGAGATCGAAATCACCGTTTCCGGCCCGCCCCAGACCGCGGCGATGACGGCGGCGACCTCCTCGGGCCGTGCGCGCCCCACCAGCACCGGTAGCACTTCGAACGGCTCGGGCAGCATCGCCTGCAGCATGACGAGATGCATTTCCAACGAGTGCTCGCCGGCGAACGGCCGCGCGTCGACGGCGACGGCCGGCAGCGCCGCGGCCTTGGCGAAAAGATCGGGCGCGACCGCCGCCGTTCCCAGCGGCGTCGACCAGCTCGCGGCCGGATGCAGCGCGAGGCCGTGGAAGCCGTAACGATGCGCCGGGCCGAAAATGACAATGCGCTTCGGCGGCTCGGCCTGCCGCGCCCAGGGCTCGAAGGCGCTCGCCGCGACGGCGCCGGAATAGACGAGACCGGCGTGCGGAGCGACGACCAGCTTCGGCGTGACGCTTGCTTCCCGCGCGCGGGCGCGCTCGCCGGCAATGAGCCTCTTCACCGCGTCGGGCTCGGCGGGATAGAACATGCCGGCGACCTGCGCCGGATGAATGTCGTTTGCGCGCATGACGCGCCTCCCTCGTTTCGCTATGGAAAGAATTTAGGCGCTGACGCCGAGCGGCGAAAGACCCTGATCATTGCAATCGACGCCACGGCGCCCGACATTATGCTCAACAGTAGCCGAGGCCTGTTGTGCCGGGGTCGGTGACCTCGGGGGCCTGTTGTAGCCGGGGTCGGTGACCCCGGGCCTGTAGCCGGGGTCGGTGACCCCGGGGGCTCGAGCGAGCCGGCCTCGAGGAGGGAGCTGACGATCATGTCGGCCGAAAACATCGTCAAAGTCGGATACTGGACGAAGGGCGACGACGGGCGGATCGAATGCCGGCTCTGTCCGCGCTTCTGCCGCATGCGTCCGGGGCAGCGCGGTCTGTGCTTCGTGCGCCGCGCGGCGGAGGACGGCTCGGGCATGGAGCTCACCGGCTACGGCCGCTCCACCGGCTTCTGCATCGACCCTATCGAGAAGAAGCCGCTCAACCACTTCCTGCCGGGGACATCGGTGCTGTCGTTCGGCACGGCAGGCTGCAATCTCGCCTGCGCGTTCTGCCAGAACCACGACATCTCGAAGAGCCGCGAGGTCGAGGCGCTGAGCGCCGAGGCCGCCCCCGAGACCATCGCGCGCGCCGCAAAGGTGCTGGGGTGCGCGAGCGTCGCCTATACCTATAACGACCCCGTCATCTTCCTCGAATATGCGGTCGACACGGCCGCGGCCTGCCATGCGGTGGGCGTCAAGAACGTCGCCGTGACCGCGGGCTACGTCTGCCCCGAGCCGCGGCGAAAATTCTTCGAGCGGATGGACGCCGCCAATGTCGATCTCAAGGCGTTCAGCGAGCGCTTCTACGAGAAGCGCTGCGTCGGCGCGCTGGCGCCGGTGCTCGACACTCTGCGCTATCTGATCCACGAGACCCAGGTCTGGACCGAGATCACGACCCTGCTGATCCCCGGCGAGAACGATTCCGAAGACGAGCTCGCGGCGCTCTCGGCCTGGATCGCGAAAGAGCTGAGGCCCGACGTGCCGTTGCACTTCACCGCCTTCCATCCCGACTACCGCATGCTCGATGTTCCGCCGACGCCGCTCGCGACGCTGCAGAAGGCGCGCTCGATCGCGCTCGAGGCCGGGTTGCAGCACGTCTATGTCGGCAACGTCCACGATCCGGCGCGCCAGGCGACGCTGTGCCCGACCTGCGGCACGCGGCTCATCGGCCGCTCCGGCTACGACATTTCGGATTGGAAGCTCGATGCGCAGGCTCGTTGCGGGGTCTGTGGAACGAAGCTCGCCGGCGTGTTCGAGGCCAAGCCCGGAACCTGGGGCGCGCGCCGCCAGCCGGTTGCGATCGAGCGCTACGCGGCGTAAGCCGCGCGCCGGAATCGGCCCCCTCTCCCGCCCTCATCCTGAGCTCGTCGAAGGAGCGGGAGAAGGGCTCCGAACTGCTGATTTGCGACACTAGAAGTCCCCAGGAGCCCCCATGTCCGATTGGCCGAACACCCTCATCCTCGCCGGCGCGGGCAAGATGGGGGGCGCGATGCTGAAAGGTTGGCTCGCCGGCGGACTGCCCGCGGCGGGCCTAAGTGTCATCGATCCCAAACCCTCGGCGGACATTCAGGCGCTCGCCGCCGAGCAGGGCCTGAGGCTCAACCCGCCGGAGGGGACGTTGGCCGCGCCCGAGGCCCTGGTGCTGGCGATCAAGCCGCAAACCTTGGAGGCCGCAGCGGCAAAACTCGCGCCGCTCGCCGGCCGCGAAACCCTCGTCGTTTCCGTGATCGCCGGTAAGCGGATCGCCGATCTCTCCGCCCGCCTCACCGACGCGCGGGCGTTCGTGCGGGTGATGCCGAACACCCCCGCGGCAGTCGGCCGCGGCGCGGCGGCGGGCGCTGCGAATGGCGAGGTCACGGCGGTTCAGCGCGGCTGGACGGAACGGCTGATGCGCGCCGTCGGCGCCTTCGAATGGATCGCCGACGAGGCCCTCATCGACGCCGTGACGGCGCTCTCCGGCTCCGGCCCGGCCTATGTGTTCGCGCTCGTCGAGGCGATGGCGAAGGCCGGCGAGGCGGCGGGCCTCACGGCGGAGCTCGCTATGCGGCTCGCGCGCGCCACCGTCGAAGGCGCGGGCGAGCTGATGTTCCGCGAGCCCGCAACCTCGGCCGCTCAATTGCGCGTCGACGTCACCTCGCCCGGCGGCACGACGGCAGCCGCGCTCTCCGTGCTGCAGGCCGCCGACGGCCTCGACGCGCTGATGACCCGCGCCGTCGCGGCGGCGCAGCGGCGGGCGCGGGAGCTTGCGGGGTAAGCGCTGTTGGAGGCGGCGCATTCCAACAGTGAAAGCCGAAAAGAAAGGCCAGCGCGAAGAAGGGTGCGATGGGCGATGCTTGCTGCATCTGGCGTTTGCTCCCCCGAACAAAATGAACAGAAATCACAATTGCCAGTGCGAACAGAAGCAATAGCCCCGCCCCACCCTCGGAATCTGGTGGACGCGGCTGCCGTCGAATCTGCGCCAGTCTGGTAGTTATCTCCAAAACGCAAAACAAGTTGCTATACTATAGAATTACCTTTAGGAACGAATTTACTTCCTTTTCGGCCTCGTCCGTGCCGGCATCGTAAGAAGGCGCTCAAGCGCTCCCTACTCAAGTCTCTCGCATTCATTTTCGTCAAAGAACGCCTCTTTCGCCTAGATTTTTTGCGCCGCCCATTGAGGATTTGCGGCGATGCGTTGGATCACATCGCGAGCGTGCGAAAACGGTATGACCGTGGCCCCGACTTGCAACAAGTTAAGATTGGACGACGACCAATCGTCTTCCTCATCATATATAATTCGTTGATGTATCCTTGGATTTTCTAAAGAGCGGACGTCGAGATTGGCAACGACCCGCGCGTTGATCGAAGACGCATCGTTTTTCACCGGGTCCACAATCAAAATGTCGCCGCTCGCAAACTCGACAACGTTATCGAACTTGTGAGGCTTGTTGCTCCTTCCGACGATTCGTCGCTTATGCGTCAAGCGCTCGACGAAGGTCAGCTTGAGATACTCTGCCAGCAAATTTCGAAAATCACGGTCTCGCTTGACGCGGACATTCCCATACAACCAGTGTGCGGCTTCCTTCGCTGCGTTCGCAACTTGCACAACGGCAACGGCCGCGTCACGCAGTGGCATTCTAGGAGTATGAATTATCCCCTTGGAAATCCCAACGCCCTGATCATAGAACAGATGGCGTAGCAATTTGTCCGGATTTTCAAGAACAAGGCCCGCCGCGATAGCCTCCCCGACCGCTTCGCCGTCATCGGCGGCCATAACGGTGTCGTTTCCGCCCCTAACCGCGACTCTTACGAGCCCGTTCGATGGATACATGCAGTGGGTTGTAACGCGCACGCCGCCGTCAATTTGATCGACGGAGACGAAATCTCGCATGATGCTCTCGATTGATGGCGATCGGGGAGAAGAGCTGTAAAACGCGAGACTCATGGGAACAGCCTATCTCGTATCGGAAGCTCGATCCGGTGCGTCGTCGGAAGCCCCTTAATTCCTACATCGGAACAGAACCAACGCAAGATCGAATCGAAAGTCCGACCGGGCTCCGCAAACGGGACCGCATTGTGAAGCCTCATTGGTAAATTCATTCCCCGACAAAAGCGCCGATTTATGGGCCACGAGTGATAGTGTGGCCCTGAAACGCTACTCGGGATGCCATCCGTAGCTGTCGCGAGGCTATTAACATGTTTCTCGTCTGTGAAATCTAATCGGCAGACCGCGCCTGGAAACAGCAGCATAAGGCGGAATTTCAACATTGTCGCGCCGGGGAAGCCCGCGACCATCAACTGCGATCCCAACAATTGTCCTTCGACCAGAAGGGGAATCCGCAGTTCGACCTCATATTCGCTGAATCCGCGCGCCCAAGCCATCGGATGCTCGACACCGACGGCCACTTTTTCCGCCTGCAAAAATCGATCAACAGCCGACGCAACATCAGCAGCGGTAACCATTCGCTCTCCGCCAATTTCGTCGACTGACAAAACTCGCATATACGGACTAAAGACGCAATTGCTAACCCAAGCGCATAGTTTCCTTTTCTTTGGTAGTTTCTCGCAATTTCAATAGCTTGTGAGTCGTTTATTTGGATTTCCGGGCCCGGCTGACTGGAGCTCCGGGGGACGCGATATCGCAGGCGCCTCGTCTCGGTCATTCCCAATGACGATAGCGCGGAGATGGCATTTAAGGAAATTGTTTTCTGGTTTTCTGAATCCCCATCCGCGTGCGCCGGTGGGGCCTCTCAATTCCCGACTGCCCCACGCTGGCGACTCTTTGCCCGCAACCGCTCGGCAGTGGTAATCAGGAGCCGATCCTTGCGCCGAACGGCGTCGAGTCTTTAGATGAGCCGGCCGTCGGCGCCCGGAAAAGCGGAGTCTTCGACCATGCCGGCACAATCCCCGGTCACGCCCGCCGCCACGCCCGCGCGTCTCGTTGAATTCGCCTGGGGCTTCGCCATTCCGCTGATGGTCGACGCGGCCATCAGAAACCGGCTGTTCGACGCCTTGGACCGCGGCCCCGAGACCGCCGCGGCGCTCGCCGCCGAGACGGCGACCTCCGAGCGCGGCGTGCGCGCCGTGCTCAACGCGCTGACCGGCGTCGAGCTTCTCGCCAAGGACGCTGAGGGCCGCTATTCGCTCACCGCGGAAAGCGCAGCATTCCTCGTCAGCACGAGCCCTTCGTTCGCGGGCGGCCTCTTCAAGCACGCCTGCGCCCAGTTGATCCCGCGCTGGCTCGCGCTGAGCGAGATCGTGCGGACCGGCGAACCCGCGCCCCGTGTCGACAGCGAAGCGAGCGCCGAGGCGCGCTTCCGCGAGTTCGTCGAAGACATTTTTCCCATGAGCTACGCCCCCGCGCGGGCGCTCGCCGGCGCCCTCGTTCCCGAGACGGGGGAAACTGCCGTGCGCGTGCTCGATGTCGGGGCGGGCTCCGGCGTCTGGGGCATCGCGCTGGCTCAGCGTTCGCCGCAGGTCAGGGTGACCGCGGTCGACTGGCCAAAAGTTCTCGAGGTAACGCGGAGCGTGGCCCTGCGCTTCGGCGTCGCCGATCGGGTGGAGACGCGGGCCGGTGATTTTTTCGCCGTCGATTTCGGCCAAAACTATCAGATCGCCGTGCTCGGGCAGATCCTGCACAGTTTTGGCGAAAGCCACGCCCGCGCTCTGCTGGCGAAGGTGTTCGAGGCGCTGGCGCCCGGCGGTACGATCGTCGTCGCGGAATTTTTGGTGGACGAAGCGCGCGCCACTCGAACCCATGGGCTCGTATTCGCGGTCAACATGCTGGTGGGAACCGTAGACGGCGACACTTACGCGTTCCCCGAGATCGCGGGATGGCTGAAGGACGCCGGCTTCGAAAATGTGCGCACGATGGAGTCTCCGGGCCCCTCGCCGTTGATCCTGGCGAACCGGCCGAAGTGAGACGCTCCGGTTGGGTCGCGGCGAACGGCAGGGGCGGTAGCAGTCTAAACCCAGCGCTCGGCGCCGGTCCGCGAACGTCGAAAGCGCTGGAGCGTCGGCGTCCACGCCGCCGTCTCGCGGCTACACGTCGGCGTAGACGCCGACGCTCCTCGATCGCGCGTGGCGTGTCCGGACGGCGCCGCCCGGTAATCTGCCGCGGTTACAGATCCGTGAACTTGGTCACCCGCAAGCGGCAGAGAGGGCCAAATCCGGCGACGCACGCCACCAGGAGATCGAACGTGTCCGAGCATTTCGACCGCCGCGCCCCGCGCTACGATCGTGACGAAGTGCATCACCGCGTCGCTTCGCGGCTCATCGAAGCCGCGAACCTCGAACCCGGCTGCCGCGTTCTCGACGTCGCCACCGGCACGGGGCTCGCGGCGCTCATGGCGGCGCGCCGGGTCGGAGCCTCCGGCGAGGTGATCGGCGTCGACATCTCGCGAGGGATGCTCGCAGAAGCGCGCCGCAAGGCAGGGCAAGCCGAGCTGGCGAACGCCCGCTTCGTCGAGGCCGACGCCGAACGTCTGAGCTTCCCGCCCCAAAACTTCGACCGTATTCTCTGTTCGTCCGCGTTGGTGCTGATGACGGATGCGCCAGGCGCGCTTCGCCACTGGCGAGACCTGCTGAAGCCCGGAGGCCTCGTCGCCTTCGATACGCCGGCAAAACCCTTCGGATTCTCGCAATGGGTCGTGGAGGCGGCCGCCGCGCGCGGGGTGAGCCTCGCGTTCGCGGACCTGGCCGACACGCCCGACAAATGCGCCGCGCTGTTGCAGGCGGCGGCTTTGGACGTCGTCAGCATTGGCCAGGCTGTCGTCCTTTCCGATCCGTTGGAATTGGATCGGGCTGTCGCCATGTACGACGAGCGCGCCGACCATCCGGCCTGGCGGCCCTCGAGGGAAGCCCCGCCGGCGACGCGGGCGGCCATCCGTTCCGACTTTATCCGGAATATCGCCGCGGCGGCGGTCGACGGCCGGGTCGCCAATGATGTCGCGCTGTGCTTTTCGGTCGGCAGCAGGCCGGCGCGCTGAGCGGGCGTTGTATCTGGAAGCCCGCCGCGAAAACCCCTACAGTGGTCCGCAACGTGGAGGCTCGCCGATGGCGGAAGCAGAGGGAATTGCGACGGCGACGGCGAAACGGGATCCGCGCGCGCGCATAGTCGATGCGCTGATGCAACTCGCCGCGGAACGGCGCTTCGAGGAGATTTCGATCCGCGACATCACCGCCCGCGCCAACGTGTCGCTGGGAGAATTCCGCGACGCGTTCCCGAGCAAGGCCGCCGCGCTCGGCGGGTTCAATCGCCGCATCGACCGCGCCGTGCTCGACCAGAACTTCGACGAGATGGCGAACGAGAGCTCGCGCGAAAAACTATTCGACGCGCTGATGCGCCGGCTGGAGGCGATGGCGCCCTATCGCCAGGGGTTGCGCGAAATCGTCGCCTGGCTGAAGCGCGATCCGCTATCGGCGTCGCAGATGAACCGGCAGATCGTCAATTCGCTGCGCTTCATGATGGAGGTCGCGGGGCTCGACAGCGAGGGCCGCGCGGGCCCGCTGAAGCTGCAGGGTCTCGCCTTTGCCTGGTGGCGCATCGTCGAGATCTGGCTCGACGACGAAGATCCCGGCCTCGCCCACACCATGGCCGAACTCGACCGCGCGCTCACCCGCGGCGAGCGCTTCGTCGACGCCGTCGACCGGTTGGATACGCTGGTGAGCCCGCTGCGCAGGCTCGCCGTTTCGGCGCTGGAGGCCGGCGCGCGCGTCGGCGAACGGCGACCGCCCGGGCGAGACGAGCGCGACGCCTGAGCTCAGACGTCGAATTTCACCCCCTGCGCCAACGGCAGCGAGCGGCCGTAGTTGATGGCGCTGGTCTGCCGGCGCATGTAGGCCTTCCAGGCGTCCGAGCCGCTCTCGCGACCGCCGCCGGTCTCCTTCTCGCCGCCGAACGCGCCGCCGATCTCGGCGCCGGACGTTCCCATGTTGACATTGGCGATGCCGCAGTCGGAGCCGATCTCGGAGAGGAAGGCCTCCACCTCGCGGATGTCGGTGGCGAAGATCGACGACGACAGACCTTGCGGGACCGCATTGTGCAGCGCCAGGGCTTCCGAGAACTCGCGATATTTCATCACATAGAGGATCGGCGCGAACGTCTCCTCGAGCACCGGGCCGACCTGCGCCGGCATCTCGACCAGCGCCGGGCGGACATAGAACGACTTCGGCCCGTTGACGTCGATGCGCTCGCCGCCATGCACGAGGCCGCCCGCGGCCCTGGCCGCGGCGAGCGCCGCCTGCATCGCTTCGTAGGCGCGGCCGTCGATCAGCGGCCCGACGAGGGCGGTCGAGGCGATCGGCGAGCCAACCGAAATGTCGCGATAGACTCTTCGCAGCCGGGCGACGAGAGCGTCGTAGACGCTCTCGTGCACAATCAAGCGGCGCAGCGTGGTGCAGCGTTGCCCAGCCGTGCCCATGGCGCCGAAGGCGACGGCGCGCAGCGTGAGGTCGAGGTCGGCCGACGGCGTCACGATGGAAGCGTTGTTGCCGCCGAGTTCGAGGATCGCCCGGGCGAAACGGCGCGCAAGCCGCTCGCCGACCACGCGCCCCATGCGGGTGGAGCCGGTCGCGGAGACAACGGGAACGCGCGCGTCCTCGACCAGCGCCGCGCCGATGTCGCGCTCGCCGATCAGCAGCGTCGTGAGGCCGTCGGGCGCCTCGGGGCCGAACTTTTGCATCGCGCGCTGCACCAGCGCCTGCACGGCGAGCGCGGTCAACGGCGCCTTCTCCGAGGGTTTCCACACCACCGCATCGCCGCAGGTGAGCGCCAGCGCCGCATTCCACGACCACACTGCGACGGGGAAGTTGAACGCCGAGATGACGCCGACGATTCCGATCGGACGCCACGCCTCGACGAGCTTGTGCTCACGCCGCTCGGACTGGATGGTGAGGCCATAGAGCTGGCGCGAGAGGCCGACGGCGAAGTCGCAAATGTCGATCATTTCCTGCACTTCGCCGAGACCCTCGGATTCGACCTTGCCGACTTCCAGCGTCACGAGTTTTCCGAGTTCGGCCTTGTGCGCCCGCAATTGCTCGCCGATCAGTCTCACGAGTTCGCCGCGCCGCGGCGCGGGAACGCTGCGCCAGGCGAAAAATGCGCGCTGCGCCTCGCCGATGCGCTCGGCGGCCTCCGCCGGGCTCGTCACGCGGGCAAAAGCGATCGGCTCGCCGTCGATCGGCGAGATGACCGGCAGCAGGCCCAGCTCGAATTGAGACGGGTCGACTCCGAGCGAAACGAGGAGAGCCCGCGTCTCGCGGCCGATGGGCGAGGGCGTTGGCAATTCGGTCATGATTTCGCTGTCCGCGAACGATGAGGGCTTGGGTCACCCCGCGGTCGCAACAGGAACCAAGATCACGGCGAAAGCAAGAGACTGCGGCGCCGCGCCGCCGGTGGGGAGCGGCGCTCGAGGGATGTCCCCGGTCTCAGGGGAGCCCGGCCGCGTAGTAGACGCCGATCGCGACGAACACCGCGGTGGTCTTCAACACCGTGACGGCGAAGATGTCGCGGTTGGATTGCCGATGTGTGAGCCCGGTCACCGCGAGCAGCGTGATCACCGCGCCGTTGTGCGGCAGCGTACCCATGCCGCCGCTCGCCATCGCGGCGATTCGATGCGGCGCCTTCGGCGGAACGTGCGCGGCGTCGGCGAGCGCGAGGAATTCCTTGGCCATCGCCGCCAGGGCGATCGACATGCCGCCCGACGCCGACCCGGTGATGCCGGCGAGCGAAGTGACGGTGATCGCCTCGTTGACCAGCGGATTGGGAATCGCCTTCAGCGCGTCGCGGATGACGAGGAAGCCCGGCAGCGACGCAATGACGCCGCCGAACCAACATTGCGAAGCGGTGCTCATCGCGGCTAGAGCCAATCAGATTGCGCTGTCGGCCGCACAGCAGGCATGGACGTCTTTGTTCTCAGTGGATCCGGTTGCGTCGAACTCCAAGCTCCTTGGCGGGGTTCGGAGCGGCGGCCGTGGGATGACCGACGCCCCGAAACCGATGCCCCGCGCCCCTTACCCGGAAGACCGGTTGCCCAGGCGGACGGTAAGGCGCTCGTTGACGATCCTCGCAGAGATAGTTCGGATCAAGCCCATCCCGTGAGGTAGTATTCCCTTCACGGAGAAGGCATATAAAGTCTTACCCGATCCTTCCCCGGTAACGGCCAAAGTAAACCTATGCGACCGATTTGGCCACTGGCCCCTCACCATCGATGGTTTCTTCAGAATCCTTGTAGGTTTCCTTGAGGAGAAGCAGGGAGACCACGGTTATCAACGCCAGGAACACCATATAGACCCCCACCGGCCAGGTTACGCCATTGTAAATCTTCAGCAGACTCGTCGCGACCACGGGCGTAAGTGCGCCGGCGAATATGGATGCCAGCTGGTAACCCAAGGATGCGCCGCTATATCTGACGCGCGCGCTGAACAGCTCGGTGAACAGGCTTCCCTGCGGGCCATACATTGCCGCATGGCCAACCGCCAGCCCGAGCAAAACTGCCAACGTCGTGAGCCAGAAATTGTGGAATCCCATAAGCCAGAAGAAGGGGAACGCCCAGACAGCCGAAAACACCGCCCCGAACATGTAAACTGGCCGCCTGCCCAGCAAGTCCGAGAGATAACCGAAGAAGGGAATGGTAAATGTCTCGATTAAGGCGGCGATAATCACGGCGTTTAGGATCATTTCCCTAGAGTCATGCAATATCTGTGTCCCATACGCAAGTACAAATGCGGCATAGATATAGAAGAGACCATTTTCCGCAAAGCGGACACCCATGGCAAGTAGGATATTCTTCGGGTGTTTGATGATCGCTTCGATCACCGGAATCTTCGCCGGTTCTCCGGATTGTTTCATTTTTTCGAAAACCGGCGACTCGGTGACCGCCCTTCGGATCCACAGGCCGACGATTACAAGAAGGATGCTTAGCAGGAAGGGGATGCGCCAGCCCCAGGCAAGAAACTGGTCTTGCGGG
This sequence comes from Roseiarcus sp., assembly GCA_052147395.1. GTDB lineage: Bacteria > Pseudomonadota > Alphaproteobacteria > Rhizobiales > Beijerinckiaceae > Roseiarcus. Next base: position 31,031 of record JBKQKS010000140.1, read on the forward strand.
AGTCGGGCGAAGACGCCGAAAACCACCGTACCCAAAACCAGTCCCAGAGTCGCTCCCAACTGGGCCAGACTGCCATAGAAACCGCGCCTGTTTCGCGGAGCATGTTCCACCACCATCAGAACCGCCCCGCCCCACGCGCCGCCAAGCCCGAAGCCCTGGATTATGCGCAATGTTACGAGCAGAATGGGCGCCCAGATACCCACTTGGTCATAACCCGGCAACAGGCCGACTATGGCCGTGCCGATGCCCATCACCAGCAGAGTCACGACATATACTAACTTGCGGCCGATACGGTCGCCGTAATGTCCGAAGAATACGCCGCCAAGGGGTCGGGCGATAAACCCGATGGCGAAGCTGGCGAAGGCAAGGATGGTTCCCACCAGCGGATCGAACTGTGGGAAGAAAAGCTTGTTGAATACAATGGCGGCGGCCGTGCCATAGAGAAAGAAGTCATACCATTCGATGGCAATGCCAATCATGCTTGCAATCGCACACTTGGTGCGCTCGCGACGCCAATCCGCCTCGGTTAGAAGAACTTTGGCACTCATGGAGAACCTCCCTTGTCATGAGCTGATATTTTCCCGACGATCCCCAGATCGATGGCCCCCGAGACGGATGGCTCCGCCGCCCAGCTTCGGAGCCAACGCAGCTTTATTCGTGGCCTCCGAGAAGCCGACATCGGCCATCTGGAAGATGGTGTAGCGGGCGCGCCCGATGACGCCCGCCTTCGCGGGCGCCGGCTCTTGGCGCCGATTTTGACCACTTTCGAAGCCGATGATCGCCGCTACGATCGCCTTCGAGAATCCCGAAAGCTCGTTCACCTTGCCGAACACGGCGCCGAGCCGGAACACGGGAAAGTAGAGTTGCGCGAAAGCATCCATCTTCACCGAGAACAAGTTGGTGAACGCCGCCGGGACTACGCCCGGGTCGGACAGCAGCACGGGCCCCCTGGCCGCTATGGGCGCGAACAGAGTGGCGCTGTAGCCGCGGTAGGCGACGAACATAAGAAATCACAGCGCGGCGAGCAATATACGAAGACTCATAGCGGTGGTGCTCCCCCTCGCGAACGCGCGGCCCCCCCGGATCGACGCGCGCGAAAACCTACTCACATTCCGACCGAAGGGAAGGGGCGGGCTCGAGTGGCTGAAGCATCCCTTCGTCGGGCGCCATTCGCGCGGAAAACCCGTTCCGCTTGCCGCGAACTACAACCTATTGATTTGAATTCTAGATCGGTTTCGCTTCGACAGGCGGCGCTCGAGCGCGTCTGCGCTGCGACGCCGGGTCGCGGTCCCCCGCGGCGGCGGCTGCGAACATATCTTGATATTCGCAAGTGATGATGTTTATGAATATGTGGCGGCGATGAGAACCGCCGAGGAGGGCTAGAGCCGCGCGTTGCCGCCCGCCGACATCGCGCGTAAAGCTCGGGTTCGACTCTTCCATCCGTGGAGGCCAAGCGCCCATGATGCGAAAACCCCATGCTTTCGCCCCGTTCATCCGCATTCTCGGGCGCGGCAAGACCCTCACGCGCTCGTTGACAGAGGCGGAGGCGGAGGAGGCGATGGCGATGATCCTCGCCGGCGAGGTGCTGCCCGAGCAGATCGGGGCGTTCCTGATGCTGTTGCGGGTGAAAGAGGAGACCCCGGCGGAGATCGCCGGCTTCGTGCGCGCCGCGCGCAAGGCGCTCGCCGTCCCAATCGACGCGCCGCACGTAAATGTCGACTGGTCGTCCTATGCCGGCAAGCGCCGCCAATTGCCGTGGTTCCTGCTCTCGGCCTTGACGCTCGCCCGCGCCGGCTACCGGGTGTTCATGCATGGCGGCGAGGGCCACACGGTCGGGCGCGTTTATACGTCCGAGGCGCTGCGCTCGCTCGGCCTCGCGCCTTCGCAAAATCTCGCCGCCGCCGCCCGCCAGCTCGAGGCCCACAACTTCGCCTATCTCACGCTCGATGTTCTGAGCCCGAAGCTGTGGGAGCTGATGGGCCTCAGGCCGATCCTGGGCTTGCGCTCGCCGGTGCACAGTTTTGCCCGCATGCTCAATCCGTTCGCGGCGCCGGTGCTGATGCAGGGAGTGTTCCATCCCGGCTATCTCGAGCTGCATCGCGGCGCCGGCAAGCTCATGGGCCAGCCGACGCTCGCGGTGTTCCGCGGCGAGGGCGGCGAGATCGAGCGGCGGCCGAACAAGCCCTGCGAAGTGCTGACGCTGCACGACGGGCGCTACGAGGAAGAGCGTTGGCCGGCAATGCTCGACGATCCCAGGCTCGAAGCCGACGAGGCGATGGACCTGAGCCGCCTCGGCGCGCTGTGGCGCGCCGAGATTTCCGACGCCTATGCCGAAGCTGCCGTGACCGGAACCCTGGCGATCGCGCTGAAGGCGCTCGACGCCGCGCCCGACCTCGCCAGCGCGGAAGAGCGCGCGCGGGCGCTGTGGTCCGAGCGCGACAGGAGCGCCTCTGCGGCGGCGGCCTGAGGGGCCGCCGCTGATCCGATCGAACCGGAGCGTCGTAGTTTGTCTGGGTCTCGACCTGCCGCCAGCGAGACGGGTTGCGTGGCCGGCGCCAAAGGAACTTCGGGGAGGGCGGCGATGTTGCGAGCGATAGCCGGCGGCTCTCTATATATTAGCCCTTCTTGTATGAGTTATTTGCAATATGTCGAGCGCGAGCGCTCGCGCGCCAACCCATCCTGATCGGAGAACGACCCCCAATGGCGACCCGCGACGATGTAATGAAGGCCCTGTCCGACGTGCCCGGACCCGACGGCGAGACGCCGCTGACACTGACCGACGCGATCTCGGGCATCACGATCCGCGACAACAAGGTGTTCGCCGCCCTAGCGGTCGATCCCGCCGAGGCCAAGAGGCTCGAACCGATGCGCGCGCAAGCGGAAGCCGCGATCAAGGCGATTCCGGGCGTAGTCAGCGCGGTGGTGACGCTGACGGCGGAATCGGCGCGCGCTGTCGGCGCCGCGCCGGCGAAGGAGAAGGCGCCCTCGGGTCCGCGTTCGACCGCGACGGCGCTGCCGGGCGTCAAGAATATCATCGCGGTCGCCTCGGGCAAGGGCGGCGTCGGCAAGTCGACGGTCGCCTGCAACCTCGCGGTCGGGCTCGCCAAGCTCGGATTGAAAGTCGGGCTGCTCGACGCCGATCTGTTTGGCCCCTCGGCCCCGAAACTGTTCGGCCTCGACGGACGGCCGGAAATGGCCGACGACGGCCAGAAGCTGCTGCCGATGGCGAGCCACGGCGTCAAGGTGATGTCGATCGGCTTCCTGGTCGAGGAGGGCGCGCCGATCATTTGGCGCGGTCCGATGGTGATGTCGGCGCTGACCCAGCTGTTGCGCGAGGTCGCCTGGGCGCCGCTCGACGTGCTCGTGGTCGACATGCCGCCCGGCACCGGCGACACCCAGCTCACCATGGCGCAGAACGTGCCGCTCGCCGGCGCCGTGATCGTATCGACGCCGCAGGACCTGGCGCTGATCGACGCCCGCCGCGGCATCGCGATGTTCAAGCAGGTGCACGTGCCGCTGATGGGCATCGTCGAGAACATGAGCTATTTCATCTGCCCGCATTGCGGCGGGCGCACCGACATCTTCGCCCACGGCGGCGCGCAACGCGAGGCGAAGGAGCTCGGCGTGCCGTTCCTCGGCGAGATCCCGCTCGACGCCTCGATCCGCGCCAATTCCGACGACGGCCATCCGATCGTCGACTCGATGGCGGGGAGCCCGCAGGCGGAGGCCTACCTCGCGCTCGCCCGCCGCATCGCGGCGACGCTGGAGACCGGCGCGCCCGGCGCCAAGCCTGCCCCCCGCATCCGTATCGTGTGAGGCGAAAATGGTTTGGCCGACCGACATCACCGCCATGAACGAGGGCCGGCTCCTCGAAGTCGCCTATGACGACGGCGTCACCGTGCGTGTCACGGCGCAGAAGCTGCGCGTGGAAAGCCCGAGCGCCGAAGTCCAGGGCCACCACCCCAGCGAGAAGCGCATCCTCACCGGCAAGGAGAACGTGCGCATCGTGGGCCTGGAGCCCGTCGGCAATTACGCGGTCAAGATCGTGTTCGACGACGGCCACGACACCGGGCTCTTCACCTGGGACTATCTGCGCGAACTCGCAAAGTGAGGCGCGGCGCGCGTCCGGCGTGCATATGAGCGAAGTCCAGGCGATGGCCGGTTGGACCTATCGCTTCGACGCGAAGTAAAGTCTCTGCCGGTAAATTCGGCCGCCCGGCGCCCTGCCGGCGGCGCTTTCATGCGCGCGTCGCGTTCGCGACCCAGGCGCTGAGCGACCGCGGGTCCATCGCGCCGGTCTGGCGCGAGACGATCGCGCCGCCGCGGAACACGATGAGCGCGGGAATGCCGCTGATCCCGAATTGCTGCGCCGATTGCGGGTTGGAGTCGACGTCGACCTTGAGGAACCGAACCTTCGGCTCCAGCGCCTCGGCCGCCGCCGCATAGCCCGGCGCCATCGACCGGCACGGCGCGCACCAGCCGGCCCAGAAGTCGACCACGACCGGCACGTCGCTGCGCTCGATCTGCTTCATCAGCCCGGCGTGCTCGACCTCGGCCGGATGGCCGTCGAACAGCGCCTTGCCGCAACGCCCGCAAAGCGCTTCGGCGGCGTTCTTGTCGGCGGGAATTCGGTTGACGGAATCGCAGTGCGCGCAAACGACGTGAACGCCCCCGACCATCGCGGACCCTCCTCGCGATCATATTAGCTGCCGCTCATCAAATAGGACGCGCCGCGGACGCTTCAAGGGCGCGCCTCGGCGATTGACAGCGTCGAGGGCCGCGGCGCAAACGGGACTGCCCGAAGGCTCGACTAGCGCGCGGAGAATCGTTTGCCCGCCATGCCCCCCGATCATCCGCTACGGCTGCGCCTCAACGACGAAGTGCATGCGCGTCCGCCCGAACGCATCGTCGCGCCGGCCCGGGTGTCTTTTCTCGCTCTCGTCGCCGACGGCGAAGAGCGTCGCCGGGCCTGGGAGGCGATCGCCGCGCGGGCGAAAACCCGAGGCGCGCCGCCGCCCGATTCGGCCTTCGACCATTACAGCGCCGACTTCGGCGGTTACCGACTGAAGGCGGAGCGGCACACCGAATTCTTTCGCGTGAAAATCATCGTCCCCGGCTACGGGCGCGGCGGAGCGGCGGCGCCGTTCGCGGAGACCGCGATCGAAAGCGCGGGCGCGTCGTGGGTCGGCGACCTGCCGGGGCAGACGATTTCGGCCATCCACGCCGTCGTCGCGACGGCAGAGAGTTGGCCGCTGCCGCTCGACCTGCCGAGCGCCGAGCTCAGCTCGCGCGATGCCGTGATCGGGGCGCTCATTTCCGGCGGCGCCGGCGCCGCCTTCACCGACCTGCGCATCCGCGACGACGGCTTCGGCCGCCTCCTGCTGTTCGATCACGGCATGACGGCCGGACAAATCGGCCGCTCGTTGCAGCGTCTGGTCGAGATGGACACCTATCGGATGCTGGCGCTCATCGCCTTTCCGATCGCCCGCGCCCGCATGGGCGAGCTCGGCGAGATCGAGCGGGAGCTGTCGAGCGTCACCAGCGCCCTCGTCAGCGCGGCGGAAAAGGACGAGCCGGCGCTGCTCGAGCGCCTCACCAGCCTCGCCGCGCGGGTCGAGAGCTTGCATTCGGCGAGCCAGTTCCGCTTCGCCGCGGCGGCCTCCTATTACGAGCTCGTCGAGCGCAGGATCGGCGAATTGCGCGAGCAGCGCATCGAGGGCTTGCTGACGTTTCGCGAATTCATGGAGCGCCGGCTAGCTCCGGCCATGCGCACCTGCCGGACGGTCGTCGAGCGCCAGGACTCGCTGTCGCAGCGCATCGCGCGCGTCACCGAACTGTTGTCGACGCGGGTAGAACTTTCGAGCCAGCGCCAGAGCCATGCGCTGCTCGACTCGATGAACCGCCGGGCGCAATTGCAGCTTCGCCTGCAGGAAACGGTCGAAGGGCTCTCGGTCGCCGCGATCACCTATTACATCGTCTCGCTGGTCGGCAAAGCGGCCGAGGGCCTCGACGCCGAGGGCGTGCGCGTCGACCCTGCGCTGGCGATGGGAGTTGCGATCCCCCTCGTCGCCGCGCTGGTCGCCCTCGGCGTCTGGCGCATCCGCCGCAGCGTCGCCACGGCGTTCGACAAGAGCGGGCATTGAACTAGCGGTCAGCATCTTGCATTTGGCGCCCGGCCGGGCCGGCCGCCCAACGACGGGAACCGACCCACTGCTGACGTTCCGCGCCTGCCGCTCGGGGATTCGCTGATGGCCGCACTTTTGGGTATTGTCGCAAGAGCGCGGACTTCGCCATTCGGAGAATCCATGTGACTATGTTGTGCCCGCGAGCCGCCCGAGTTTGGGAATTTAGTAAGCTGTCACTGTAATGCTGTAATGCTGTCCGGTAACGGCGAACGGCAGGTAGTTGGAGGGGTCCCCCGTGATGAATCGTTCTTTTGCTTGAACTTGAGGGCATTGTTGCGTTGAACGTCAAAAGCAATTTTGTTTTCGCATGATCCACAGCGCCCCCCGGGCGCGGCAATCGACGCTCAGACCAAACGAGTTCTACGATTATTGCCAATAGGTTAGCGCCGAATGCCTCATATCTATCTAAACTTAGGACTCCCAGTTGTTGGCATCGCGAAGAACGCTTTCGACGCACGGCCGGAGATGACGCATGAACACTTGCGAACGGCCGAAGGGCGAACGCCGTGACGCGCAGCCCCTCGGAAAGACGTTGGCCGGGCGCAATCGGCCGGATCTCAATCTAAGCTCGCCGCCATCTCGCTGTCGACATCAACCACGGACTTGTAGCCTCGCACCGTGTTCGGAAAGCGATGATCACTTTTGCAACGCGCGGACTTATCTCCCGCGAGGAGTCGCGCACAACGAGACTTGGTATTACGCGGCGCCTGAATTGCTCCTTCTCGATTGCCGCCGGATAAGAACGTAGAAACCCGCTATTGCGACAAGGTCCACGAACGCGTTGGAAGGGGCGAGCGGAACAGCGATCATCCTTACGTTATCCAAGGCGGGCCCGTAACCGGAGTGGTTAAGGCTTGCAAACGTGATAGTGTCATATTTGCCGTCACCAACAAACTTGAAGCTCTTCTCAGTCCATCCCATGTTGGTGCGGCTGGTGTTAGCAGTACTGAAACTAAAGAGTCCACCGTAAAGGGCGTCAACAGTCGCCGCCAAATTCTTGATATAACTTCCTGTATAATTACCATCTGGATTTCCTGCCAACGCAAAGCTGACCACGTAGGGTTGACCCAGGTTCGTGTAAACCTGCTGTGATACGGACCCCACATCATAACTGCCGCTGAGATCCAGGCTGCGGTAACCATCGGCCGCAGTCCAATAGCCGCCGATGTAATCGATACCAGTGCCGCCGATAGTCCAGTCAGAAATGGCGTTGCTTCCTGTACTCAACTGTAAGAAATAACCCCCAGGATCGGACCCGTACTCAAAGCTTCCATTTTGTATAAGATTGGTTGCGCAGGCCGATGAGGTTACGCTCAACAAAGACATTAGCGAGATCGCGCTTACGATCATCTTCCTAAACATAGCATCATCCTTCGTTTTTGCAGTTTATACGCTCGCTCGGTATCGCGCAGAAGGCTTATCCCGTTGGCTCAGGTAACCTGCTATAGCTTACACCGGCGGCGCTCTCGGCTTGCGGTCGGCACTGAGGTCCAAAATACGCTCGCCGGGCTCCTCGAAAACCGCAGCGCGCATCGACCGTCGGCATCGGGCAGATCGTTTCTCAGCGGCGTTGTGGTCGGCACCTGGTTCAACGGGATAAGCGTCTCGCGCAGCCAGTCTGTTAACTCTATGAGCCTCTTGCAAAACTCCATTTTTGACGGCTAAAATCGGAATCGGGCCGTGAACTGATCGGAATCGAACGGCGAACCTTGCTCTATTTTGCAAGAAGCTTTGCGACTAACTTTACAGCAACCGCACCTAGCAGGCAAGGCGGATGTCGTTAACGTAACGCGCAGAAGCTGCGGCGTTTTGCCGCCTCGAAATCTATCGGTGTTCTTACCGGGTTCTCGCCGGCCACATGCTGAATGGGGCCGAGTCCGCCCGATCTGGGAATACGGTGACACGCCCGTTAATTCCCTTTTTCACTGCCCGCTTCCCGCCTTAAGCCGGCGCTCGGGTGGCGGCGGTGTCTTGAAATACCCGCTTCATTCACGCCTGCGGCGGCACGCGAAATTATGGTATGTACATAAACAAAATGGATAACAAAGACGAAGACGCAACTGTCGACCAGGCTTGACAGGGGGGTGACAAAAACGCCCAGCTAACGCTTTGAAATCGCGGAAACCGTGGACAAGAATGACCACCCGCTTGGGTCTACGGCGACGTCATATCGAATTCCCAATCGTAACGACCGCTGCCCGCCCTCTTGCGACGTTCCCAGACGGGTATCGAGCGTTGGGTTTTGACCACGCCGGGGGCTACATCACCGCCCCTTCAGCGCCTCCTGAAGCTTGGCGCCGAGCGCGCCTATGCCCGACGCCTCGCGCGGCTTCGCTCCCCGCCCGGCGGGCGCAGCGGCGAACTTGTTCTCGCGGGCCGGCTGGATCTCGCCCGAGCGCATGGTGAGCGAGATGCGCTTGCGGGCGGCGTCGACCTCGACCACCCTGACCTTGACCACGTCGCCGGCCTTCACCACCTCATGCGGATCTTTGACGAAGCGGTCGGCGAGCTGCGACACATGGACGAGGCCGTCCTGGTGGACGCCGATGTCGACGAAGGCGCCGAACGCCGCGACATTGGTCACCGTGCCCTCGAGCCGCATGCCCGGCTTCAGATCCCTCATGTCCTCGACGC
>JBKQKS010000141.1:0-24064 GCA_052147395.1 Roseiarcus sp.
TTGCCGCCGATCTCGAGCACGTCGTCGTCGCGGCCGAGATTGGCGTAGGTCTTGCCGTGCTGCACATAGGCGCCGTAGCGCCCGATGCCCGCGACCACCGGCTCGCCGCTGGTCGGATGGCGCGCCACCTCGCGCGGCAGGGCGAGCAGCGCCAGCGCCTTCTCCAGCGTCACGTCATCGGGCTTGAGCCCGCGCGGCAGCGACGAACGCCTGGGCTTGTCGCCTTCGCCGCGCTGCACGTAGTCGCCGAAGCGGCCGGTGCGCAGCGTGATCTCGTCGCCCGAATCCGGGTCGAGGCCGAGCACTCTCACGCCCGGGCGGTCGCCCTCGCCGCTCTCCGCGCCGCTCGGCGACAGGACGCGGGTGAACTTGCACTCGGGATAATTCGAGCAGCCGATGAAGGCGCCGAACTTGCCGAGCTTCAGCGACAATTGCCCCTTGCCGCAGGAGGGGCAGGAGCGGGGGTCGGACCCATCCTCCCGCGCGGGAAAAATGTGCGAGCCCAAGAGCTCGTTGAGGCTGTCGAGCACCTGTCCGGTGCGCAGATCCTTGATGTCGCCGAGCGCGCCGGAGAAGTCGCGCCAGAAATCGCGCAGCAGATCCTTCCAGTCGATCTCCGAGTTGGAGACGCGGTCGAGCTTTTCTTCGAGCGCGGCGGTGAAATCGTATTCGACGTAGCGGCGGAAGAACGATTCGAGGAACGCCGTGACCAGCCGGCCCTTGTTCTCGGGGATCAGCCGCTTTTTCTCCAGCCTCACGTAGCCGCGGTCGCGCAGCACGGCGAGCGTCGAGGCATAGGTCGAGGGCCGGCCGATGCCGAGCTCCTCCATGCGCTTGACCAGCGTCGCCTCGGTGTAGCGCGGCGGCGGCTCGGTGAAATGCTGCGTCGCCTCGATGCGCTCCTTGGTCAGCGGCTCGTCCGCCTGCATCGGCGGCAGCGTCGCCGAATCTTCGTCTTCCTCGTCGTCGCGGCCCTCCTGATAGAGCGCGAGGAAGCCGGGGAAGCGCACGACCTGCCCGGTGGCGCGGAATTCGAGCTTGCGTTTTCCCGCGAGCGCATCGATGTCCACCGTCGTGCGCTCGAGCTCGGCGCTTTCCATCTGGCAGGCGATGGTTCGGGTCCAGATCAGCTCGTAGAGCTTCGCCTGTTCGGGCTCCAGATGGCGCACGACGTCTTTTGGCCGACGGGCGAGGTCGGTCGGGCGGATCGCCTCGTGCGCCTCCTGCGCGTTCTTGGCCTTGACCGTATATTTGCGCGGCGCCTTGGGCACGTAGTCCGGGCCGAATTCCTTGGCGATCACTTTGCGCGCGCCTTCGACCGCCTCGGGGGCGAGGTCGACGCCGTCGGTGCGCATATAAGTGATGAGGCCGACCGCGCCCTCGCCGACGTCGACGCCCTCGTAGAGCCGCTGCGCGATCTGCATGGTGCGCGCCGGGGCGAAGCCGAACTTGCGCGAGGCCTCCTGCTGCAGCGTCGAGGTGGTGAAAGGCGGGTAGGGGTTGCGACGGACGGGCTTCGCCTCGACCGTGGCGACCACGAAATTTGCTGCGTCCAGCGCCGACTCGAAAGCCCGGGCCTCCAGCCCGGAGCCGACGTCGAGGCGGCCGATCTTGTTGCCGTCGGCGCCGATGAGCCGCGCCGTGAACGGCGCGCCCGCTCGGGTTTTCAGGTGCGCAATGATCGACCAGTATTCGCGCGCGACGAATTTTTCGATTTCCAGCTCGCGGTCGCAGACGATGCGCAGCGCCACCGACTGCACGCGCCCGGCCGAGCGCGCGCCGGGCAGCTTTCGCCACAGCACCGGCGACAGGCTGAAGCCGACGAGATAATCGAGCGCGCGGCGGGCGCGATAGGCGTCGACCAGCGCTTCGTCGATCTCGCGCGGATTGCGCATCGCGTTCTGCACCGCCTCTTTGGTGACGGCGTTGAACACGACGCGGTCGACACGCTTGTCCTTCAACAGCTTCTTGGCCTTGAGGATCTCGTAGACGTGCCAGGAGATCGCCTCGCCCTCGCGGTCGGGGTCGGTGGCGAGGATCAGCGCGTCGGCGTCCTTCACCGCGCCGCCGATGTCGCTGAGCCGCTTGGCCGCCTTGGCGTCGACCTCCCAGCGCATGGCGAAATCGTTATCGGGATCGACCGACCCGTCCTTGGCCTCGAGGTCGCGCACATGCCCGAACGAAGCGTAAACGTCATAGCCCTTGCCGAGGTATTTGTTGATGGTTTTGGCCTTGGCGGGCGATTCGACGACGACGACCTTCATGAAAACGTCCCTTCAGCGGCGCCGGCATATGGCCGCTTCGAGGGGAAATCACAAGAGGGCTCGCACGGGCGCCTATCGGCGGTTGTATGGGCGCTCGCCCGAATCGAGGCTGTGGAACAGCCTCGAAGGCGTCGAAAGCAGGCGGCGCCCGGGCCGCGGGCGGGGAAACGAGACGAGCGTCATTTTGCCGATCGAAGCCGGCGCAACCCCCTTCTCCCCCCTCTCCTGAAAGGCAACCTTGTAGCCGGGGTCGCTGACCCCGGCAGCAGCCGCTCGACGACCGCGGCTACAATTGGCGGTCTTTCATGCATCAAGGTGCGCGAAGCGCATGAAAACTCATCCGGCCTTCGGCCACCCCGAGGCGGAGCAATGCGCCGCCGGAGTCCCGCGAGGGGAGAAGGGGCAAATCTCGCAAGCCAGCGCCTAACACGAACTGATCGGCCGGAAATCGTGTCACTGGCGGGACGCGCTGCGACGCCTGGCCGCGGCGTCGCATGCCATGGGAATCGCCGCCGTCCGGCGTTCACGCCACGCGCGAGGCGGGTAGTCTTTCCCCTTGGCTCAGGCCGGGTTCATCGAATTTACGCCGCAATCTCGGACCCTGTTGCTGGCGATCGAGAGCTTTGCTCGGGCGCTTCGAAAGCGCCGCCGCGGAGGATCGACGTGACGGACCCGGCCGACCCCTTCGACTTGCAACGCTTCGTCGACGCGCAGGCGCGGGTCTACGACCAGGTCCGCGCCGAACTCGGCGGCGGGGCCAAGCGCTCGCACTGGATGTGGTTCGTGTTTCCGCAGATCGCGGGTCTCGGCTCGAGCCCGACGTCCGTCCATTACGCGATTTCGTCGCTCGACGAGGCGAAGGCCTATCTCGCCCATCCCACGCTCGGCGCGCGGCTGAAAGAATGCGCGGCGCTCGTCAACGCCGTCGACGGCAAGACGGCGCGACAAATCCTCGGCGCCATCGACGCGCAGAAATTCCGCTCCTCGATGACACTGTTTTCCTGCGCAACGCCCACCGACGAGCTGTTCGCTCGCAGCCTCGCCAAATATTTCGACGGCGAACCGGACCCGGACACGCTGTCGAGATTGTAGCCGGGCGATGATCCCGGCGCCGCAACGTCGCCGCTCGAGCCCGTCGTTCGAGACGGCGGGCCGCGGCGTCGCGATCGTTCAGACCGGCTTGTGGGTGACGGCGCTCATCATGGCGGCGCCCATCTCCTTGGCCTGCTCCTGCAGCGAGGCCAACTGGGCCTTCAGATACTCGGTCTGCAGGCTCACGGCTTCCTGGGCGTCCTTGGCCTGGACCAGCTTGTCGGCGAGGTCGAACGCGGCCTTGACGTTGGCGTCGGCGAAGCCGATCGCCTTGGCGTTGAGTTCCTTGACGTTCGCCGGAATCGGGATCGGGCTCTTTTCCGCCTGGCCGATGGCTTGGTTCGTGGCCTCGATGACCTTCGCGAACGCCTGACGGGCCTGAGCCACGCTGGAGGCGGCGAAATTGCGGATTTCGGCGGGTACTTCGAGAGTCGGGAAGCTGGTGGTCATTGGGGGTCTCCTGTCATAGTCTCCGCGCCGCGATCCGATTGTTAGCCTCACGCCGCGGCTCGATCTGCATATAACCGAATTCATGTTGCGCTGCAATATGAAATGTTGCGTTGCAGCGAACTTTTTTGAACCGCCGCCTCGACCCGCGGGGGTCAGCGCGTCCACGGCGGCGGCGACGTCGCGGAGATCTCGAAGCGAGCGATCGCCGCCGCGGCCGCGTCGGTGGTGACCGCGCCCTGCCGCAACAGCGCCGACAGCGCGGCGACGACGATGTGGCCCGCGTCGACTTCGAAGAACGCGCGCAACGCCGCGCGCGTGTCGCTGCGGCCGAAGCCGTCGGTTCCCAAGGCGGTGAACGGCGCTTCGACATGGGGCGCGATCAGTTGCGGCCAGGCGCGGACATAGTCGCTCGCCGCGATGATCGGCGCCTTGCCCGGCAGACATTGCGCCAGGTAGCTGAGAGCCGGGAGCTCGTGCGGCCGGAACCGGTTGCCGCGTTCGATCGCCGCGGCCTCGCGCGCGAGCTCGCTGTAGCTGGTCGCGCTCCACACTTCGCCCTCGATGCCGAAGTCTTCGCGCAATATGCGCGCCGCCTCGATCGCCATCGGCAGAATCGCGCCGGAGCCGATGAGGCGCACCCGCGCATCCGTTGTCGATGCGATCCGGTAGAGGCCTTTGACGATTCCCAGTTCGGCGCCTTCGGGCATCGCGCGCTGCGCATAGTTCTCGTTGCCCGCGGTCAGATAATAGAATTCGTCGCGCCCCTGCTCGAGCATGGCGCGCGCGCCGTGGTGCACGATGACCGCAACTTCGTAGGCGAAGGCGGGGTCGTAGGCGCGGCAGTTCGGCACGGTGGAGGCCGAGACCAGGCTCGAGCCGTCCTGGTGCTGCAGCCCCTCGCCGCCGAGCGTCGTGCGGCCCGCGGTGGCCCCGATCAGGAAACCCCGCGCGCGCTGATCGGCCGCCGCCCATATGAGATCGCCGACGCGCTGGAAGCCGAACATCGAATAGTAGATGTAGAAAGGCAGCATCGCGACGCCGTGTGTGCTGTAGGCGGTCGCGGCGGCGGTCCACGACGAAATCGCCCCGGCCTCGGTAATGCCCTCTTCGAGCAATTGTCCGTCCTTCGCCTCGCGGTAATAGAGCATCGAACCGGAGTCCTCGGGCTCGTAGAGCTGCCCGACGGACGAGTAGATGCCGACCTGACGGAACAGATTGGCCATGCCGAAGGTGCGCGCTTCGTCCGCGACGATCGGCACGACGCGCGCGCCGACCGTGTTGTCCTTGATGAGATTGCTGAACAGCCGGACGACGGCCATGGTCGTCGACATCGACTTGCCTTCGGCGCGCAACGCGAATTCGCCGTAGTTGGCGAGTTCGGGCATCGAGAGCGCCGCCGCCGTCCGCCGCCGCGCCGGCAGATAGCCGCCGAGCGCCGTTCTGCGCGCGCGCAGATAGGCGATTTCGGCGCTGTCCTCGGCCGGACGATAGAAGTCGAGCCCGGCGGCTCGTTCGTTGCTCAACGGCAGCGCGAAGCGGTCGCGGAACGCGAGGAGGGCGTCGATATCGAGTTTCTTGGCCTGGTGCGCGGTCATCCGCGACTCGCCCGCGCCGCCCATGCCAAAGCCCTTCTTGGTCTTGGCCAGGATCACGGTCGGCTGGCCCTTGGTCGCCTTGGCCAACGCGAAAGCGGCGTGAAGCTTGCGCAAATCGTGGCCGCCGCGCTTGAGCGAATCGATCTCGCTCACCGACATGTGCGACACCAGCGCCGCGACCTCGGGATCCTCGGCGAAGAAATGCGAGAGATTGTAGGCCCCGTCCTTCGCCCCCAGCGTCTGATATTTGCCGTCGACGGTGGCGGCGAAGCGGCTGAGCAGCGCGTGATGCGTATCGCGCGCGAACAGCAGGTCCCAGTCCGAGCCCCAGAGCACCTTGATGATGTTCCAGCCGGCGCCGCGGAACAGGCTCTCCAGTTCCTGAATGATCTGGCCATTGCCGCGCACCGGGCCGTCGAGCCGCTGCAGATTGCAGTTGATGATGAAGGTGAGATTGTCGAGCCGCTCGCGCGCGGCGATCGACAGCCCCGCCATCGATTCCGGCTCGTCCATCTCGCCGTCGCCGAACACGCCCCAGACGTGTCGAGACCCGGCGTCTTTCAGTCCGCGACCCTCGAGATAACGCATGAAGCGCGCCTGATAGATGGCGCTGATCGGCCCGATGCCCATCGAGCCCGTGGGAAACTGCCAGAAATCCGGCATCAGCCACGGATGCGGATAGGAGCTCAGACCCCCGCCGCGCACTTCCTGACGATAGCGCTGCAATTCGGCCTCGGATAGCCGGCCCTCGAGAAACGCCCGCGCATAGACGCCGGGCGCGGAGTGCGGCTGCAAGAACACCAGGTCGCCGTCGCCCGCGCCGCTGTCGGCGCGGAAGAAGTGGTTGAAGCCGAGCTCGAAAATCTCCGCCGCCGAGGCGTAGCTCGCGATGTGGCCGCCGAGCTCGCCATAGGCCTTGTTGGCGCGCGCCACCATCGCCAGCGCGTTCCAGCGGATGATCGCGGTGATCCGCTCCTCGAGCGCGAGATCGCCGGGGTAGGGGGGCTGCGACTCCACCGGGATGGTGTTGCGATAGGGCGAGAACGGCGGCGCTTCGTGGACGATCTCGAGGTCCTTGGCGCGCTCGTCCAGAGCTTCGAGGATGAATTTCGCGCGCGCCTTGCCGGAAAAATGCGCGACCGCGTCGAGCGCGGCGAGCCAGTCGGCGGTCTCGTCGGGGTCGGCGTCGATGGGCGTGGCGCTGGCGTTCTGGGGAATGGCGAAGGCGCTGGTCATGGCGAAGCGGTCCGAATTGGCATTGGCGGGTTCGCCCTGTATAGCATTCAGGCGCCCGGATCGTGTGCCGAAGTTGCCTGCCGGCGCCCGCAGGACAGCATTGTCCGCTATCGTAGGTCATTCTGGAAGCCTTTCACGCCGCATATGCAGCTCGACGCGATAGATCTGAAAATCCTCGGGGTTTTGCAGGACGACGGGGGAATCGCCGACGTCGAACTGGCGCGACGCGTTGGCCTCTCGCCGTCGCCGTGTCTCGAGCGTTGATCGCTCGGCGACCGCGCGGAAGAAAGCGGGGAAATGCCGGCGCCGGAACTAGGCGTCGTCATAGATGCTCTGCGAGCCCGAATCGGCCTTCTCGAAACGAGCAGCCTCCCGGCAGACATTGGCGGCAACCTCGGCCGGCGCGTCTTGGCTCGACTTTACATTTCGTTCTTCCGCCGTATTCCCCCTGTATCACGAGGATGAGGGCGCAGCAACGGAAGAACAGTCTTTCAATGTCTCCAATGTCATCTGAAGACCGAATCGCTGCACACCGATTGATCACGGATTGCCGCGTTGCGTGCGCGCAGACCCCGCGTTTCCTGCGTGACATAGACGTTGAATTAGAGACTCGTTTAGTTTACCCTTGCCGCGCAGCTCTTTGTGAGCAGGCGTCGCCGCAAATTGTCGTCAACCGGCAAGTCGAGTGGCGAAAACCGATCTAGGAGGCTCTCGTGATGTCCGACGCATTCGTGCTTCTCGCGTTGATTCACGCCTTCATGGCTATCTTGACGACGTCGATCAATCTGTTCGTCAATCAAGGCAGAAGCACCCGAGTGGCTCGCAACGACATGGAGAGACTGCGCCTGGCGATCGGCGCCGAACTCGTCAACTTGGCGGGGCTGTACAAGGACAACATCGACGCGATTTACGCTGGCGAGGACGTCATCATGTCCAGCCGCCTGTTCGTTGCGATCTACCGCGGCAACCTCGGTCGAATTCACACGCTCGGCGCCACAGATATTCCTGGCATCGTGACCGCCTACGCGATGTGCGAAAAGGTCGAGGCGCTCGCCGCCGTGCATTGCAAGGCGCACGGACAGAACGCTTTCAGCATGGGCAAGGAGCGCCCGTTCGCCAACGACCTCGTCGCGGCCTACGAAAAGGCCGTCGCCGCAGTGGATCGCGCGTTGAAATCGATGAGCGACACGGATGGGGAATGGCTCGCCTCGCTCCATGGGACGGTGGGCTTGGGGCAGGAGATGGCGCCGCTATCGCCACGACGAGTGTCCCGGGCGGCGGCGTGAGGACATGCGCCGCGATCGCTCCGGCGCCGCGCTAGCCATGTCTGGTCTCGGTCGGAGCTTGCGCTTCCGGTTCGAAACGGCGACACAGCTGGACACGAGGGCCTCGACATGGGCGCGGCGACGATTTCTCACCAACGGCTGATCGACTTCGCGAGCGCGGTCTATGGCGCGGCCTGCCTCTCCGAGAGCGACGCTGGGATTTCGGCAGGCGTCGGTGAAATCCAAAAGTCCAGCCGCCGAGGAGCGCCATGAAGATCAAAGCCGCGATACTCGAAGAAATGGGCCTCTCCCCGCCTTATGCGGTGTCGAAGCCGCTGAAGGTGCAGGAGGTCGACCTCGACGGCCCGGGGCCCGGCGAGGTTCTGCTGCGCATCGCGGCGGCCGGGCTCTGCCATTCCGATCTTTCGGTGATCAACGGCGATCGGCCGCGGCCGCTGCCGATGGCGCTCGGGCACGAAGGGGCGGGCGTGGTGGAGGAGGTCGGCGAGTTCGTCGACGATCTGAAACCGGGCGATCCCGTGGTCTGCGTGTTCGTGCCGAGCTGCGGGCATTGCGCGCCCTGCCGCGAAGGCCGTCCGGCGTTGTGCGAGCCGGGCGCCGAGCACAACGGCGCCGGCGACCTCCTGAGCGGGGCGCGCCGCCTGAGCCGCAACGGCGCGCCGCTCAACCATCATCTGGGCGTGTCGTGCTTTGCCGAATATGCGACGGTGTCGCGCCGTTCGCTGGTTCCGATCGACCCCGATATTCCGCTCCCGGTCGCGGCGCTGGTCGGCTGCGCGGTGCTCACCGGCGCGGGGGCGGCCTTCAATACCGGCGCGGTGCGGCCGGGCGGAAGCGTCGCCGTGGTCGGGCTCGGCGGCGTCGGTCTCGCGGCCGTCATGGGCGCTGCCGCCGCGGGCGCGGAGACCATCGTCGCCATCGACCGCCTCGACAGCAAGCTCGAGGCCGCGCGGCGGGCCGGCGCGACGCATGTGTTCCGCTCCGACGATCCCGACGTCGTCGCCAAGGTCAGGCAAGCGACGCGGGGCGGCGTCGAGTCTGCGCTCGAATTCGCAGGCGCGACGGCCGCGCTGGAGCTCGCCTACGCGATCACGCGGCGCGGCGGCATGACCGTGACCGGGGGACTGCCGAACCCGAAGGCCAAGTTGTCGCTGCCCGCCGTGTCGCTGGTCGCCGAGGAACGCACGCTCAAAGGCAGCTATCTCGGATCGGGCGTGCCCGCGCGCGACATTCCCCGCTTTCTCGGTCTGCACCGCCGCGGCAAGCTCGCCATCGAGCAGCTGCTCACCCACACGATGAAGCTCGAGGACATCAACGAGGGTTTCGACCGGCTCGCCGAGGGCTCGGCGATCCGGCAGCTCGTGGAGTTCTAGCCGAACGGTGCTCGCTTCGGCGGTCGTGGGGTCGGGACGCTCGCACGTCGCTCGACCTCGCGTCGGTCACGGGGCGGGGGGAACGCGGCGACGACGCCGGCGAGAGTGGGAAACGGCGCCGTTCCGGGAAAGGTTCGAGCGCCGATCCTTATCGAAGCCATCCCGCGCGAAGTCTCCGGCGATCGCGAGCGCCTCGTCATCCGGAAAAACGGAAAACAGGTGGTGGCCGCGCCTTCGACGACCGCTCCGCGTCGGGAGAGAATTTTCGGCCGCCGGGCGGCCAACGCGGTGTTCGCAGGCAATGCGGCATTGCGGGGGGACGACGGTTTTTCTTCTCGCGTTTTCCGCGCGCGGGTTCCGCGCCGGCCCGGGACGGCGGCGAGCACGATTGCCGCCGGGTTGATTGCACGGCGCGGAATTGCTTTCTGAGGGACAGAAAGATTGCCAAGTGGCGGCGCTTTGGGCTTTATCAATGCGGAGCAATCGGTAATATCCGAGGCTGCGGTAGGGAGGGGACGGCGCAAGCCAGACGCCCGGGGGATAGGACAGATAGGGCGACCGTGACGCTAACGGCCGCAGCAGCATCTTTTCGTTCTTCGAGCTCCCTCCCGCCGGTCGGCGAACTTCAGATGGACGGTGACGGGATGACTTTATCCGTAGAACTGCTCGAGGAAATGCGTCGTCGCCGGGAGGAAATCCTGGCGGGAGGCGGCGCCGACAAGCTCGCGCAGCGCCGCGCGAAAGGGCTGATGACGGCGCGCGACCGGCTCGATGCGCTGTTCGAGGCGGCCACCTTCCAGGAAGTCGGCACCTACGTGCAGCATTCCGGCCGCCACTTCGGCATGGACACCAAGGTCTTTCCGGCCGACGGCGTCGTCGTGGGCACGGGCTATGTCGGCGGTCGAGTGGTCGCGGCATTCAGCCAGGACTTCACCGTCGTCGGCGGCTCGCTCGGCAAGATGCACGCCAAGAAGATCGTGATGCTGATGCAGCAGGCCGCCAAGTTCGGCGCGCCGCTCGTCGCGTTCAAGGATTCGGCCGGGGCGCGCATCCAGGAGGGCGTCGACGCGCTCTCCGGCTACGGCGACGTCTTCTACATGAACGTCCTGCTGTCGGGCGTGGTGCCGCAGATCGCGGTAGTGTGCGGCCCCTGCGCGGGCGGCGCCTCCTATTCGCCGGCGCTGATGGACTTCGTCGTCATGACGCGCAAGAACGCCTACATGTTCATTACCGGGCCGGAAGTGATCAAGGCGGTGACCGGGAAGGCGGTGACGATGGAGGAAGTCGGCAGCGCCGACATGCACGCAGCGGTGTCCGGCAATGTGCACTTCCTCGCCGAAGACGACGCCGACGCGATACGCATCGTCCACAAACTGCTCTCTTATCTGCCCTCGAACAACTCCGAGGACCCGCCGCATCATCCGAGCGCCGACATCTCGCTCGTCGAGGACGAGGGCATGCGCGCCCTCATCCCGGACGATCCGCAGAAGCCGATGGACGTTCACGGCTTCATCGAGCACATCGTCGATCCCGGCGAGTTCCTCGAGGTGCATCGCTCGTTCGCCGAGAACCTCATTGTCGGTCTCGGCCGGGTCGAGGGCATCGTGGTCGGCATCGTCGCCAACCAGCCGGCGGTGCGCGCCGGGGCGCTGGACATCGACGCCGCCGACAAGGGCGCGCGGTTCATCCGCTTCTGCAACTGTTTCAATATTCCGCTGCTCACCCTGGTCGACGTTCCCGGCTTCCTGCCCGGCATCGAACAGGAGCGCGGCGGCATCATCCGCCACGGCGCCAAACTGCTGTTCGCCTATGCTTCGTGCACGACGCCGAAAGTGACGGTGATCCTGCGCAAGGCCTACGGCGGCTCCTATCTCGCCATGTGCAGCCAGGAAATGGGCGCCGACTTCGTGTTCGCCTGGCCGACCGCGGAAATCGCCGTCATGGGCGCCGACGGCGCCGTCAAGGTTCTCTACAACAAGGAACTGAAAGCGGCGGAGGATCCGAGGGCGAAGGCGAAAGAGCTCGCCGCCGCCTATCGGTCCGAGTTCGCCTCGCCCTATATGGCGGCCGCCAACGGCTACATCACCGACGTCATCGATCCGGCGCTCACCCGCTCGACCATCGCCCTGTCGTTGAGCAAAGCGCTGTCGAAGCGCGAAGTGCGTCCGCCCAAGAAGCACGGCAACATCCCCCTGTGACCCCCTGCCGCTCCGGAGATTCGCAACCATGACTTTCGAGACGTTGACGTATGGGCTCGGCGCGGTCGTCGCCGTCGTCGTCGTGGGCTTTGCCATGGTGTACCTCGGCCGCTTTTTGAGCTGGATCGAGCGCTCCGAGATCGCCCGTCAGGAGGCGGAGGCGGTGGCGGAGCGCAAGAAGAAGTCCGCCTCCGGGCGCGCCGCCGCCGAGCCCGAGCCGGAAGGCGTGTCGGCCCACCACATTGCCGCCATCGCGGCGGCGGTCGCCGCCTGCGGCTACCGGGTCGTCCATATCGCCGCTCATCCAACCGGGCACGCCTGGGCATCCGAGGGCCGCTGGATGCACCAGACGTCGCACCGCGCGCCGCCTCACGTGTCCCCTCGCGCGCAATGACGCGCGTTTCATCGATCAGGAGTCTCGCCCATGCAAAGGAAGTTCAAGATCAGCGTCGACGGCCGGGCTTATGAAGTCGTCGTGGAGGAGGTCGCCGACGTGAGCGCGACGACCTGGCCCGCCTCGGTGGCCGCGGCTTCGGCGGCGGTCGCCGCAGCGGCGGCGGCGCCGGCTGCCCCCGCCCCGGTGAAACCCGCAGCAGGCGCCGGCGACGAAGTCGCGCCGCTCGCCGGCACCGTCCAGTCGGTCGACGTGACGGTCGGCCAGATGGTCAAGGTCGGCGACAAGATCGTCACCATCGAAGCGATGAAGATGAAGACCGAGGTGCACGCCAAAGGCGCCGGCAAGGTCGTGTCGATCGCGGTGAAGCCTGGAGATTCCGTCGACACCGGCGGCATTCTGCTCACGCTCGCCTGAGGGGGCTTTTCCATGCTGAAGATGCCCGACACGCTCTACGGGGCGTACATGCTCAGCTTCATCGACTTCTTCATGTCGATGGTGATGATATCAGGGATCGGCATCGTGCTGGCGCTGTTCCCGTTGCTCAACCGGCTCGGCAAGATCGACGAAAAAGAATTGCGCAAGAGCCAGCACTGATTGCTGGATCATACCGAGTTGGAGGGGCGTCCCTTGATTGATCAGATATTCCAGTTTCTCGGCGCGTTGCTGGACCAGACCGGTCTCGCCCATATTTACTGGGGCAACCTGGTCATGATCGCCATAGGCTGCGGCATGATCTATCTGGCGATCATCAAACGCTACGAGCCGCTGCTGCTCGTCGGCATCGGCTTCGCGTGCGTCATCGCCAACGTGCCGGGATCCGACCTGATCCAACCGGGCGGGCTGTTCAGCTACGCCTACAAGGGCGTGCAGCTGCTCATCGTGCCGCCGCTCATTTTCTTCGGCGTCGGCGCGATGACCGACTTCGCGCCGATGATCGCCAATCCCCGGCTCGTCATCCTCGGCGCCGCCGCGCATCTCGGCATCTTCATCGCCCTGATCGGGGCGAAACTGTTGGGCTTCACGCTGAGCGAGTCCGGCGCGATCGGCATCATCGGCGGCGCCGACGGGCCGATGGCGGTGTTCATGGCGGTCAAGCTCGCGCCGCATCTGCTGCCGCAAATCTCGGTCGCCGCCTATTCCTACATGGCGCTGATGCCGCTGATCCAGCCGCCGGTGATGAAGCTGCTCACCACCCGCGAGGAGCGGGTGATCCGGATGAAGCAGTCGCGGCAGGTGACCCGGCTCGAGAAGGTCGCCTTCCCGATCGTGATCGGCATCATCGTCAACATGTTCTTCCCCCCGGTCGCGCCGCTCATCACCATGTTGATGCTCGGCAATCTGTTCCGCGAGGTGCTGGTCGTCGACCGGCTCGCCAAGACCGCGGCCAACGACTTGATGAACGTGATCATCATCGTGCTCACGGTTGCGATCGGCTCGACCATGGAGGCCCGCAGTTTTCTCACCTTCAAGACGGTCGAGATCGTCGTGCTGGGCCTCATCGCCTTCATGGGAGGCACCTTCTCGGGCGTCGTCGGCGCCAAGATCCTGAACTTGTTCCTGAAGGAGAAGATCAATCCGCTGCTCGGATCGGCGGGCATCGCCTCGGTGCCGATCGCGGCCAGGGTCAGCCACAACGTGGCGCTGCAATACGACAAGGAGAACTACCTCATCTACCACGCGATGGGCCCCAATCTGGCGGGTGTGTTCGGCACCGCGATCTCCGGCGGCATCATGCTGGCGCTGCTGGGGGTGAAGTAGCCGCGCCATTGTAGGCGAGGGCCCTCATCCTGAGCTCGTCGAAGGACGGCCACGCTGTTTCCGCTTGGAAGCGTCGTGTGAGGATGACGCGCTTGACAAGCCGACCGGGGTCGTCCGTCGACGAACTCGGGAAGAGTTTTCATGCGCTTTGCGCACTTTGATGCATGAAAGACCGCCAATTGTAGCCGCGGTCGTTGACCGCGGCTGCCGGGGTCAGCGACCCCGGCTACAAGGTTGCCTTTCGGGAAAGGGACCTCGGCTCCAGAATCGCGCCGCCCGGGAATCTGCCCCGGCTACGGCGGACCGGAGTTCGTCGAGCGGGCCGAAGGAGACGGCAATGTCAGTCGGGATCAGCATCGATGCGCCGCTGGAGATCATCACGGCGGGCAAACCTTCGCGGCGGCCGGCGCTGCTATTCGTCCATGGCGCCTTTTGCGGCGGCTGGGTTTGGTCGGAGCATTTTCTCCCCTTTTTCGCGGACTTGGGGTGGCAGTGCATTGCCGTGTCACTGCGCGGCCATGGCCAAAGCGCGGGCAGGAAGCAACTCGACCAGTTCGGCATCGCCGATTACGTCGCCGACGCCGCCTCGGCGGCGGCTGGACTCGACCGTCCGCCGGTGGTCATTGGACACTCGATGGGCGGCCTCGTCGCCCAACGCTTCGTGCAGACGCATGGAGCTTCCGGCCTGGCGCTGCTGTCGCCCGCCAGTGTCGCCGGTCTCGGCGGACCCCTGGTGCACATGTATCTCAGGCGTCCGGAACTGCTTCGGGCCTTGAGCCGCGTTCAGTCGCGCGCCATGGCAGCGGCGGACTTCGAGGCGATTCGCCAAGGGCTTTTTTCCCAGGACTTTCCGGCCGATCGCGCTTTGCGCTACATGCCGCGACTGCAGCGGGAATCCTTCCTCGCCAATCTGGAGTTGATGTTCCCGCAATGGTTCTATCTCATGGGGCGCCCGCGCCTGCCAACGCTGGTATTGGGGGGCGCCGAGGATTGCTTCGTTCCGTTCGCGGATTTGCTGTTGAGCTCGATTTTTTGGCATGCAGAGCTTTGCGTTCTCCAAGATGTTCCCCATGCGATGATGTTGGACACGTCGTGGCGGCTCGCCGCCGAGACGATCGCCGACTGGCTGAGGAGGTCATTCGATCGGTTGTGAGAGAGGCGGCGATCGCCGAGCTTGGCCCCAATCCGGCGGGCGTGTACCGCGCCCGCGATCATCCCGGCGCTCGTCGGCGCGAAGTGACGCGCTGGCGTTTCCCAGCCGCTCGTCGCTGAAATGTGAACCGGCGCCGCTCCCGAGAGCATAGGCCATGGGCTACAACCCCAAGGAGGAAGCGGGGCTCAATCATGATGGACGCGAGCGCAGTCAGTGTCGGGGCCCAGGAGCAGTCGCCAGCGTCGGCCGGTCCGCGGCCCCGGCGCTCGGAACGGCGCATGGGCCTTTTGGGGGTCTGCTCGCTCGCGTTGATCATCGGGGTTGCGACCGGCATAGGCGCCGTGGCGTTGCGCGCGCTGATCGGCCTGTTCCACAACGCGCTCTACAACGGCACGCTGAACGCGGCCTACAACGCCAACATCCTCGAAGGGGTGAGCCGGTTCGGCGACTTCGTGATTCTGTCGCCGATCCTCGGCGGCCTCGTCGTCGTCTTTCTCGTCGAACGCTTCGCGCCGGAGGCCAAGGGCCACGGCGTGCCCGAAGTCATCGACGCCATTTTCTACAAGAACGGCGAAATCCGCTGGCAGGTCGCGGTGATCAAGTCGCTCGCTTCGGCGCTGTCGATCGGCAGCGGCGCCGCGGTCGGCCGCGAGGGTCCGATCATCCAGATCGGCGCGGCGCTGGGCTCGGCGTTCTCTCAGCTTCTCCGGCTCTCCAGCGGGCAGAAGATCACGCTGCTCTCCGCCGGCGCCGGCGCCGGCATCGCCGCGACGTTCAATACGCCGCTCGGCGGCGTGCTGTTCGCGCTGGAGATTCTGCTCCCCGAGGTGTCGAACCGCACCTTCCTGCCGGTGGTGATCGCGACGGGCGCCGCCACCCTCGTCGGCCGCATGCTGATCGGCCCCGACCCCGCCTTCACCGTGCCGGACATGCGGTTTCCGCTGGCCAATTCGTTCGGCGTCGAGGAGGGGATCGCGTTTCTGGCGCTCGGCGCGCTGTGCGGACTCGCGTCCTGGGCCTTCATCCGCCTGCTCGTCGTGATGGAGGACGGGTTCCCGAAAATTCCCGGAAACGTCTACACGCGCAACATGGTCGGCATGGCGATCATCGGCGTGATGATGGTCGTGCTGATGCGGGTGTTCGGCCATTCCTATGTCGACGGCGTCGGCTACAGCGTCATCCAACAGATCCTCGACGGGCACATGACGGGGGTCGGGCTGCTCGGCCTGCTGTTCACGCTGAAGCTCGTGGCGACGACGGTCAGCCTCGGCAGCGGCGCCTCGGGCGGCATTTTCTCGCCCTCGCTCTACATGGGCTCGACGCTCGGCGCCGTCGTCGCCATCGTCGGCGGCGCCGTGCTGCCCGACGCCGGGCTCAACGTGCCCTCCGCGGCGATCGTCGGCATGGCCGCAATGGTCGGCGCCGGAACCGGCGCCGTCATGACCGCGATCGTCATGGTGTTCGAGATGACGCGCGATTACGCGGTCATCGTGCCGGTCATCGTCGCGGTGGCGGTCGCGGCGGGCGTCAGGCGCGCGCTGGTCGCCGAGACCATCTACACCATCAAGCTGCGCCACCGCGGCCACCGCATCCCCAAGGATCGTCACCTCAACCTGTACCTGGTCCAGTACGCCCGCGACGTCATGGAGCCGCGCTTTCTGGTGGCCGAGGCCGGCACGACGCTGAAGGAGGTGATCGGGGCGGAGCAGCGCGATGACATCAGGGCGATCATCGTCGAACGCCAAGGGCGCATCGTCGGGCTCATCTCGCCGCGTTCCGGCCTGTGGCGCGAGTCGGTGGACAATCCCGACGTCATCGTCGATCGCTACATCGACCGCCGCATGGTGCTGTGCCTGGAGACCGACCCGATGGGCCTCGTGCTAGCGCGGCTGAAGCGTCATCGCTCCAGCGCCGCCATCGTGTACTCCGGCGAAGGCCGACCCCGTGTGAAGGACGTCGTCGGCATCATCACCAAGCGCGCGATCGCCGACGCGGTGATCGACAATTTCGAGGAGTGACGCTTTCCATCACCGCCACGCGATGAGGCTGATATGCGGGAAGCGCAATAGCACAGAGCCATCCGGCTGGGCCGGATAGGCGCGCGCGAGCTCGCCGCGGTATTGGTCGAGGAACGCGCGCTCGGAGCGCTCGTCGAGCGGCGCCAGGAACGGGGCGAGGCTCGTGGCCTTCATGAACTCGACGATCTCGTCGACGCCGTTGGCGACGCAGAGGTCGATGGTTTCCCAGATTTCGAGCCGTGAGGTGACCGGCTTCAGCCTGCCGTAGATCTGCTCTATCGTCTCGCCGAACGGGCGCGTTTTGGCGACCGGCAACAATTGCGGCGCCCAGGGGCCGTCGGCGGCGACCAGACGCGCCACGGCGCGGCTCGGCTCATAGAGATCGTTGGGGATTTGGGCGGCGAGACGGCCGCCGCCACTGAGCCGGGCGACGAGATCCGGCAGGCCGCGGCGCAACGCCGGCAGCCGCTCGAGATCTCCGTGGCAGAAGATGAGGTCGGTGTCGGCCGGGGCCCGCAGCGAGATCGGGCTCTCGAGCTCGACGACTTCGGCCTCGGGAAACCGACGGGAAATGAGCGCCGCCGCCGTCCACGGCTCGCTGTGCATATAGCCGATGCGTCGCGGCGCCGCGCCCTTCAGCCGGTCGAGCAGAGTGAGCGTCGCCCGGCTCGGCTGCTCGAACAAGGCGCGCAGTGTTGGGGTCCAACCCAAGGCTAGCGACGTTTCCCGATAACCGTTGGGTCGGATGGCGATCTCGCCTGAGGCCGGGGCGCGAAGCGCTGATATCATGGGGGATGCCTCCGGGTCGTTGGACGACGAATGCGCCGCCGGCGTCAGGGACGCCGGCGCGGACGCGCGACGACAGCCCCGCAGCGCGAGGCGGCTTACGCTCGGCAACTGTCGATTCCCGCGCGCGCGCCAGTGTGGCGCAAGCTTCCGTTTTCCCCTCGTTCCCGCGAGGCGGCGAGCCCTAGGGAACACGCAGGGGCCACGGCGGAGGGCTCGGACCGATGCACGTCGCGGCCTCCCCGGGCAGAGCTTCTCTCGACGAAAATTGCGTCACGGGCATGACCGAAAATAGAACCGGCGGCGGCGGCGGCGTCGGGCCTCTGTCCGCTGCGATCTGCGCCTGCTAAGGATGACGCCTCGGGGGTCTGGCATGTCACTGACGGCGCGCGACTGGGAAATTGTCATGAAGGCGCCACTGTTCCGTGCTATGGGGCGCAACATCGCGCGCACGATGATCGGCGACCGCTCGCCGCGCGTCTACCGACGCGGGGAGACGCTGTTCGTCGAAGGCGATCCCGCGCGCGGGTTCTTCTGCATCCTCGAGGGCTGGACGAAGCTCTACCGGCCGCGTGACGACGGCGAAGAGGTGGTGGTGGCGATCTTCTCCGCCGGCGAGACCTTCGCCGAAGTGGCGATGTTCCTCGGCGGGCGATATCCGGCGAGCTGCGAGGCGGTCGCGCCATCGCGGATCCTGGAAATCGACGCTCAGAACCTGCGGCGCGCCGTGCTCGCCGAGCCGCAGCTCGCGTTCGACATGCTCGCCGCCTCCTCGCTGCGGCTGCGTCAGCTCGTCGACGCAATCGAGCAGTTGAAGGCGCGCTCGGCCCCGCAGCGCATCGCCGCCTATTTCGTCGGCCTCGCGCCCTCGAGCTCCGGCCCGGCGAGGCTCGAGCTGCCCTACGAGAAGGCGCTCATCGCCGCGCGGCTCGGCATGAAGCCCGAAAGCTTTTCGCGCGCCCTCGGCCGCCTCGGCGATGTCGGCGTCGTCGTCGAGCGCGATAGCGTCGCGATCCAGGACGTCGCCCGGCTCGCCGCCTATGCCGAGGGGCGGCGCTGAGGGGCAGAGCGCTTCGCGAACCTGCGCAACTGTCGAGAATGGGGAATCGCAAAACGGTCATTTCGCGGTAGCGAGGCTCGGCTAATTGGATGATAACTCGTCTGGCCGCGCTTTCGGGGCCAGGGCCTTCGAGCGATCGCCCTCGACGTCAGAGATCGTTTCGGAATGACAGGAACTCGGGGGGCCTCGCGATCGGTATGCGGATGATCGCGCTCGGCGCCTGGGGGGATGAAGAAGCGTCTGTCGCCGCTCCTGTGGCTGCGACGTCATCGGATTGTCGGACTGGAGCATCGAGAGTGAGTGTAGTTCGAGTGACAGCTGCCGACGAGACCTCGTTGATCGACGGGTTCTATTCGTTGGAACGCGATCATGCCGGCTCGGCCTTTCGTTGGACGGGGCCGTCGCGGCAGTTTCGCATCCGCGTGGAGATCGATCGTCGGGTTCACAACCGTGCCGTGCTCACCCTGCTGGCGAGCGAAAGCAAGGTTAACCTGTCGACGTTGCAATGCGCAGTGGACGGCACGTATGTGGATGTGGAAAAGATGCCCGGGGACTATCCGCATCGATATCGGTTTCCGCTGCCCCCTCGTCGCCGCGGCCTGACGCCGACCGTGATCGCTTTCGTTGCGCAGGAGACGATCTGTCCCAAGGCGCTAGGCTATGGCGAGGACACACGTAGCCTCGGGGTCATTTTCCAGGATCTCACGATCTCGACCGCCGAGCGTCAGGCTTAGGATGAAATATGAACGAATCCAACGTCATCGTTAATCTGAGCCGTTGGACGTCAGCGGGGGATGGATCGGGGGGGGCAGGGTGGTTCGGCCTGTTCTTCGCCAGAAGCGCCAGCAAATGCGCCGACGTCACAGTGTTCGTGAGCCCGCGAAACCGACAACAGGTCGCCGATTTTCTGCGCCAGCAGCGAGTGAGATATCACGTCGTCGACGACATTGAGTCGGCGGCGACGCTGAGCCGCATCGCGCGTGCGCACATCTACGTCGATCCCCTGAATGGGCTGGAGCCGGCGGAGATACCGTCATCGGTGTTCGCGATCGCGGTGATCCACGACTTGATGTTTCAGGACTGCCCGTATTTTTTCAGCGACGCGGAAATCCGAAACCGCGCGCTCAACTACGGCTCCTCGATCGCCCGCGCCGATCTGCTACTGACGACGAGCCCCGAGCAGGTCGAGAAGATCCGCAAGCTCTATGGGAAAACCAGCATCGATTGGATTGCGCAATTCTGCTATTTCGACATCGATCGTCCGAGCTCGATCCGACCGGCGCCGACTGGGCGCTTTCTCCTGTATCCAGGCGTCCAGTGGAACCACAAGAACCACTTCCGGTTGATCGCGGCGTTCCTCGGGCTCTGCGAACGCGGACTCATCGACGACGACGTGAGCCTGGTGATCTCGCGCATCCGCCCGGTCGAAGCCAACAGCCAGCTCCACCTGGAATTGCTCTCCCAATCGCGCCTCGGTCACCGGGTGAAGGAAACGCCCTACCTGACCCCGCCGGATTACGCCGGATTCATGCGCGCCGCGCTGGGCGTCGTGTTTCCGACCCTTTACGAGGGCTACGGAATCCCCGTCGTCGAGGCGATCGCCAACGGCAAGCCGATCCTGACCAGCCGCACGCCCTCGTACGCCAACGTCGCTGATCCGCCGTCGTTCGTGCGGCTGATCGACGATCCCGAAGACATCGGCGCGGTGGCGCGCGCGCTGCGCGCGTTCATCATGGACACGCCGGTCGGCGCGCCGAGGCCCGAGGCGATCCCGACCGCGGCGGCATTCGACGCCCGCGTCGCCAACCTGCTCGCGGAGGCGGGCCGCCGCCCGAACCGCGGCGAGGCCCGGCTCGAATTGGCGGGCGGCGCGCTGCCGCGCCGGCCGCGGCGCAGCGAATCTCTGACCCTCCACCTGTTCGCCGATTCGCTCGATCGCAGGCAGATCGAGGCCGTCGGCGCGTCGATCGCGCGCGCGCCGGCTTCGCTGCCGATCTCCGCGGTCGTTCATGCCCCGTTCGACGAACTCGTCGAAGGCGACTCGAGGGCGCCGCCGCCGGCGGGCGTCAGGCTGACCGCGCGCGATCCGCTGGCTCGCGGGACCGACATCGTGCTCGCGCACGAACTGGCGCTCAGTCCCAGCCGCTTCAGTCTCGTCCTGCCGATCGCGGAAGCGGAGAGCCTGTCCGTGTCCGATCTGGCGGCGGCGATCGACCTGTTGCGGCTGGCGACGGCCTACAATGCGCTCGAAGTGCGGCGCGGCGCCGGCTCGCTGGCGGTCTGGGGCGCCAGCGCCGAGCTGCTGCGCGGCTATGTGCTCGATCTCCAACGCCTGGCGTTCGACTTCGACACGCTGCACGAAGGGCTCTACGAAAATCTGCTCGACAAGTTGAAGGTTCGCACGCGCTCGCCGCTCCCGACCTTCCTGGTTTGCGATCCGGCTCTGGTGAACCTGATCGGCCACCACGTCGGCGTCGCGCGCGCGCTCGTGAGAGGCGCGCGGGCGCTGGGGTACAGGGTCGCCGTGGGAGGCAACAAACAGGCCCAGAGCTCGCTGCTGGCGCCCGATGCCGTCGTGCATCCGATTTTCGACGACTATTTCTATGGCGGGGCGACTTCGGTCGAGGGTTTCGTTGCCCAGCTCGAGGGTATCGCCAGCCGCGAGCTCGTCGACGGCGCCGCGAAAGTCACGCTGTTCTGCGCGACCCCGGCGATGCTCGCCGGCGCCATGGCGTTCCTGCTCGCGCGTCCGCCGCGCCTCAGGCCGACGTTTCTGATCAGGTTCGACCGCGGCGAATCGCGCGTGCCTCGCACCGAGCTCGGCTACGCCGAGTGCTTCCGGCTGCTCCATGAGCTCGCGCTCGCCAGGCACTTTCATTTCTTCGCCGAGTCGAAAGGGCTGCAGGCTTATTTCGAGGACGTGTCGGGATTTGCGTTCGAACTGTTGTTCAACCCGATCGAGAATGCCGACGCGCGGCTGAGGCAGATCGGCGTCGAACGCGCCGACGAGGCGAAGACCGAGTTCACGATCACCTATCTGGGCGAGGCGCGCTCGGAGAAGGGCTTCCAATATCTGCCTGTCATCGTCGACTACGTGCTCACGCAATGTCGTGCGGCGAAGCCGGTCCGTTTCCGCATCCAGGCCGGGGCGAGCCGGAAGAACGAGACCGAGGATATCGTGGCGGCGCGCGAAGCGCTCGAACTGATGTCGCAGAAGCACGAGCGCGTCGAACTGCTCGGATTCCTCGACGACGCGGCTTATGCGGAGGCGCTGCACTCTGCGGACGCCATCGTGATGCCTTACGTTCCGACCGAATACGTGATGCGCGGCTCGGGCGTCGCCACCGAAGCTGCGGCCGCGGGCAAGCCGTTCGTGGTCTCTCGCGGCGTCGACATTCAGGCGACCTTCGAGCCTGGCGGCGTGGTTGCGCCCGATACGCAGAACGAGGTCGGCTTCGCCGAGGCCGTCTGCCGGTTGGTGGAAAACTATGGCGAGCACCGTCAGCGCGCGGAGCGCTTCCGTGATGCGCGGCCCGACTTGTTCGGCGATGAAGTCAACATGGTGAGCCGTCTCATCCAGGGGGCGCCGATGAGCGACGTCGAGCCCAAATACGTGCTTTGGCTGTCGAACGACACGCGCGGCGAGGGTTCGGGAATCGTCTACGAGTCCCAGCTGTCGTATCTGCGCTCGCGGGGTTTCGTCGTCGTGCAGCTCGTCATTCCCTATCCGAACCACAACGGCGTCGGCGAGCAGGAGGCGTTCGAGTTCTCGCAGTTCTTCCGGACGTTGACCTGGCGGCCGAGCTTCGAGGATGTCGCCGAGTTCCACGCGATCGCCGACCGCATCGCCTTGCAAGGCAATTCCTACGACAATTTCGCCTCCGCCTGGCGCCATCTCCGGTTCCCGGAAGCGCTCGCCGTCTGGCTCGGAAGCCTCGAGCTCGAGTTCATCGTCGTCAACTACGCACACCACGCAGCCGTGCTCGACACGCTCGGGCTTTCCCGCGCCGCGCCGCGCATCGTCGAGACCCACGACATCCAGGCCTATCAATATGCGCTGCAGCAACGGCGCGACGTCGATCCGGCCGAGCTCGATGAGGAATTGAGCGCGCTCGCGAGCTTCGATCATCTCGTCAGCATCAGCGCCACCGAGACCCGAACGTTCGAGACCCTGGGCAAGCAGAAGGTCACCTGGTGCCTGCCCTATCTGGACGCGACGCCGAGAGGCGCGCTGTTGCCGCGGCCCTTCGATATCCTGGTCGTCGGCAGCAGCCACGACGCCAATGTCGCCTCGATCCGCTGGTTCATTCAGAACGTCTACAAGCCGGTGCTCTACAAGGAGGGCCTGACGCTGGCGGTGGTCGGCTCGGTGTGCAGCAGGCTGGATAGCAATCAGATCGACGACCGCGTGACTTATTTCGGCCGTGTCGAGCACCTGCATCCCTATTACGAGGCGGCGATGATCGTGGCGCTGCCGATCATTTCCGGGGCCGGAGTGCCGATCAAGGCGCTCGACGCCTTCGCGCGCGGCAAACCGTTCAGTCTCACGAGCTTTCCCGCCGCGGCGCTCGGCCTGCCCGAGGGATTCCCGGTCGCCGACTCGGCTTACGCCATGGCGAGGGACATCCTCGATCTCTGCGACGACGCAGAGAAGCGCGAGCAGCGGGCGCGCATCGGCCGCGAATTCTACGAGGCTTATGCCGCCGAGCCGGTCTATCGAGGCAAATGGGATGCGATCGTGCGCGCGGTCGCCCCCAGGAGTCTCGTAATCCGGGCGCCGCAACTTCGCCGTCGCGAGAAACTGCCGGCGACGGCGCTGCGATTGGGACAGGTCTACGAGTTGGCGACGGCGAGCGAGATTGCGACCGCATTTGCCGCCGGCTGGTACCATCCCGAGGAGAAAGGGCTGTGGAGCGGCGAGGGCGCGGCCAAATTCGAATGCGCGCTGCCGATCGCGGCCGCCGATGATATCTTCGTCGAGCTGTCGCAGGTGTCTGTTTCCTTGAATTGCCGGGTCTTTGGAACCTGGAGCAGCGGGTCAGCGGTCGTCGAAATCGGCGCGGACGCCGAAGCGCCGACCCGTTGGACGTTCGAGGACGACGAATTGCAGACGCGCATCGCGATCCTGCCGGTGCTGACGATCGACGGGCGCAAGGCGGTGAAATTCTCCGCTCGCCGGCTCGGCGCTCTATCGCCCGCCGAAATCGGCGGCTCGGGCGACCCGCGCAAGCTCGGCCTCTGGGTCGGCAGCGTCAGCTTCAATCGCTATCCCGCAGATCTCGGATTTTTCTGAGGTTCGCCGGGGAATTCCAGGTCATCGCCGTGTCGCCGTATTCCGGCAATCCAAATAGGAGCGTCGGCGTCCACGCCGACGTCTGGAGGCGAAACGTCGGTGTGG
>JBKQKS010000142.1:0-8427 GCA_052147395.1 Roseiarcus sp.
GGCGACGGCGCCACCGGCGGCAGCGCGGCGCGGCCCCAGGGCGAAAACCAATTGCCGGCCTGCCAGTTCGCCGCGTCGCCCCATACCTCGTTCATCAGCGGGAAGGTCGGGAACGGCCGCGCGTCCCAGGTCCACACGCAACAGAACGCCCATTGCAGCATGACGACGCCGCCGACGCTCTCGTTGTTCGACGGCGTGTCGGTCACCCAATATTCATGGATCGCGTCGAGCGCGATCTCGCCGATCGTGTCGTCGCGCAGCGGCAGGTAGCCGCCGCCCGGGACTTCCTGCCAGATCGACCACCACGCAGTCGCGCTCTCGCTCGAGGCGGGCGCATAGAACACGTTGGGCTGGTTGGTCGCCTTATCGCAGGCCGGCACGCCGTATTCGAGCGTGATGATCGGCTTCGAATTCGCAACCCATTCTGTCGTTGGCCCGTGCGGCGACCATCCGGAGCCGTCGCCATCGTCGTAGACCGCCTGGTGTGGGTTGTTCCACCACCAGCGAAGCTGCTTGTTGGCGAGGATTTGCTGATTGGGATAGTAGCGCTCGCGGGTTTGCGTGAGCCGATCGCCAGTCGGAACGGTGACCATGAGCCCGGAGCCATTCGGATCCGGCCCGTAGGCCGTTCCATGGCCGCCCGAGGCGCCGCTGCTGTAAAACCAGTTGAAATACTGGCCGCCCTCGATGTTGGCCTTAA
Source organism: Roseiarcus sp. (assembly GCA_052147395.1). GTDB lineage: Bacteria > Pseudomonadota > Alphaproteobacteria > Rhizobiales > Beijerinckiaceae > Roseiarcus. Next base: position 701 of record JBKQKS010000142.1, read on the forward strand.
TGTAGGGCTTCGAATAGATCGTCGGCGCGCCGCTGAGACCATAGCCGACGGCGTTTGGATCAAACGGCGGCCATGAGGCGGAAACCGGGGCCTGCCAATTCACGGCGTCGAGGCCGCCGTCGAGCGCTCCATCCGCGGCGGTCGTCCAGTCGGTCAGCGGCAGATAGTTGTCGAAGCTGACGAAGTCGATGTCGGACGACGCGAACAGCGAGTCGAGGTGCGGCCACTGGCCGTTGGCGCCCGCGTGCTGCCAGCCCATCCAGCTCGACCAATCGGCGGAATAGGCGATGAGATTTTGCAGCGTCGTCGCGTTCTTGGCGTAGCCGGCGCCGTCGAACACCGAACGCACGTCGGCGGCGAGCTGTGTCAATCCGGCGACGAACGGATAATCCCAGATGGCATGGCCGCCGCCGTCGGTTGTGCCGGCCAGCGTCCAACCGGGGCCGCGGATCGTCTCGAGCCCCCGCAGCTCCGAGCCGATCACGAACAGGTTGATGCCGCCCGCGACCGCCATCAGGTTCGCGTAGTGCAAAATCATGCGCCTGAAAGTCCAATCGGTCGGCGAGCCGGAATAGGCGACCGTCAGATTGGTGAAGTCGGGCGTGAACTGCGATGGCTCGGCGGAGCCGAGGAAGGCTCCGACGGCATCCGTCGCCGCGGCGGAAACGTCAGGCGAGTAGCTGATGCGTCCGCGCCATGGCTGGCCGTCGCTGGTCATGAGCAGGAACGGATAGAACACGATCTTGAAGCCGCGGCTTTTGAGATCGCGGATGCAGCGCACCAAAGAGTCGTCGCTCGGCGTGCCGCCGTACCAATAGGAGCCGTCGGCGTTGACTGGAATGGGGATGATGCCAGGGCTGTTCTGATTGAGGCTCGAGCACAACCAATTGTTAGGCGAGGGCGCCGGCGCACCGCTCATGAGGCGCGCGGGGATTGGCGCCGCCGTGTTGCTCTGCTCGAAATAGCCGTATTCCTGGCCGGAAGCCGGGCCGGTCAAATTCGCGCCGAGATAGGTGGTCGAGGGATAGACGTCGCACGCGCCCGCCGTCACGCCGTCGCAAAACCACGAGCAGACGAGCGAGACCGTCGTGCATTCGGGATGCGACGCCTGCAATTGGTCGATCGAATAGCTGTAGTCGGTCTTTTCCCCGCCCGGCGCGTAATAGGTGTTGATCGGAATCATTTCCGATACGCCGGCGCGCGCGCCGATGTAGGGGAGGGTGTCATAGGTGAACTCGCCCGTCGCCGGGAGAAGGTGAACGCCGGTCAAAGAAGGCATCGTCGCGTCCTCAACGGTAGCGCAGGCGTTTCAAACCGAGTGCGGCGCCGTGGCGCACAGCCTCGTCGATGGCGCTGAGCATCGTCGAGGAATTGGCCTTCAACCATTGCGAGACCGAGCCAGAGTCGATGGCCGAGACGTGGAAATGCGTCGTCGGCGCGATGTGGGCCGCGCTCGGTGCGTCGCCCGAAGCGGCATTCGAACCCGTGAGCAGGCCGCGGAAGGCGGTCGCTTCCGCCGCTGGCATGATCAGTTCGTTGTGGTGGACGAGCGAAAGCATGTCGTTCGGGACCTGCCACATGCCGATGTCCGCCGACGCGACCGCGCCCGCCATCCCGGCTACGGTTCCGTATGCGCCCGCGGCGGGGCCTGCGGCTGCGGGGCCGAGCAGCGGCGCGAGGAAGCCGAACACGCCAGCGAAAGCCTCGGCGGCCGAAGACAGAATTGAACGGATCATCGAAGCGCCCTGAGTTGCGAGCGAAGCAGCGGCGCCGGCCTGCTCGGCGCCCGTTCGCGTCGCGACGCCGGCGGTGGTCGCCGCGGTCTTCACCGCCTCGCCGGCGACATATTGAACGACGGTCTTCTCCGACCATTCGATGAAGTCGATGAGGAGATCCGCTAGCGTCTTCTTGAAGGCCGTGCGCCAATTTTCGGCGCCGGACAACAGGCCGCGAAGCTGTGAATTGAAAGCGCCGGTAATCGAATTGCCGATGGACATGTATTGCTGATATTGCTCGTTGACCGACTGACGTGTGAGGGCATCGACCTGATCGTGATAGCGCTGTTCCGCCCGCAATTTCTTGACCAGGAGGCCATCCTGCTGGGCGAGGCTAAGGTTTCCGAGCGCGCTTTCTCGATCCAGCGCTGCGAGCTGATCTGCGAGCTCCTGATCCAAGGCAGCGCGGGAGAGGGAGGCCTTCTGCTGTTCAGTGATCTGATGCAACTTGGCCTCTTCGGAGTAAATTGCGAGCTTCTGCCTGAGTCCGTCCTGTAGGTCTCTAACCTCCTCGGCAACGAGTTCGCGAGACGCACGTACGGCATCTGCATAAGCGGCGTCGTCGCCAGATCGCATGGCCGCCGCCGCCTGAGCGTGAGCTGTCGCAAGGGACGCCTCCAAAGTTGCAGACGTGGAGAGCGCGGCGCCGTACGAATTGACGTTGGTCGGGTCGAACGCGTGTGCGATGGACTTTTGCAGGTCTTGGTATTGGGTGTTCAACTGCTGCGAAGGCGCCTCGAGGCTCGCGAGCGCGTCGCGAGCCTGAGCTACGCCAGATACGAGATCGCCGACGGAGGCGGTGAAGTTGACGGCGACTTGGGCGTCAGCCATGGCGGCGCTCCTTGCGGGTCGATCGATGTCAGAGGCGGCCCTGCGGGAGGGCGGCCTTCAATTCCTCGAGGGTCGGGCGACGGGGCGCGTTGGCGTCGGCGGGTTTGACGCCGAGCGCTGCCGCGACCAGCCAATGAACCGGCGGGTGCGCGCGCCATTGTTCGCGCAACGCCTGATAGCGTGGCAGAGTGAGGCCATCGAGCGCCTCGTCCCAAGTCCAGCCCGTGTTCGCGACCACCTCGGCGATCAGGGCGTCGAGATCGGTTTTCCCGAGGTTGGCGACGCCTCCGGCGTCGCCGTGGCGTCTTTGGGACGCAGACCCGCGGCCTGCGCGACCGACGGAAAGGCCATCAAAAGGTCGCCTACCGAGAAGGGGAGGTCGAGGAACGCGTCGAAGGAGAGCGTCGGTTCGACTTGGACGATCGCCTTCCAGACTACGTGAGCGAGGCGTTCGATCTCGGCTTCGCCGAGCGCGGCGACGCTTTGCGTAGTCATCTCGGCGCCGCCGGCATCGTTGTAGATCTGAAACAGCGCTGGTTGGATCGCCTTGATCGCGCGGAACGGCAGATGCGGAATCTGCCAACGCCGGCCGGCGAGCTCGACGACAAAGGTCTCGTCGCTCACGAGGCGTCTCCGAAGTTCAACTGACACACCTGGCCTGCGGCGTTGGCGAAACACTGGAAGTCGAGCTCGGGCACGAGAAAGTCCTCGAGCTTGGTCCCCATCGCCAGCTTGTCGGCGACGCAATTGTAGAGGAGCATCGAAAACTGTTTGCCGGTCGTTGGGTCGGAGGCGAACAGGTTGGCGGAGAAGGTGACGGCGGAACCGATCAGACCCGAGGTTACGACGAAGCTCTCTCCACTGGTTGTCACCGTGTAGACATAAGAAATCAGCACGGCGGCGCCGGCGTCGCCGGAAGAGAATGTGTACGCCCCACTTGAGACGGTGTACTGGCCGGTGCTCGGGCTAGAGGAGACCTGCTTCAGGGGTAGTCCCGTCGACGCATATATGACGCCTTGGTCAGAAATGAAGCTGCCGTGATAAGTCGTCGTATAGGTGTAGGGCGACGAACTGGGCACGGCAGCCGCCTCGCCATATTGCGTTTGCGATCCGCCAACACTCGGCGCGGCTCCGAAGAATAGATTTCCGAGAGCCTGACCGGAAATGCGGGCGAGCTTGGCTTTGCCGGTCATCTTGCGCGTGCCGAGGCCGATGGCGAGCGGAAAGGCGTTCTGACCGTAAAGGGCCTTGGTCGATGCGCTGATGTTGAGCGATATTTCCTGGGCCAAGCCGAAGTTGATCGGCGAGCCGCCTTGCGGCGTGCCGATCAGCACGCCGGAACCAAAGACGAACATGTGATTCTCCGTAGCGGTTAGTTGGTCGGCGACGCGTGCGGCGTTTCGAGGTGTTGGCGCCAGGCCCGCCGCGCGGGGCAAATCGGCTCGACGCGCGCCGGAGATCGGAGGAAGGTCCGGAACGTGGGTTTTGTTGCAACAGGGAATGCACGGCGTCGGGCCAAGCGAGGCCACGATCCGAGGCTCAGAGTGATTTCAAACGGCTGGCGCCGTGCCTGCTGCAGCGGGTCGACGGCGTCGTCGCTGACGCGAGGCGAACTCGAGGTCGGGTTGTTTGAGACACACCTGGATGATGTGATCGAGCGCGCGCTTGACCCGGGCCTTCAGCGGCACGAGGCCTTCTTGCGAGGCCTGGATGCGCAAGCTCTCGGAGGTCGCGCGATTGACCTGGGCGACGAACGGCGAGGGCGGTATCGAGAAGGCGTAGCAGATGACGCGCGCCAGCCATTCGTCGTACTGATCTTTCAGCGGCGGCTGGCGCGTCTCGGTGAGCTCGAGCTCGCTCGAGCCAAGAACTTGACCATGCGACGGCGAGCGAGGTTGCCGCTCATCAGCGCGTCAAAGTAGTCCTGGAACTGTTTGATCTGATCGAGCGTCCAATCCTTCGGCAGCGTGGCGAAGGCGTCGGTGGCCTCATGCTTGTTCTACTGCGCGCTGCCATCCCCTGCGGGGAGGGCGCTTTGAAATTTGCGATCATTATCGCGAAACAACTGTAAGCATTTCGCTGCGGCGGCGACGATCGATGGCCATTCCGGTGTGTTGATGTAGTTTTTGTCCGGTAATCTATATCCGTACTTCTGCAAGAGGTGGTCGAGTTGCTTCATGAGACCGTCGACGCTTCGGGCCTCCGCCTCGTTGTAAAGCATGTAACCTATACAAGTGTAGACGCCATCATCGAGACCGCTGTCGTCAAATAACCAATGAAGAGCGTCGCTAAAGGTGGGGCATTCGCCTACGGGCCGAGCATTGCGTCCGATCCAAGCGCGTTGTTGCAACTCGGTGTCGGCTAATCCCTCGATCGCGGCGTCGATATTGGCTCTCGCTTCGGGGTATATGAGTTTGTTCATGGCTTGTTCCAATACCTCCATTGCGCCCAGATCGCAAGCGGAATATGCGCGTTAATCGGGTCGTCTTTTATGCTCCCAGATATCGGGTTGCCATCCCATCCGAGTACCTTGCCTTCAGACCTCACGATCACATGGTCGACACTTTGCGACAAATTTGTTTGCTTCTGATCGCCTGGATCGATCCGGATTCCGCCGAACTTATTCCCTCTGGGGTCGGACCAACGATATCCGTTGCCATCTTTGGTCGGCTCGGGAGTTCCCCAGTCCGGTGGCACTTTGGCTAGCGCCTCCGGAGGCGGTTGCCAAGCAGGTGCTTGCGCCGCGGCAGCATTCGAGGGGCTATTGGAATTCTCTGCGTCGGACGCCGCCGATGGTCCCGGATCATCGAGCGTCCCTGACCCAACTGGCACGAAGCCCGGCGGCAGTGTGCTCGCGTCCGAACCGGCGGGCGCGACGATCGTTTGTCCAGTATCCGGGTTGACATAGATTTGTTGCGCGCCGCTCGAGGCGCTTGACCCGTCCTTGGGCGGCGTGGCGCCGGAGGCGGTGTCTCCCGTCGCATTCGGTAACGCGGCTATAGCACGGTCGACGGCTGCGGGGTCGGTGGCGAGGGTGGGTTTCGAGCCCGGGTCATGAACGACAGTGGCGACGAGGTTTCCCTGTGCGTCGCGAAAACTGCCCGTCGAGTCTTGGCGCGCCTCGAGAGTCCGCCACTGGCCGTCGACGAGGACATGGTACGTAACCGTCGTTTCGTCGGGAGCCCAGCGATACGTGATATCGGGGCGCCCGGGAACCGAGCCCTCCTCAACACCGCCGGTTGGTTTCGTCATCGCGACGAGGGCCGCGGTGGCCAGTGCGCTGACCGCCATGGCCGATGTCGCAGCGCCCTGGACGAGCTGTTTGGCGATTGTGCCCGAGACTTCCTCCTCGGCCGCTGAACTGGCTGCCCTGGTGGCCTCGACGACGGCCTCGTTCGCGGCTTGAACCGCGGCCTGGAATGCGCGAGCGGGCAAAGTCGCCCACAACGCCTCGGTCGGCGCCGCTGGTGCGGGGACCGGTGCGGCGGTCGGCGTCTGCGGCTTTTCGGCCGCCGCGCTTGGCTTCTGCGTATCCGACTCTGATTGCGGTGCGGTCGTCGTCTCCATTGCTGCCGTCGTCGCGGGTGGCTTCGAACCTGGTTCGACGGCTCCTTCCGCGGTCGTGAACTGGCCTCGCTCGTCGTGGTTATGATTGTACTTTCCGACCTGATCGCGCCCGCGGCCAACCGGAGGCAAAGTCGGCTCCGGCGCCAGCCCCAAGTCGGCCCGCGCCTCCTCTTTGGTCTTGATCCCCGCGCTGACCAGAATGTTCAGCGTCTGCGCCTGTTGCAGCGGGTCGACGGCGTCGTCGCCGACCCAGGCGAACTCGAGGTCGGGCTGTTTGAGACACACTTGGATGATTTGGTCGAGCGCGCCCTTCACCCACGCCTTCAGCGGCACGAGGCCTTCCTGCGAGGCCTGAATGCGCAGGCTCTCGGAGGTCGCGCGATTGACCTGGGCGACGAACGCCGAGGGCGGGATCGAAAAGGCGTAGCAGATGACGCGCGCCAGCCATTCGTCGTACTGATCCTTGAGCGGCGGCTGGCGGGTCTCGGTGAGCTCGAGCTCGCTCGAGCCAAGAACTTGACCATGCGACGGCGAGCGAGGTTGCCGCTCATCAGAGCATCGAAGTAGTCCTGGAACTGCTTTATCTGGTCGAGCGTCCAGTCTTTCGGCAGCGTGGCGAAGGCGTCGGGCGTGGAGGCAAGGCGCTGGCCAAAGGGTGGCCCATTTACAGCGGTCCAGACGGAAAACTTGGCTCTGATGACGCTGCATCGCGTATCGCGAGCAACAGGCGGCGTGGGGCATCGTCGTTTTGCCAGACGAAGTAGAGTTGGCCGTCAGCGAAAACGTCAGCTAGCGCTTTCGAGTTTGGCGCGCTCGCGAGGGAATCGTTGACAAACGCAATGACTTGTTCCCTTTGTTTCTGGCTCAAGTGACTAATGGCGCGCTTAAGGTCGTCGCCCTCGTTCCACGGCGCGCCTCCCTTAGGTCGCTTTTGCAACTCGAGGCTAAGATAGCGAAGAAGAAGTTCGAATGACGTCAGGTCCATCGCAATTGTCCGATCGCAGCCTATAGCCGTAGCTCGCCCGGCATGCTATTGAGTGGGTACGCGGTCAGCACGGTGTAGCCGTTTGGACGGCGACCATCGTGAACTATCAGCACGCCGACGTTGTACGTCGGTCGTATCCTTGGTACAAGGCTCGGGTCGTCTATGAGCGCCTCCTTGCCAGTCGGATAGCCGAACCGAACTTCCAGCCATTGCTCTTCTACGGTTCCGTCGGCTACAGAGTCGACTTGGCCAGGGTAGCGTTCAAGTACTCGGTTGACGAAGTCATTTGCGCTTGAAACGGACGGAAAACTCCCTTCGGCCTTATATATCGTTGCCCAGAAGTTAGACGCAACGGGAATGCTCACGTCAGCAAGAAGGACTTCGTCGGACTGACCTACGTGCCTGGCTATCGCATGTCCGCCAGCTTTTTCCTCCTGGCTAAGCGGAGGTTCCTTCTTTCGAATTCTCCAATCTGCTGATTTTGCTCGCATTTGTGGTTACAGGGGCGCGAAAATGTACCCATGTAATAGCTAGATTTTCATTGATTTTTCGGTGGCTTGCCTGTATGA
>JBKQKS010000143.1:0-23072 GCA_052147395.1 Roseiarcus sp.
GCGCCGAGGCCGGCCCCCGCCGCGCTCGTCAGCTGGGCCAGCCGGCCACGACGCGGCCGGCTACAAACATCGCGGCGCCTTACCGTTATTCCGGCAACACAACTCGCAATAAGAGCGAATTCTTTCACCCGATTGCCCTGGACACGAACACGACCTCGTTTGCGTTTCCCTCGAGCCCCTGTAATGTGCGCTCACGCTCACGTGAAGGATCGCGAACTCGAGGGGAGGACGGCATGAGGCTGGGCACGGTTTCCAGAGGCGTCGTGGCGATTCTCGCGTTGTGTCTGATGGCGGGCGCGGCAAACGCGAAAAGCGATATTATGAAGACCGATTCGCGACAGCGGCACGGCTGCAATCAACTCGTGAATCTCGCCCATCCCGATTTCAAAGGCGCGACGCGCAAGGCCGAATTCGACAGGTGCATGGCCGACCCCGACGCCTATTCGAAGAGGTGAGGTCGTCGCGACGGGCGAAATCGACAGCGAAAGCGTCTCGGGCGCTGCAAGAGCCGGGCGGCGGGTCGCGGAGCGTTACGGCTGCCGTCCGCGGGACCCCGTCGCCAGCACGTGGCGCTCGCCGCTGTCGGCGGCTCGCTTTGGATTTCACAAGGCGCACGACGGCGAAATCGCGCTTCAGGTCGGGTTAACAGGGACATGATACCGATTGCGCGCATTTTTCCAACCTGAGCAACTGGACCGATACACCTGCAATCGGTATCATGTCCGCAGAAGGCCGGATTCTCGTCAGTCGTCACCTTCGGGATCGCGCAACAACGTCTCGAAATCCTGTCCGCCGTAGAAAACGCCGTGAATGGCGACGGCTTCCGTCGTGGCGTTGACGGAGAAGGCAATCGTCACTCTCTTGGCGTGCCCCATGGAGCGCAAATTCGGGCGAACGTCGTCACGTTTGCTGCCGCGTTCGGGGAAGGTCGAGAGAGAGTTACAGGCGGCGACGATCTTGCCGACATAGGACTCCGCCCGCTCTTCCCCGCTTTCATCGGCGATGTAACGGTAAAGGCGCTCGAGCTGGCGCTCCGCACGGGGCGTGAAGATGACCGCGTATTGTTTCATGGGGTTCGGGGTTTCGTCGAGCGTTCAAGATACGAGGCGCGAATTCGGGCCAAGACCTCGCCAGCGGGAATCCCGATGCTCGGATCAGCGGCGAATTCGTCGTAGCTCTTGGCGACCTCGCCGCGCAGCCAGTTTTCGAGTGCGGCGTCGCGAGCCTGGAGCGCGCGCAGGCCGTCGCGGATCACTTCGCTTTCCGTCGCGTACTCGCCGGAGGCAACCTTCGCTTTGACCATCGCCGCCATGTCGTGGGGCAGCGTGACACTGATCGCCTGAGTGTTGCGCATGGCTGAATCTCCTTCTACAGAAATGATACCAGGGTGTATGATTAAATCATACACATTTCTCGCGGGTCGTTTTCCGACGAAGCAAACCCCGAGTGCGGACATGTTTTACAGAGACATGATACCGATTGCGCGTATTTTCCAACTTGAGCGACCGGCCCGATATGCGTGCAATCGGTATCATGTCCCCGCAAGGGGTATCCAAGCCTTTCAAGCTTAGCCGCTTGTGACTCTGAGCCCAGCGCCTAGCGCGATGGTACGTATTCGAGCTTCCATGTGCTGTCCACCTTGTAAGCTATGGCTAGAAAGCAGATGACCCACATGATTGTCTCACTCGCCGCCCTTTGGAATTTGAGACCAAAAAATTCAACGGACATTGGCCCAGAAACAGCGCGGGTTACGAGTACAATTACCAATGAGGCAGCTGCGGCCGCAGGAAGGCCAAAAATCGTTGCGAAGTGTTTGTACCCCAGACCAACGATTATGTTATCGTGCATAAAATATGCAATTGAAATTACCGCAAGAAATGCGCTACCTCCAACAATCATCAAGACAAGGATATTGCGCCAAACCGTTTGAAGGCTGGCAATTTGCGGTTCTCGATCTTCTCTCATTCTAACGTTCCCTCCGAATACGGTCTCGGCTTTGGTTATCCAGCGAAGTTCAGACGAACGGGCAAAAGGAGCAATCATTGACTGCCCTCTCAAAAACGAACGTTGTGAGAGACTGGCCCCGCGGCGAGGAAATCGCCGCCAGTGCTTTGAAATCGCCTTTCAAATCTCATACTCGATTCTTGTCTTTGAAAGGAACCGCGGGCGGTCGAGTTTCGAGTGTTGGGGACCTCTAAAATTCCGCGTTAGCCTGAAGACCGAGATCTCGAGAGCATGCTTGGCGCTGGTTTCGTAGGCGAAACGCGCAGCGGAATACCCCGCGCCAGATTTTGCCCCTACCCCTGGCGCCCGCGAAACCCCGTCGCCAGCACATAGAGCTCGGCGCTGTCGGCGCGGCTCGCTTTGGGTTTCACATGGCGCACGACGGCGAAATCGCGCTTGAGATCCGCGAGCAGCGCGCCCTCCGTCCCCCCCTGTAAGACCTTGGCGAGGAAGAAGCCGCCGAGGGCGAGCGCGTCGCCGGCGAATTGAGCCGCCAGCTCGGCCAAGGCCACGATGCGCAGATGGTCGGTCTTGCGATGGCCGGTGGCGTTGGCGGCCATGTCGGACATCACTCCGTCCGCCTCTCCCGCGAGCCATTGTTTCAACAGCTCCGGCGCGTCGGCGTCGTGAAAATCCAACTGTCGGAACTCGACGCCGTCGATGGGGTCGATCTCCAGGAGGTCGATGCCGATGACGCGCCCCCGCCCTTGCGCGGACTCGACGTCCCGCGCCGCGACCTGGCTCCAGCCGCCGGGCGCAGCGCCGAGATCGACGATGCGCTGCCCGGGGTGGAACAGCCGATACTTGTCCGCCATTTCCATCAGCTTGTAGGCGGCGCGGGAGCGGAACCCTTCGCGTTTGGCTAAAGCGACATAGGGGTCGTTGAGCTGGCGCTCCAGCCACAGCGTCGACGACAACGAGCGCTTGCGCGCTGTCTTCACGCGCGTCTTCAGCGCGCGGCCGCCCTCGCGGCCGGAACTCCCCGTGGTCATGAAAAGCTCCGGGCGTGCGGGCCGACGCGGTCGGCGCGCATCATTTGCGACAGGATGCCTTCGCGTAAACCCCGATCGGCGATGCGGATACGCTCGGCGGGAAAGCGCTTGCGGATCGCCTCCAGGATCGCGCAGCCGGCGAGCACGAGGTCGGCGCGCTCGACGCCGATGCAGCCGTTGGCCGCGCGCTCGGCATAATCCATCGCCCTGAGCCGCGCGACCGCGGCGTCGACCTCCGCGCTGGTGAGCCACAGGCCGTCGATCGCGCGCCGGTCGTAGCGCGGCAGGTTGAGATGCACGCCGGCCAGCGTCGTCACCGTGCCCGAGGCGCCGAGCAGATGGAAACGCTCGCAGCGCCGCCGGTCGGCGACCCGGGCGGCGAACGGATCGAGCGCGGCGTCGACATGGGCGACCATCGCCGAAAAAACTTCCGAGGTCACGTCCTCGCCGCCGAACCGCTCGGCGAGCGAGACGACGCCGAGCCTGAGCGATTCCCAAGCCTCGATGCGCCGCTGGGCGCCCTGGCCGCGGCCCATCCACACGATCTCCGAGGAGCCGCCGCCGATGTCGAACAGCACCGTCGCATCGGCGCGTTCGTCGGCGAGATCGCCGCAGCCCGCGGCGGCGAGAAACGCCTCGGTGCGGCGGTCGACGATCTCGAGCTCGAGACCGAGCTTTTCGTGCACTCGGGCGAGAAATTCCGCGCCGTTGACCGCGGACCGGCACGCCTCGGTGGCGATCAGGCGGGCGCGGGCGACTTTGCGCTGGCGCATCTTGTCGCCGCACACGCGCAGCGCCTCCAGGGTGCGCTGGATCGCGGCCTCGGAGAGCCGACCGGTGTGCGACAGACCCTCGCCTAGCCTGACGATGCGCGAAAACGCATCCACAACGCGAAACCCATCGGTCGAGGGCCGCGCAATCAACAGCCGGCAATTGTTGGTGCCCAGATCCAACGCGGCATAAAGCCGCGGCCCCGGCGACGTCCGTCGGGCGTCTCCGGGTCCGGTACGGCTCCCCTCTTCCGCGTCCGATGGGCCCAAAGACGATGCTCGAGCCAATCGACAACTCCTCGCCGTCCGAGCATGTCGCCCGGCCAGCCTTTCGGGCGGCAACCTATCATGACGGCAGACGGATGCAACCGGCGCCGAGCCTTGATTTCAACTGTCCCGCCGCCGACAATATCGACAGCGAGCAGGAAGGGCCCGGGGCGCATGGCGCCGACTCTATACGACGTTCTCGAAGTGTCGCCGATCGCCAGCCCGCAGACGATACAGGCGGCCTACCGCAGCCTGGTCACCCGCTATCACCCCGACAAAGTGCTGGGATTGAGCCCCGAGGCCCAGGCTGCGGCCGCCGAGCGCGCCAAGACGATCAACGCGGCGTACTCGGTGTTGAAGGACCCGGCGCGGCGGCGACGCTACGACGACGAACTCGCGCGGCAGACCCGCAGGGAGACGCCGCCGGTGGTCGTCACGGCGCCGTCGCGCGCCCGCGCGCCTTCCCATTCCTACCGGCCTCCGTCTCCCGCGCCGTTCGCCGCCGTCGACACGCGCCTCTGGGGCGGTTATGCGCTCGGTTTCCTCGTCTATCTCTTCGCACTGTTCGATCTGTATTTCTTCCTCGTATTCCTGGTCACTCTCGGCGTCCAACGGCTGCGCCCCGACGTCGAACTGTCCGATGTGCTCACCTTTACCCTCGCGCCCGAGGCGATGCCGGAACTGCAGAGTTTCGCGTTCGATATCGTCATGATGGCCGTCTTCTTCTCAGCCTCCGCGCTCGCATTGCACGCGGGCGGCTGGGTGTCGCGCAGGGCTTCGCGCGCCGTCAGAACCCCGATGCTCGCCACGATCATCGGCGTCGGCGTGCTGTTGCTCTATCTCGAATTCATCGTGACCCACTCGCTCGGCGGCCTGCAGCTATTGTTCCTGCTGTCCACGATTCTCGGCCTCTACGCAGGCCGCCATTGGACACGGGCGGCGCTGCGCGGGCGCCGACAGTCATGGTGACAGGGCGCCGCCGCGCCGAAAGGGCGACCACCAAACAACCAACCGCGTCACCGGGAGAAGAACGCCGCCCGCACCTTGTCGCCGGCCTTCAGGCCGATCTTTTCGGCGACGCCGCCGTTGACCTCGAGCACGCCCAGGCAGGGGCCGCCGGAGTAGATCACCGTCTCCGACAGCGGCGCCGCGTTCTCGGCGATGTGGGTGACGGTTCCGTCGGGCGCAATGAAGATCATGTCGAGCGGGATCAAGGTGTCCTTCATCCAGAAGCCTTCGGGAGCGTTGGCCTCGAACTCGAACAACATGCCGCGGTTGGGCGGCAGATAGCGGCGGTCCATCAGCCCATGCTCGCGCGACGCTTCGTCGTTGGCGATCTCGACCTGGAACGCGTGCCCGCCCGAGGCGGTGACAATGGTGAGCGGCTCGAGGCCGTTCTCCGCCGCCCAACAGGCGACCGCGCCGAGCGCAAACGCCAACAGGGCGATAACGAAGCCCCACCCGCGCGAAGGACGCAACGCGATCTCGAAAGACATGGGCAAACTCATCCGCGCGTTCAATGCGACGAGGAAACCTTCAGACCTTCGAGCGGCCTCACCTCGACGGCAAGCAGGCCCTTCGGCCCCGGCCCGAAGCGCGCCAGCATCGTATCCCCGGGCTTCGGGTCGATGAAGCCGAAACGGCGCAACGTTTCCATGTGGACGAAGATGTCCTCGGTGCCCTCGCCGCGGGTGAGGAAGCCAAAACCGCGCGTGCGGTTGAACCATTTGACGATCACGATCTCGAAGCCGCCGACCGAGCTCGCCTGAGCCCGCATGCGCCCGGCCGTCATCGGCGCGGGCGGGACGCCCTCGGCTGCGCTTACCGACACCACACGGAATATTTGCAGCCCGCGGTCGCGCCGCAGCGCCTCGGCGACCACCCGAGCGCCTTCGTGGAGGGTCGTGAAGCCGTCGCGCCGCAATACGGTGACGTGAACCAACGCGTCGGGCTCGCCGCTGTCGGGGACGATGAAGCCATAGCCTTTGCCGACGTCGAACCATTTGACGCGACCCTCGATCTCCACCAACCCGACAGGCCGCTCGGCTTCCGAATGCCCGTGCGTCTCGAGCAGAACCGCCGGTTGCGCCTTCTCCAACTCTTCACTCAACGTCCGGGCCCCCTGCTACTCGCCATGAGCGGCGAACGTGGAACCATCGCGCCGGTTGCTGATTCGAGCGGTCCGCCAAATCCCGCAACAGAGCGACGAATCACGGCACGGCTGATTCTCTCGAATGAAGATAGCAAAACCCGTTCGCTCTCATAGCGAAAAACCTGGGATGCAGGCGAAGATTGTGGATAGGATTCGATTTCCGCCGACCATGAGAAACGCCCGCGACTCTGGGGTTCGCGGGCGTTCGCAGCATTGACGCAACGTGATTTCGCGTTCGCTCACTCGCTCTCTTCTTCCGGCTCCGGCGGCGGCGCCATGCCTTCGAGCCCGCGCAGCAGGTCTTCTTCGGTCATGCGGTCGAACTGCGCTTCGGCGCCGGGATCGGCAGAATTCATCAAGCTCGGCGCCAGCGGCGGCGCCGCCTCGGTTTCCGGTTCGTCGACTTCCACCTGCTTTTGCAACGCGTGAATCAAGTCTTCGCGAAGATCGGCCGGGGGCAGCTTGCCGTCGGCGATCTCACGCAGCGCGACGACAGGGTTCTTGTCGTTGTCGCGGCCGACGTGAATCTGCGATCCCGAGGAAATCTGTCGCGCGCGATGGCTCGCCATCAGCACCAGTTCGAAACGATTGTCGACTTTGTCGATGCAGTCCTCGACAGTGACGCGCGCCATCTGCGGGCTCCTCGAAGCAGGCCAAATCCGGGGGTCGAAGGAAAAACTCGGCTGCGCCCATACAACAGCGCGCCACAAAGGGCAAGTTTTGCTCGGGGCTCTGTCAGGGCAATCGGGTGAAAGAAATTGTCGAGACCTTTCCACCGTCATTGCGAAGAGTGAGCAAAGCAATCCAGCCGTCGTGTGATGCCTGGTGGGCGGCGAGCGCGAGATATCGGGCAGGGGATAGCACGTGAGCTTCTGCGGTTTCGAAGGGGGCGGAGGGGCTGGATTGCTTCGCTCACGCTCGCTTTTGACGGCCAGGGAGTGGATCGCGACCATTCACCCGATTGCCCTGGGGCCTCGCGTCGACAGCAACCGAGCCCGCTCGGATAGAAGCTCGCCGCCGCGCATGATCATGGGCATCGACCAGCGCCGGAAGCGCGAGACCGCGCCGGCTCGGCGGTCGATGCGCGGGACCGATCGCCGTTATGAACCCGCCCGCGCTCTCGTTTGTCCACCGCGGGGCGCGCGGCCGAACCATCCAGCGGCGGCAGGGTCGGGCCCGCCAACCGATGCGTCATTCCGACCTCCCCGTCAGCGCCTGAGCGCGCGCACGCAATCGCGAAACACTTCGCCGAACCGTTCGACGTCGCGCCCGCTCGACCCCCAGCCGAGGCTGAGCCTGATCGCGCCGCCCGCGCGCGCGGGTTCGACGCCCATCGCCGCGAGCACATGCGACGGCGCCACCTTGCCCGAGGAGCAGGCCGAGCCGGAGGAGGCGGCGACGCCGCCGAGATCGAGCCGCATCAGCAGCGTCGCCGCGGAAAGGCCGGGCGCGGCGAAGCACAACGTGTTCGGCAGCCTCGGCGCGCCAGCTCCGAAGACGACGGCGTCGGGCGCCGCCTCCCTCACCCGCGCCTCCAGCCGGTCGCGCAACCGCTCGAGCCGTTCGGCCTCGTCAGCAGCATCGGCGGCGACCGCCGCCGCCGCAGCGCCGAAGCCCGCGAGGGCGGCGACGTTCTCGGTGCCCGCCCGCGCGCCACGCTCCTGTCCGCCGCCGCGCAGCAACGGCGCCGCCACGCGCAAATCCTCGCGCACGGCGATCAGCGCGCCGGCGCCCTTCGGCCCGCCGAACTTGTGCGCCGACAGCGTGACGACGTCGGCGCCGAGCGCGCGCGCATCGAGCGGCAGCCGGCCGGCCCATTGCGCGGCGTCCGAAACGACGAGGCCGGCGCGGGCATGGATCAGTTCTGCGGCCTCGGCGACCGGCTGGATCACGCCGGTCTCGTTGTTGGCGGCCTGCAGCGCGAGCACGACGGGCCCCGGCTCGAGGTCGAGAATGGCTTCGAGCGCGTCGAGATCGATGAGCCCGTCGCCGTCGAGCGGCGCGACTCGCACGGCGCCGGCCGGAAACCTGTGGCCTGAGAGCACGCAAACGTGTTCTCCGGCGCTGAGCACGAGGCGGCGCGCCGGCCCGCCGAACCCGGGCGCCGAAAGTGCGGGATGCAGCGCGTCGACGATCGCTTCGGTCCCGCCGGAGGTGAAGGTGACGGCTCGCGGCGCGACGCCGACGAGCTCGGCGACCGCGCGCCGCGCCGTCTCGACATGGGCCCGCGCGGCGCGCCCTTCCCAGTGAATCGACGAGGGATTGCCGGCCTCTTGGAACGCCGCGAGCACGGCCGCCCGCGCCTCGGGGCGCAGCGGCGCCGAAGCGTTATAATCGAGATAGGCGCGCTCGATTTTCAACGGCCAAGCGCTCCCTGACGACGGATCGACGAAAAACGCGCCGGTCGCGCGCGTTTTTCCTTGCAATCTCCGAAGCTCGGCATGTTAAGAGGCCGGTCCCGGCATCCGTTCGAACCCTCGACGTTTACGCATGCGAAGCTCTCACCGCAAGCCCGCCGCCTTCGTTCCGGAGGCGAAGGGGGTTTTTGCGCGTCGGCTCGAGGGTTCGGCGGGGCGACAACCCGCGACGCCGCGCCGGGCGTCCAACCCGTCTGGAGACGCAATGCCCGAAGTTTTCTTCAATGGCCCCGCCGGCCGACTCGAGGGCCGTTTTCATCCCGCCAAGCAGCGCGGCGCGCCGATCGCCGTCGTGCTGCACGCGCATCCGCAGTTCGGCGGCACGATGAACAATCAGATCGTCTACAATCTCTATTACGCCTTCGCCGAGCGCGGGTTCAACGTGCTCCGCTTCAATTTCCGCGGCGTCGGACGCTCGCAGGGCGCCTTCGATCACGGCCAGGGCGAGCTGTCGGATGCGGCCTCCGCGCTCGACTGGGCGCAGTCGATCAGCCCCGAGGCGCGCTCCTGCTGGATCGCCGGCGTATCGTTCGGCGCCTGGATCGGCATGCAGTTGCTGATGCGGCGGCCGGAAATCGAAGGCTTCGTCTCGATCGCGCCGCCCGCCAATCGCTTCGACTTCAGCTTCCTCGCCCCGTGCCCTTCCTCGGGCCTGTTCGTGCATGGCGACAAGGACCGCGTCGCGCCGTTGAAAGAGGTCCAGAGCCTGATCGAGAAGCTGAAGACCCAGAAGGGCATCCAGATCGAGCACGCGGTGATCGCCAACGCCAACCATTTCTTCGAGGACTGCATGGAGGATCTTCGCGAGACGGTCGGCGTCTATCTCGACAAGCGCCTGGGCATGCCACGCCACAACCCGACCCTGGCGCGCAAAGAACGCGCCAAGCCCATCGCCTCCGCCGCTGCTCCGGCCGAAAAGGAATGACCTTGTCCCTGATCGCGACGTCTGAAGAGGTGCTGGCGGCGGCGACGCGCATGGCGCGCATGGACTACGTCGCCGTGGACACCGAGTTCCACCGCGAGACCACGTTCTGGCCGGAGCTCTGCGTGGTGCAACTCGCCAGCGAGGACGAGGCCATCGCCGTCGACGCGCTGGCGCCGGGCATCGACCTCGGGCCGGTCTACGAGTTGATGGCGAACCCGAACGTGGTGAAAGTGTTCCACGCCGCGCGACAGGACGTAGAGATTTTCTGGAAGCACACCGGCCGCGTGCCGGCGCCGATGTTCGACACCCAAGTCGCGGCGATGGTGTGCGGCTATGGCGAGCAAGTATCCTACAGCGACCTCGCCCAATCGATCTGCAAGGCTCACATCGACAAGTCGAATCGCTTCACCGACTGGGCGCGCCGGCCGCTCTCGGAGGCGCAGATCGAATATGCGATCGGCGACGTCACCCACTTGCGCGTCGTATATCGCGCGTTGCTCAATAAATTGGTCGCCAGCAAGCGCCTTTACTGGCTCGAGGACGAGATGCGCGTGCTCACCTCGCCCGCCACCTACGAGCAGCACCCCGAGCGCGCCTGGGAGCGGTTCAAGACCCGCGGCCGCAAGCCGCGCGACGTCGCGGTGCTGATGGAGCTCGCCGCCTGGCGCGAAAAGGAGGCGCAGAGCCGCGACGTGCCGCGGGCGCGGGTGCTGAAGGACGACGTGCTCGTCGAGATTGCGCTCGCGGCGCCGCGCAACCTCGAAGCGCTCGCGAACCTGCGCGCCTTCTCGCGCGGCATGGAGCGGTCGCGGGCGGCGGAACAGATCCTCGCCGCCGTCGAGCGCGGGCTCGCGCGCGATCCCAAGACCTTGCCGAAGCCGGAGCGCGAGCGGCGCAACGGCGCCGGCAACGGCGCGACCGTGGAGCTGCTCAAAGTGCTGCTCAGGCAGGTTTCCGACGAGAGCGGCGTCGCCGGCAAGTTGATCGCCACCGTAGACGATCTGGAGGCGATCGCGGCCGACGACCGCGCCGACGCGCCCGCGTTGCGCGGCTGGCGGCTGAAGCTGTTCGGCGAGCGCGCGCTCGACCTCAAGCGGGGCAAGCTCGCGCTCACCGTCGAACGCGGGAAGGTCGTGACCCTCGAGTGGCGCGACGGCGAGGCGGCGGCAGCGCCAAGCGACTCGCCTCGAGGAAACGTTAATCCAAATCCTTGAATCGTCTCGCCAACCGTTACAACTCCAGGTTGATTAACTTCGGAGCAAGCTGGGGCGTGGCATGGCTGCCCCCATGCCGGACCTCATCGACTCCGTCGCCACCCTGGTGGACATGCGCGACCGCGACGACCTCGAGTTCATACTCGCGAGTGTGATGCTCGATCTACTGCGCGCGTCGTCGGTCGTGTTCTGGCAGACGTCCCGGCGCGGCGGGGGCCGCTTTGCTCGAGAGCGCGTGCGCATCGACGTCGACGCCCCCGATTCGCTCCCCGCCGATGGCGAGCTTCCGATCGCCGCGCTCGGCGCCGAGGCGCAGACCGCCTACGCAGCGCGGCGCCCGACATCGGCCCATTTGCAGGACGGCGCGGTCGGCCGCCACATGTTCCCGCTCGTCGCCGGATCCGAAGTCGTCGGCCTCGTCGAGATCGTCGCCCGGCCCGCGCTCGACGACGAACACATGCGATTGGCGCAGGGCCTCACTCGCATCTATCGCAGCCACCTCGGCATTCTCGAGTCCAGCGACACCGACGAGCTCACGGGCCTGTTCAATCGACGGCCGTTCGACGAGACGTTCCGCGGCGTCGCCGTTTCGGCGCCGGCCGGGCGCAAAGAGCCGAGGGCGCGCGCCCACGACACGTTCGAGCTTTCCGGCTCGGAGCTCGCGATCGCCGACATCGACTTCTTCAAACGCGTCAACGACGTCTATGGGCACCCCTACGGCGATGAGGTGCTGGTGCTGATTGCGCGGCTGATGCGCGAGACGCTGCGCGACAAAGACCGTCTGTTCCGCTTCGGCGGCGAAGAATTCGTCATCCTGATCGCCAAAGCCGATCCTCGCGGCGCCGAAGCCGCACTGGAGCGGTTTCGCAAAGCGGTCGAAGCTTTCTCGTTCCCTCAGGTCGGCCACGTCACCATCAGCATTGGCGTCACCACGATCCACCCCGGCGAAACCGGCTCGGACGCCTACGGACGAGCCGACGCCGCGCTCTACGAGGCCAAACGCAGCGGCCGCAACCGGGTGCTGCGCTACGAAACGCTCGTCAGCCAGGGGACCATCGCCGTGCCGGAGCGCGTCTTGCAGGAAGTCGACCTGTTCTAGAGCAAATTGCGTTGCGCTGGAATCGCAGTTGTAACCGGGCAGATTCCCCGGGGGGCGCCATTCTGTAGCCGAGGTCGTCGACCTCGGTCGGCGCGTGAGCGCCTCATTCTCACACGAGTCTTCCAAGCGGAGGCAGCGAGGTCAGCGACCTCGCCTACAATGGCGCCCCGAAATTTGCCCCGGTTACTATGTTGGCGCCTATGGGGCTCGACCCGGGGGTGGCGCGTAGCGCCGGGCGAGGGCCGCCGCGGTTCGCTTCCCATCGTCGGCCTCAGAGGCCGTCGGACTTCGGCGGCCTGCGCCCTTTCCTGCCGCCGCGGCGCGGCGTAGCTTCGCACTTCGGCCGGATGGTCGTCCGCGCCAACTCGACGAGCCCGCATGAAAGCCCTGGTCAAAGCCAAACCCGAACCCGGCCTCTGGCTCGAGGAGGCGCCGCAGCCAAAAATCGGGCCGGACGACGTGCTGGTGAAGGTCCACAAGACCGGCATCTGCGGCACGGACATTCACATCTACAATTGGGACGAATGGGCGCAACGCACTATCCCTGTGCCGATGGTGGTCGGTCACGAATATGCCGGCGAGATCGCCGAGGTCGGCGCCAATGTGCGCGACCTGAGAGTGGGCCAGCGCGTCTCCGGCGAGGGCCACGTGATCGGCATGCACAGCCGCGCGGCGCGCGGCGGGCGCTTCCACATGGACCCGGAAACCAAGGGCATCGGCGTCAACATCCCCGGCGCCTTCGCGCAGTTCCTGCGCATCCCCGCCTTCAACATCGTGCCGTTGCCCGACGACATCGACGACGAGCTCGGCGCCATTCTCGATCCGCTCGGCAACGCCGTGCATACGGCGCTCGCCTTCGATCTCGTCGGCGAGGACGTCTTGATTGCCGGCGCCGGGCCGATCGGCATCATGGCAGGGGCGGTCGCCCGCCACGCCGGGGCGCGCCACGTGGTGATCACCGACATCAATCCGCTGCGCCTCGAGCTCGCGCGAAAAGTCGCCGACGTCACGACCGTCAATGTCGCCGACGAGAAGCTCGACGATGTCGAGCGGCGGCTCGGCATGAAGGAAGGCTTCGACATCGGGCTGGAGATGAGCGGCTCTCCGCAGGCGTTCGATCAGATGGTCGAGCACATGATCGTCGGCGGCCACATCGCGATGCTCGGCCTGCCGGCGAAGCCCGCTCCGGTCGACTGGTCGCGCATCGTGTTCAAGCTCCTCACCATCCGCGGCATTTACGGGCGCGAAATGTTCGAGACCTGGCACAAGATGATCGCGATGCTGCAGAGCGGGCTCGAGGTGCGCAAGGTGATCACCCACCGCATCAGCGCGCGAGACTTCCGCGACGGCTTCGAAATCATGCGCGCCGGCAAGTCCGGCAAGATCGTGCTCGACTGGACCGACCTGTGAACCCGGCGCCGTGCGCCGAACCCAATACCGCCGCATTGCCGGCAATTCGTTCAGCGCGTATTCAGCGCGCCAGGGGCCATGATGCGCTTGCGATTCGCAGGCGCTCGAGCGCGGCGGATCGAGAAAACACGAAGGGAATCGAGATGCGGATTGTTAGATCGCTGGCGATCGCGACGCTCATCGGGAGTTCGGCGCTGACGCTTGCCGCAGCGCCCGCGTTCGCGCAGACC
Organism: Roseiarcus sp.; assembly: GCA_052147395.1. Classification (GTDB taxonomy): domain Bacteria; phylum Pseudomonadota; class Alphaproteobacteria; order Rhizobiales; family Beijerinckiaceae; genus Roseiarcus. The sequence continues at coordinate 13,481 of JBKQKS010000143.1, forward strand.
TGCACATGTCCCTCCTCCGCCAATCCCGTGTTCGAGCCCGGCGCCGTCATCACCGACCAGCAGCCGCCGCCGCTGCCGGATTACGACCAGCCGCCGCCGCCCGCGGATAATTACCTCTGGACGCCGGGCAACTGGTCGTGGAACGGCTATGATTACTATTGGGTCCCCGGCGTCTGGGTCGCGCCGCCACAACCCGGCCTGCTGTGGACGCCGGGCTATTGGGGCTACGCCAACGGCGCCTATGCGTTTCACCGCGGCTTTTGGGGCAAGCACGTCGGCTTCTACGGCGGCGTCGACTACGGCTTCGGCTACGGCGGCGCCGGCTTCGAAGGCGGATACTGGCAAGGCGACAGCTACTACTACAATCGCTCGGTGACCAATGTCGCCGTCGTCGCGGGCGTCACGCTCGCCCTGTTCGACAAGCCTGTGCCGCAAGCGCATCCCGAATTCGCGCATGTGGGCTTCAACGGCGGCCCGCACGGCGTCGTCGCCAAGCCGACTGCCGCCGAGCTCGCGGCCGCCAAGGAGACGCATTTGGCGCCGACCCCGGCGCAGGTGCAGCAGCAGCGCGTCGCCAGCCGCACCGAATCGGCGTTCGTCTCGACCAACAACGGCAAGCCGCCGATCGCCGCCACGACCCGTCCTGGCGAGTTCAAAGGGGCGGCGGTCGTCCCGGCCAAGGCGGCCGGCGGTCCGTTGCCGCAGCCGCAGCCGCAGCCGATGATGACCGCGACGCCGACCCATCCGGGCGAGAAGCCGGCGCTGAAGACCGAAGAGAAGGCGCCGGGCGCGCCCTCGCCGTCTCCGAGCGCGTCGCCGACCACGCCGAACGAGAAGCCGGCGCTGAAAACCGAGCCAAAGGCGCCGGGCAAGCCCTCGCCGTCGCCTAGCGCGTCGCCGACCAGGGCTAACCCGAAGCCGGAGCTGAAGACCGAACCGAAGGCGCCGGGCAAGCCCTCGCCGTCGCCTAGCGCGTCGCCGACCAGGGCTAACCCGAAGCCTGCGCCGAATGCCGCGCCGAAGCCGACCCCAGAGTTCAAGCCTGCTGCGCCGAACGCCGCGCCGAAGCCGATCGGCAAGCCGGAAAACAAGGCGTGCGGCAAGCCCGGCGAGCCGCCTTGCCCCTGACCGCTCGGCGGGCGCCTCGGCGCCCGCCGCCCATATCGACTGAGGGCAAGCGATGCGGCGAGCGCTGAGCGTAATGATCATCGCCATCGCGGCGACGTTGGGTTCGGTTACTACGGGCGCGGCCGACGAGGCTCAGTCCGCCGTCGCCGCGTCTCAGGCGGAGCTCGCCTGGAAGCTGATCGAGGGAACCCCGCCGGGCCGCGATGCGGTGGTGTCGCCGGCGAGCCTCGCCTCCGCCTTCTATGTGCTGACAGAGGGCGCGGACGCGCGCATGAAGGCGTCGATCTCGAAGGCGATCGCGCTGGGCGGCGCGCCGCCCGCCGAAGCCGAAGCGCTCATCGCCTCGGCGCGCAAAACGCTGGCGGCGGCCGACCCCGAGGCCTTCGTCGCCGCCGATCGCCTGGTGTTTCCCCCCGCGGCGGCGCCGAGCGCGGCGATCGTCGCGCGGCTCGACCACGAGCGCATCAGCCACGTCACCGCCGACGTCTCGAAGCCTGCGGGGGTCGCCGCCGTCAATGACTGGGTCGCGTCGGTCACCAAGGGCATGATCCCGAAGCTCATCGACGCGCCGCTGTCGGCGCCGCAATTCGTGGCCCTCGACGCGCTGTATTTCAAGGGCAAATGGGCGGAGCCGTTCGATCCCAAACGGACCTCCGCGGCGCCGTTCCACGAGACCGACGGCTCGACGCGCACCGCGATGTTGATGCATCTGCCTGCCGAGCGCCGGCTCTTTCGCGTCGACGGTCCGTTCGTCGCCGTCGAGCTGCCATTCGCCGGCGACCGCTACGAACTCGTCGTCGTCGTCTCGACGGACCGGCCGCGGGCGTTAAAGGATTTCGCGCCGGCGCAGGGCTGGCTCGCGGGCGACGGTTTCGCGTCGCGTCGGGGCGATGTGGCGCTGCCCCGCTTCACGCTCGAGGACGAGGAAAATCTGCTGCCGAAACTCGCCGCCGATCTCGCCGACGGCATGAAGTCGCCGACCGCCTTCGCCGCCTTCGGGGCGGGTTCGAAGATCGACGCCATCTTGCAAGGCGCCAAGATCGAGGTCGACGAGGAAGGCGCCCGCGCCGCCGCGGTGACCGGAATCATGGTCACGGCTGCGGCATTGCCGCCGCTGAACCCGATCCACATGGTGGTCGACAAGCCCTATCTGTTCGCGCTACGGGACCGCGAGAGCGGCCTGCTGCTCATCGCCGGATATGTCGCCGAGGCGCCGAAGCAAAGGACATAGAAGAGGCGCGAGGGCCCGCCACAGGTGTGTACAGGGCTTGCTGCGGAGGCCGGCGCGCCTTGACTTCCTCGCCTCTTGCGGTCAGTTACCCCCGCCCTCGAAGCTGCTGGGGGTTCGCTTGCCAGGTCTCATGCGGTCGTATCTGAGCTTCGAAACGCTGGTGGCCGACATCGATGCCCGCGCCGACGAGATGCGCGCGCTCGCCGCCAAGGGCGATTCGACCGTGCTCCTGGAAGAGGTCGCCAAGCTCGAGGGCAAATCAGCCAGGACACTTGCCGACCTCTACGCGGCGCTGACCCCCTGGCAGAAGACGCAGGTTGCGCGCGCGCAGACGCGGCCGCATTTCGTCGATTACGTCAAGGGCCTCGTCGCCGATTTCACCCCGCTCGCCGGCGACCGCAAGTTCGGCGAGGATGCCGCGATCGTCGGCGGTCTCGGCCGGTTCCGCGGCGAGCCGATCTGCGTCATCGGCCACGAGAAGGGCGAGGACACGACGACGCGGATCGAGCACAATTTCGGCATGGCGCGACCCGAGGGTTATCGCAAGGCGGTGCGGCTGATGGAACTCGCCGACCGCTTCGATCTGCCTGTCGTCTCGTTGGTCGACACCGCCGGCGCCTGGCCGGGCATCGACGCCGAGGAGCGCGGCCAAGCCGAGGCGATCGCGCGCTCGACGGACGCGAGCCTCGCGCTCGGGACTCCCAATGTCGCGGTCATCGTCGGCGAGGGCGGCTCGGGCGGAGCTCTCGCGATCGCCGCCTGCAACAAGGTGCTGATGCTCGAGCACGCGATCTACACCGTCGCCTCGCCCGAGGCCGCGGCCTCGATCTTGTGGCGCGATTCGTCGCGCGCCCAGGACGCGGCGATGAGCATGAAGATCACCGCCCAGGACCTGATCAAATACGGCATCATCGACGGCATCGTGCCCGAGCCGATCGGCGGCGCCCACCGCGACCCTGAAGCCGCCATCGCCGCTGTCGGCCGCGCGGTGGGCGCCGCGCTCGATTCCTTGAACAACATGTCCCGCGAGCAGCTCAGGGACGCCCGCGCCGCCAAATTCCTGGCGATCGGACGGAAACTCTGAGCCTTGCGCACGGCGTGGAGAGAACGAGCGAAGGGGCGCCTTCCCCCTGGCTTTGCTCCGAGCTTCATCTTCGACGGGGAAGCGGGCGCCGAGGTTTAGGCGACGCCGAACAATAAGTGCTGCAAGAGAGGGTCGCTCAGCCCGGGGCGTCAATCAGCCAGGGAAGGGGCGGCGCCCTCTCCGTCATGGCCGTGCTCGTCACGGCCATCCACGTGGCGCCGCGTAACTTTGCTTTGCAGAACTTCCATGTATTCTCGCACGAACGGTGGGATAAATCAGGCAAGTCGATCGGATTGCACATCGACGTGGATGCCCGGGACGACCCCCGGGTCAAGCCCGGGGGCGGGCATGACGACCTAGGGCGTTGGTCCCTTCTGACCATTCCTGCGGCGCCGTGCAGCCTTCTCGAGTTTGAATCAATTATTTTGCGGCGTCGCCTTAGTTGAACTAAAATCCCGAACCCTATACTCGACGAACATCAAGCTCGCGCAGGGGCTCGAACGCAACGGCTCGAGCGCAACGGCTCGAGCGCGCCGATTTCGCACGCCGCATCGGCGTCTCGCCGCTCACGCCCAACGACTTTCTCGCGCTCGCGCTCACGCCCATGGGGGAATACGAAATGCCGCACACCGTCACCGAGGCCATCGAGGCGTTCGCCCACGGCGAGATCGTCATCGTCACCGACGACGACGACCGCGAGAACGAGGGCGACATGATCGTCGCCGCCTCGCAATGCACGACGGAGAAGATGGCCTTCATCATCCGCAACGGCTGCGGCATCGTCTGCGCGCCGCTCACCTCCGAGAACGCGCGCCGCCTGCATCTGTCGCCGATGGTGGCGATGAACGACGCCCCGCTCGGCACCGCTTTCACCGTCTCGGTCGACGTGCGCCACGGCCTCACCACGGGCATTTCCGCCGAGCAGCGTTGCAACACGGTGCGCGCGCTCGCCAACGGCAACATGGGCGCGGCCGATTTCGTGCGCCCCGGCCACGTGTTCCCGCTCGTCGCCAAGGAGGGCGGCGTGCTGATGCGCTCCGGGCACACGGAGGCCGCGGTCGATCTCTGCCGGCTCGCCGACCTGCCGGAAGTCGCCGTCATCTGCGAGCTCGCCAACGACGACGGCACGGTCAGGTTCGGGCCGCAGATCGAAGCCTTCGCCGACCAGCACGCGTTGAAACGCATTTCCGTCGCCGACCTCATCGCCTATCGCCAGTCGCGCGAGAAGCTGGTGGAGCGGGTCGCGGCCTTCCCGGTAAAGACGCCGATCGGCGAGCTCGCCGGCTACGCCTTCCGCACCCCGTTCGATCCGGTGCTGCATTTCGCCTTCGTGCTGGGCAGCATCGGCGACGGCCGCGCGGTCCCGGCGCGTCTGCATCGCGCCGACATCCTCGGCGACATCTTTGGCGGCGGCGTCATCGAGCGGGCGTTGAAGCGCTTCAAGGAGGAAGGCCGCGGCGTGCTCATCTACCTGCGCGACGGCTCGGCGGGCGTGCCGACCAATCTGTCGAGCTCCGAGGCGGCGAACTCGGACCACGCCCGCGCGACCCAATGGCGCGAGGTCGGCCTGGGCGCGCAGATCCTGCGCGACCTCGGGGTGCAGTCGATCCGCCTGCGCACCGATTCGCCGCGCAAATATGTCGGCATCGCCGGCTTCGGCATCGAGATCGTCGCCATCGAATCTATCGGCGGCTGAGGTCGTTGCCGAAGGAAACGGCGTCGCTCACGCGGCGGAAGCGCCGAGGCCCACGGGACACGAGACGCCGGTTCCGCCGAGCCCGCAATAGCCGCCGGGGTTCTTGGCGAGATATTGTTGGTGATAGTCCTCGGCGAAATAGAACGGCCCCGCTTCGGCGATCTCGGTGGTGATCGGGCCGAACCCCCTGGCCTTCAGCGCCTCGCCGAACGTGTCGGCGGACGCGCGCGCCGCGTCGAGCCGAGCGGGCGTCGTAGCATAGATCGCCGAGCGATACTGCGAGCCGACGTCATTGCCCTGGCGCATACCCTGGGTCGGATCGTGGTTTTCCCAGAAGATCTGCAGCAGCCGCTCGTAGGCAATTTTGGCCGGATCATAGACCACCAGCACCGCCTCGGTGTGGCCGGTGCGCCCCGAGCACGTCTCCTGATAAGTCGGGTTCGGCGTGAAGCCGCCGCAATAGCCGACGGCGGTGACGTGGACCCCCTCCCCCGCCTGCCAGAACTTGCGCTCCGCGCCCCAGAAGCAGCCCATGCCGAACACCACCGTCTCCAGGCCCTCGGGATACGGGCCGCGCAACGGCCGGCCGTTGACGAAATGCTTTGCGGCGGTCGGGATCGGCTGCGGCCGGCCGGGAAGCGCCTCCGCCGCCGTGATCATGCGCGCCTTTTTGGCGAAGATTTCGAACATTGCTGCCTCCTGTTCCGTCCGGCCTTTCGCGGCGTCCTCGCGCGTTGTTACGCAGCGGAGGGCTCGAAGGTTCAGCGCCGCGCGCCAATCGCCCGCACGTCGGCGCGCCGGCGCGTGACCATGATCAGCGCCGCCCCGATCAGCATGAGATCGAGCGCCGTCGGCGCATAGAGGATCGACACCAGCACCGGGTCCCAGAGCTTGGGATGAATCCTGCCCGCCAGCGCCGGCAGGTCAGCGAACTCGGTCGGAAACAGCGTCGCCAGCGTCCGGCCGCCGGGCGTGAACTCGAGCCGCTGGTCGGCGACCGTGCGAGCGGCGTCGAGCACCGCCGCGGCGAACGCGCCGGCGAGCGCCAGCAAACCCAAGAAGCGAAACATCAGACGCAGCAAGAGCGCTTTTCCTCGAACGGCCAGCCCCGCGGCCGTCTTAGGCGAAAGATCAGGCCGCTGTCCACGTTATGTCGCCGGCGCCTTGCGCTCGAGCCGAAGTCGGTGATATTCGCGCGGGTTCGCGGAATAGACGCGAAACGGAGGGGTGGCCGAGCGGTCGAAGGCGCACGCCTGGAAAGTGTGTATACGGGAAACCGTATCGCGGGTTCGAATCCCGCCCCCTCCGCCAGTCATCGAGCTTTGGCCAGGAAATGTCGGCGGTTCGCTCAGGACCCGATTGACCACGGCTTTCGGCAATTACAAACTGGCGCGATGTCCGGCCACATCGACCCCAGCAGAGAAACCTTCGCCCTGTTCCGCGCCAACGAGCGGCCGGGACCGATCCACATGCTCAACCTCGTGCGCTTGCGCGAACGCGCGGCCTATGCCGACGGGCGCGAGGCGACGGGCGCCGAGGCCTATGCGGCCTACGGGCGCGAGAGCCGGCCGGTGTTTGCAAAACTCGGCGGGCGCATCGTGTGGCGGGGCAAATTCGAGCTGATGCTGATCGGCCCGGCGGATGAGCGCTGGGACCTCTGCTTCATCGCCGAGTACCCCAGCGTCCAAGCCTTCGTCGAGATGATCCGCGATCCCGTCTATCGCGAGGCGGTAAAACATCGTCAGGCGGCGGTCGAGGATTCCCGGCTCATTCGCCTCGCGCCGAGTTCGTCGGGCGTCGCATTCGGCTGAACTTCCGCCTCCGCGGCGCGGCGCTCGACATCCAGGATCGCCGCGATCACCGCCTCCGGGTCGGCGTAGTGCGGCGAATGGCCGACGCCCTCGAGCACGGTGAGGCTGGCGCCGGGAATGTCGCGCGCACAGCCTTGCGAATGGATGCGGGCCAACCCCAGAGCCCCGAGGGCCAGGGCCGCCGCCGACCCGAGGACCAGCAGCGCGGCGATCAAAGCGACTGCCCGGCGATCTTCGCCTTCAGCCGCGCGACCGCGTCGACGACTGGCTGGTAACGCGGCGCCAGCGCCAGCTCGCGTTGGTAGACCGCAAGCGCTTCATCGTAGCGCTCGTCCTGCTCGAAGATGGCGCCGAGGCCGGTGAGCGCGCCGATGTGGCGCGGATCGCGTTCCAGCGTCTGGGCGACGTCCTCGACCGAACCGGTGGGATCGCCGGCGTAGAAGCGAACCGTCGCGCGTTCGTTCCAGCCTTCCGCCCAGCCGGGATCGACGGCGACGACGGTGTCGAGCAACGACAACGCGAGCGAATAATCGTCGGCGCCGAAAGCGACCACCGCGCGCGACATCAGAAGGTCGGCGGTGTCCGACCCGGAGCGCATCCACAGCCCTTGCAGCGCTGTCACGATGCCCGCAGATTGGTCCGCGTCGTCGGCCTTGGCGAGCCGGGTGTAGAGGTCGTCGATGAGCTCGGCCGTGCTCTTGGCCGCCGTCTGCGGCTCGGCAGAACGCGCAGGCGCCGCCGCCAACAGCGCCGGCGCCAAAACAATCCAGAACGGACGCCTCATGCGGCCATTGTAGGGCGCCGGGCCGTCAGCGCAATCGAAATCGCCGTGAGCGCTTCAGCCCTGGCGGGCCTTGAAGCGCTTCTGGGTCTTGTTGATGATGTAGACGCGGCCCTTGCGGCGCACCAGGCGGTTGTCGCGATGGCGGTTACGCAAGGTTTTGAGAGAATTGCGGACTTTCATGGGTTCACCGGGTCTCGTCAGCGTCCCGGCAGACCGGGGCTCCTGGAATTCGCGCGGTGCTATGCCCTATCCTTCTTTGTCGATCAAGGGGGCGGCGATTTCGCCGGCTCGATCCAGGCGAACCGGCGCGGCGTATAAGGGTGGCCGCATCTTCCCTTGGAGCCGCCGATGTCGAAGCCTCACATTCTCTCCGAAGCCGAAATCTCGACCGCGCTTTCCGCCCTGCCCGACTGGCGCTACGCCGCGCCCAACATCGAGGCCGAGTTCACCTTCGCGACCTTCCGCGACGCCATCGCGTTCATCGTCCAGGTCGCGATCGAGGCCGAGGTGGTGAACCACCATCCGGACTTGCGCAATGTCTACAACCGGGTGGCGTTCGCGCTGTGCACCCACGACGTCGGTCGCAAGGTCACGGACGCCGATATCGCGCTCGCCGAAAACATCAGCGCCGCCGCGGCGCGGTTTCCGAAGCGCGAGTAGCGGGCGCCAAATATTCGGGTTGTTTTTGTAACACCTCTGACAATTCGAACCGCAGGGATGCAACACCAAGCCTCTCGGCCCGAGGCAGCACGGCTCGAATGGGCGGGAGGGGAACGTCTCTGCACCAGATTTTTGCACTTAGCCGGGGCCGATTCACGGGCGGCGCCATTTTGTAGCCGAGGTCGTTGACCTCGGTCGGCGCGTAAGCGCCTCATTCTCACACGAGTATTCCAAGCGGAGGCAGCGAGGTCAGCGACCTCGCCTACAAGGCCGCCCCCGGCAATCTGCCCCAGTTACCTTTTGCGCCGTGTAATCCACTGATTTTGTTGGTGTCAATTCGCGTTGCAAATTTCTTGATTTTTGCACCGTTCGCGAACGTCAACTCCGGATCGACTCGGTTCGTCCGCCACGAGGCCATGCTGGGCGCCTGGCGTTGGGTTCGAACCCCTGATTTCTCGGCCGGCGGGCTCGAATTCCGGGAGGAAGGACGCGACTTTTTCGACGGGTTTGCGCGGCCCGAGGCCGTGGCGGGTCGAGCCGGATCACGGCGCCCGCCGCGCGCGCGGCTGCGAGGCGGCGGGTCGAGCGATGAAAAGCGCGGCCGGAGCTCGGCCGCCCCCGGCTACAGCCTCACGCCTTGGCCAGCCGCTCCGCGACCATGGCGCGCAGCGTGCGCAAATCCTTGGCGAACAGGCGGATGCCTTCGGAGAGTTTTTCCGTCGCCATCGCGTCTTCGTTGAGCAGCCAGCGGAAGCGCTTCTCGTCGAGCTCCAACTTTTCCGGCGCTTCGCCGGGCGTCTTCGGGTCGAGCCGGCGCGGCAGCGGGCTTCGATCGGCGTCGAGTTCGGCGAGCAGTTGCGGCGAGATGGTGAGCCGGTCGCAGCCGGCGAGCGCGGAAATTTCGCCGGTGTTGCGGAACGAGGCGCCCATCACCACGGTGCCGATGCCGTAAGTCTTGTAATAGGCGTAGATGTGGCGGACCGAGACGACGCCGGGGTCGCTGTCGCCGTCGTAGGGGCCGCCGCCCGCCTTCACATGCCAGTCGAAGATGCGGCCGACGAACGGCGAGACGAGGAACGCCTTGGCGTCGGCGCAGGCGACCGCCTGCGCGAGCGAGAAGATGAGGGTGCAGTTGCAGTCGATGCCCTCGCGCTGCAGCTCGGCGGCGGCCTGGGCGCCCTCCCAGGTCGAAGCGACC
>JBKQKS010000144.1:0-7763 GCA_052147395.1 Roseiarcus sp.
ACGCCCGCGCACGATCACCTCGGCGATATTCTGGCCACGCTCGACGCCGAGGCGTTCGGGCGTTGCTTTGTCGCCTGGGTCGCCGCGCGGACGGGAGTGTCGGCCGAAGTGGTTGCGATCGATGGCAAGACCGTGCGCAGGTCCGGTTCGAAAACGTCGAAGAAAAAGAAGAAAGACCTCAACGGTCCGATCCACGTCGTGTCGGCTTTCGCCGCTCGCCAGCGTCTCGTTCTCGGCCAGCTCGAGGTGGAGGAAAAATCCAACGAGATCGTCGCCATTCCCAAGCTGTTGCGGATGCTGGAGATCGAGGGAGCGATCGTCACCATTGACGCGATGGGCTGTCAACGCGAGATTTCGCAGGCGATCATCGACAAAAAGGCCGACTACATCCTCGCCTTGAAAGGCAATCAAGGCACGCTCGAGGACGATACGAAGCTTTACGTCGAAGAACAAAAAGCCGTGGACTTCAAGGACGCGACAATCAGCCGTCACAAGACCGTCGATGGCGATCACGGCCGGATCGAAACCCGCGAGATCACTGTCATTCACAATGTCGAATGGCTACAGAAAATACACAATTGGCCCAGCTTGAAAAGCGTCGTCGTCGTCGAAAGCACGCGCGAAATCGGCGATAAGGTCGAGCGTGAGACGCGTCTCTACATAACCTCGCTGGTCCTGTTGGCCAGCCAGATCGGCCCCATGATCCGCTCCCACTGGATGATCGAAAACGGACTGCATTGGATCATGGACATGGTCTTCCGCGACGACGAATGCCGCGTGCGAACCGCCAATGCTCCCGCCAACTTCGTCACCATCAAACACATCGCCTACAACCTCATGCGAAGGGCTACGACAAAAGATTCCATGCGCCTGAGGCGCAAAGTCGCCGCCTGGGACGACGACTTCCTCGCAAGCGTCGTCGCATCATGATTTCTTCACCCGATTCCCCTGCGCCAGCATCGGTTTCGCTGCGCATGCGCGAACCCTACGCGCCCTCGCGGCGTGGCGCTACGGCCTAAACTGTGATTGGCCCAATCCTGCGTGACGCAGGTTTCAAAAGCGGAGACTGAAAATGCAATCGGACGAAAGCGGAAGCGAACCTGACAAAACACCCAACACGAACGGGATTACGTCGGACCCGCTCGAATTGGCGCGACGCCTCGCCGAGCTTGCTCGTTGGTGGGCGCTGTACTCCTTCGATGACTTCGTCTTCCTCTATGGCGCCCGTCGCCGGGGAGGTCGAATTGTCGTGGAAGCCTGATCGGGCTCGTCGCCAAATGACATTTGCGCCGAGTCCAGCTGACGACTCCTGAACCGTTCAGGATTCGATTTGAGGAGGAAGAAGATGGAAGAGTCGAGTAGCCCGCAGGAACCCCTGCCGGGCCTTCCAAGCGGAGCGGGCCGAATTGCGCCTAAGCCGGACTTGATCGCTCGCCTGTACGAAGAGCCCGCTAAATTTGTGCAACTCCAAGTCGAGTTCGCCCAATTCCGGAGTGGCTACAGCGGGCGACTCAATGATGGCTTACAGGTAGTCTACGGCCTGGATGACGCCTTTAGGCAAGACGCCGACGAGTTCCGCCGGTTAACGAACCTCGACTTTTTCGAGTGTAACCGGCAAAAACCCGACGAGACGAACCTCCTCCGCCATATCGCGTATTTCCTCGCAGACGCGCGCACGGAGCAGGACCGCGAGAAATGGCTCAAGCCCGCAGCTGTTCTTGAGTCCTTTCGCAGCCAAGGCGTTCCGGTTCAAGAAGTGGCCCGGCGCCTGAAAGAAGGAGGCGGTTACGCCCGACTCTACAAGAGCCTCCCCGGCAAGGCCTCGGAGGCGAATGAGGCGTCAGACGATCTCTCCGTTCTTCAGCAAGACCCGAATGCCCTAGACGATATCGATGTCGAGCCCCTGAATGCCGTTGATACGGTCGGCGGGCCGCCTAATACCTTGAGCGACAAGCGCGGTGAGACGGCGCTAATGCCTCCTGTCCCTGTGGCCGATCAGGATGACGAGGTGGTTGAGCCCGGAGCTTCGACGGCCAGAAGCGATCACACTATGGACAACCCGGCGAGCCCGAAGGTCGCCACCATCAGCGGCGATGCGATCAGCGGCCAGGCGGAAAATCAGAAGCGCACGTCGCGGACGCGCGTCGATCTCGATACCACCGTCCCCGTCATCATACCCCCTATGACCCCTGGTCGCTTTTCGGTCCATTCACGGTCGATACGGTGATTAACGCAAAACGCGGGGTGATGTTCTTCGAGGTCAAACCGTCCGGCGTCGATGACTGGCGCGTTGTCACCGCCGTAAAGGTCGTGACCATCGACGACGATAACCTGCCTTGGCCCGAATTGGTCGATCCCAGGAAACTTTATCGGCGCGAAGGCCGAAATGGAACGTGCATAAGTGGCGATGGAACCGCGCAGGATGGCTCCTCAACCGAGAACGCTTTGCTGACCGGCAAGACCGCCCCGCCGCCGCCGCCCGCGCCAGAGGCATCAAAAGCTATGGTGTCAGCCTCGGCGGTTGAGGCGACTAGTAGACCCGCGCCCGGAAAGCCCGAGCGACAGCGCATAGTTCCGACCACGCCGGACAACAAGCGGACCGCACCCGTTGCCACTTATTCCTCGGAACTCGAGGAACTCCCGGACTTAAGTGTACCCCGGCCGGCGCCTTCGACCATTGGATCCGAACCCGAGGAACTCCCGGATCTAAGTGTACCCCAGCCGGTGCCTTCAACCGCTGAAAAGGCACGAGGGAAACGCTGAAGGCAAGGCTGTCGGGGATTGGGACCGCGCCTCGTAGGCATGACTGTCGGAGGAAAATTGACTCGATCTACAGCATGCCTACCTGCCTACCAGGCCTACGTTGCCTACGTGAATTTTGGGGAGCCCGTGCGATAACAATCCCGCGCATGATGCGCGACAAACAAGAGGTTGTTGAGTGTTACCAAGTGTTACCAAATAACATGGCGACTCCGAGTACCCACATCGCACATTCCATTTGTTTCCTACGCCACAACTCGAATTTCGTGAAGACAGGTCACCATGCATACCATCACCAACTTGACTTCTGGTCCGCCTACGTCGATCAGGCACAATCTTTGCCGTAGGCAGGGTTATTAACCTTCCCATAATAGTCGCCATCAGATGGCTGCATAGGAGGTGGTCCGTGAACGGAAGAAACTCCGTACGAGATCAGGCAGCTTCTGGAGTTGCCGAAGATGTGAGATGACCTCGCGGCGCATCTGAGACAGCGAGGTGATGACCTTCCGGCCCAGGCCGTGGTTCTTCAGATCGTTCCAGACGTACTCGTCCGGATTCAGTTCTGGCGAATACGGCGGCAGGATGAATAGCTTGAGCCTGCCCTGCTGTTGCGCCACGAATCGCTCCACGGTCTTGGCGCGATGCGTCGGATGACCGTCGGCGATGACAAAGATCTTTCCAGTGGCGTTGACCAGGAGGCGCTCGAGAAACTCGACGAACACCGCTGCCGTCACGCGTCCTTTGGTGATCATGAAACGCAGGCGCCCCTGGGCGCTTACGGCGGAGATCAGATTGAGGCCGAAGCGAGCGCCCGTACTCGAAACGATCGGGGTCTGGCCTCGCTTGCCCCAGGTCGCGCCGCTGTGATGATCCGAGCGGACGCCAGCCTCATCGGCGAAGAAAATCTCCGCTTTTTCGCGCTTCGCCCGGCGTTGAATGGCAGGGTACGTCTTCGTCAACCACTCTTGCACGGCTTCGGGATTTTGCTGATAGGCCCGCCAAAGCGGGCGCTGCGCACTCAATCCCAACTGGTGCAGCAACCGCGACACCGAACTGCGGCTCAGACGCACGCCGTAGCGGTCGAGAATCAACTTCTGGACCATAGCCGCGGTCCATAGCGCAAACGGAAAGTTCAACTGCATCGGGTTCTTGTCTACGACCGTTCGGTAAATCCATCGCAGCGCCCGGCCATCCAACTTCGGCGGTCGCCCTCCGCGCTTGCTCGCATCCAAACCTCCCCAGCCGCCGCGCCGATATGCCGCCAACCAGCGAAACACTGTGCGCAGATGCACGCCCATGGCTGCCGCCACGCTCCGCGGACTTTCCCCTGCTTGCACCGCAGCTACGCCGCGTTTGCGCAGTTCCGTGAGGGTCGCGTGATCCAACGCTCGGCCATCTGTTCTCATAGCAGACAGATTACCACATGGTTCCGAAGATGGCATCTATTATCGGAAGGTTAATATATGCAAGTTCGACGAATATGCAATTGTCAACGTCGGAACGACACGTTCATTGCAACGCGACCAAACATACGAAACTCCTTAAGTCACAGAGTTAATATGTCACAGAAAAATACGACACCGTCAACTCCCGAAAAAGCTATCAGCATAGGTACCATCGAGGCGAAGCGCGTCAGCGCAGAGCTTGTTAATCGAAGATCTGATAATCGAAGATCGGATGATCAGAACGACGAAACACAGGAGACGCGTATGAAACATGAAAGTGATAGGACGCATGCGAAGCAGGCGGCGGCCAAGGTGATATCCAAAGAGCTTGTTACAGAAAACACCGAGGAGACGCCGCAAGCACCAAAAATCGAGTTCCTCGGCATTGGTGCAAGCGCAAACGGTGATCGCTTTCTCAAACGGCGTGTCGGAAATGACGTCGCCCTCATCAGCGTCGCTAAACTCATAACCAACCCGAAAGAGGAGTATGTGCGGCTCCAGCGCGCGGGCTTGGCACTTCTTCGACCAGGAGCCCAGAACGAGTTTATCGATCAGGCGGAGATCGAAGCAGGCAAGGAACCAACTTTCCTGGCCGCGACCCAGCCGGGTTTGTATGGTGACAGATTTTGTTTTCCCGACGATTTGGTATCGGCGAACCAATCGCCCGTCGCGTTTTATCCCGACGAACGCCATGCCGAGGTCTACAAGAAGTTTCTCTGCGCCGGGGATTATCCGGGATGGAAGGAGCTAATCGAGCTTTCGAAGGGCAACTCCCGTCTCGTGTTTGCCTATCAGCTGGCGTGCAGCGGGTTGGTTTGCGCAGCGTTCGGGCTTGACCCTCCTGGTGCGCTATTTTACGGCCCCGGCGGTTGGGGTAAGTCCACAGCGGCCAAGATTCCATCTGCCATGTGGGGATGGGACCCGACGCCCAGCACTCGAATTGGCTTCGGCTTCAGTTGGAGATCGAAGGTAGCCGCGCTCGAAAACTACGCCGCCGCTTGCAATCACACACTCCTGTTCCTCGACGAAATGAGCAAGGCGTCGAAGGATGCGGTCGAGTCAATCATGATGATCGCGCATGGGCATGCGACGGCGCGCTATACCGAACTCACTCGTCAAACATGGTCCGTTCCTCTTCTGACTAATTCGAACAAGTCGCTCTTGGCGATCTTGCTAGGGTTGGATTTTGAGTTCGACGCCGCCCATGTTGACCGCTTGCCGGACATTCCTCCGCCAGACGATTGCGCTTGCTTCTTCGAGGACCTCCATGGCTCGCGCGACGTGGAGGCCTACGAGGCGCGGCTGCGGGCGCTCGCGGAAAAGAACCACGGTTGGGCAGGCCGACACTATGCAAAGCTGTTTACTCAGGCGCTCAGGACTGACCGTGAGGCGCTGAAGGCGTTCGTTGACGCCGCCCGGGAGGAATATCGGCAAGCCGCGGCAAGCATTACATCCAGCTGGCGCGATCTGGTCCGCCTGCACGGTCGGTTCGCCACGATTTACGCGTCCGGCTGTCTCGCGAGGCGTTTTGGGATTCTGCCGTTGACGAGGCAAGAGCTTCTGGCCTCCAACTTGACGTGCGCGCGGGATCACGTGGCGTTCATCGACAATGAGGTTAAGCGGCTTAGGGTGCCGGTGACTCTAGCGCCGGGCGATCAAGAGGGTGGCCCGAAACAAGCCGCCAACACGGGCGTTGCCGCTTCACGCAAAACACCCCTCACCAAACTGAACGACTATCTGAAAGCCAATATCCCGAATGGGCTCATCGACCTCCGCAACCCGGCTACCGCACTGCCCGAGGGTCACGATCATGTGAAAGCTTCGGGCTACATCGGAATCCATGACAAGAAGACTGAGATTTGGCTTTCTAACGACCGGTTCGAAAGGATCGCTGGCGGAAAGAGCGAGGCAAACGATCTGAAGAAGACGCTGGCGGGGGCTGGTCGTCTGATGATGTGGCAAAGGGGCAAGGGTGCAACCAGCAAGGTCGTTCAGCGTCGCATAGCGGGCCTGAGTGAGCAGTCCGTCGTCGCGTTCAGGCCATCGAGCAAGGTGCTAGCGCGCCTGCCGAAGCTGAAGAAGGGCTGACATTCGAGCTTTCCTTCGACTGAGCGCATCACTTCGCCGACGCGCAAGGCGCGGCGCATGCGTGGGTATTTTGCGACTGTGTACGCGACGGGATGTTTGGCGATCCGCTACAAGATTCTGTCTTTCACCGAGGCCGGCCTGCTCGACGCGATCATTTCCGGTCACCTCGATCACGTAGCTTTCGTTGATGCGGAGGTTGCGGGGGCGACCGGACCGGTCATGCCAGCCGCGAGCGCCCAGGGGGCCGCAACAGCGCATGTGCCCACTGTCGACGTCCCCACGCCCGCTGGGCAGCCCTACGACCGGCTGCGGCGCTTCGTGAATGACAACCGCAAGGGCGGCTTCCACGACCTCCGCAAGCCCGCCCCTGACGCGGCTGGTCCGGCGGGGCGCGCGGACGCGCCGCTCTTGGGCTATATCGGCGAGCACGACGGTCGTCGCGAATATTGGATTCCTGGCCCGACGTTCAAACGGGTTGCCGGGGGCGCGGCGGAAGATCGGGCGCTGAAAGGGGAGCTGTTCAGACGCGGGCTTCTTGAGACGGATCGACGGGGCGAACGCGTCAGTTACGTGATCAAGCGGGCGCTGCCGGGCAAAGGCCGCGAGTATGTCGTGGCGCTTCGCGCGAAAGCCGAGAAGCGATAGCGGGCGATGGCGTAACCGGCATCGACGAAGGCATGGGCCGCAGGCGCGTTCTGCGGCCCGCCTGGACGGTCGTCGGCGCCCATACCGTCATACGTACCGACGAGCGCAATCGCCGCCCTGCGCGCCCGCTGGGCGGCTACGGCCCCAGACGGTCCCATGCTCCGGCAACCGAGACGGCGAAGAGCATTCCCCGGTCGGCGCGCGATTGGCGTCTGGCTGCGTTCGGGGCCATCGCGGGCACCAACTAACCGACGCCCGCCTCTGGCGTCTTCAGCGGTCGCCAAGGGGCCGCGATCAAGAACGGTGCCGAGGCAGATTGCGATGAGCGAAACGCCGGACGGCGCTTCTACGCGTCAGAATTGGCTTTTAGTGGGGATTCGGACTTTCACGACATCGCAACCCGGGGCTGCACGCTGTAGTCGGGCTAGGAGCGCGTAACCGAGATCGAGTCAGGGATAGCGGGAACGTATTTTGTCGAGCGCGCGGGGAAGCATCGTCCTGATGGGCGCGTTCGGACCGGCGCTGGAACCGCAGCTGAAGCCTCATGGCCTGACGCTGCGCCCAAACCATATTCGGCAAGAGGGCGATCGAAGCCGCCCGGTCCCGGTTTCATCCTGCCTCCCTCTCGAATGCTTGCTGCGCTTTCTCGCGTGTGGCGGTCTTTGAACCCGCCGTATTTGCCGTAGCCGCCTTTGTTCTAATCGGAGGTTCCTTCTTTCACGAAGCGTAAGCCATTGATCTTGCTCGCGGCAAGGCGATTTCTGGACATGGCTACTGGGTACAGGCGAGGGAGATGTCCAGGAGGTCGAAGGCCTTTTGCTGAAT